>JAIMBC010000148.1 GCA_023511675.1 Pirellulales bacterium
CGTCGATCTTCGGATCGATCAGAAACCAGAACCATTGCATCGCGTGACGGAGAACGTGGTTCGCCAGACGGCGGTGCTGCGGCGCAAAAAAAAACCCGGCATCCCAACCGGGGGAAGGGGCAGCGAGCCTCAGCCCTCGCTTCCCACGAGGACTGCTCCCCACGCCCACACCGGCGGTCACGGAAGCACCTGAGAAAGCTTTCCCAGGGGGCCCAATACGTCCTCCACTTTAGGCGGCATCGGCTGCCGGCGGCAAGCCGCCTACACGGCTGACCGTCAACGGCAGGTGTCGGCTGCTACAACAGTCAGGGGCTTCGGACGTATCTGCCGCCCCTTCCACTATCACTACGCTCGCGCGGCTCTACGGGTTCGACCGCAGCGGGGCAATTCTGCTTTCAAGGCCCGGACCGGCCCCGATCGTGGTCACTGGCTGTTGGCCCGGATCGCTGCCGGCAAAATTTCTCAGATTCTCCTGTCCGCCTCCAAGCTCAGACGCCAGCTCAAGCTCCTCCAGCACGTTCTCGGCAAAATCTCTCAGATCCTTCGGTCCGGCTGCAAGGCGAAGAGCTGGCGCAGGCGCCCAGAAACCGGGCGACTAGCTCGGCTGGAGAACGGTCCCCCAAGCATGCGTTCGCGCTGGGAGCAGGCCCGCCGCCGCCCCTGTTGTTCGCAACATCGCCCATCCGGTTGTGCCGCCACGGGCCGTGTGCCTCCCCTGATCGCCCCGGATGCAAGGAGCTTCGAATTGATGGAGGCGCCCGTCCGGTCGCTCGCCAGGTATGTAGCCGTGCGCGTCAGCGTGGACCGCACGCAGAGACCGTGCACAGCATCTCTGCTGGGTCACGGCGATTCCAGACCCGAGCCAAGCCTTCCGAACCGCGTGAGAAAGCAGAGCAGGCGAGCTGCGGTGGCCACGCCACTACGTGCGATGTCTTGCCGCTTGACACGGGCCATGTGCTGGCCTCCTCAACACACAGTCGGCTTCGCCCCCTATGCCTGCCGCAGCGTCCGGCGGTGTGCGTTACGGCGCAACAGGTGGGCGATTTGGGCCATCGCCGCGCGCCGTCGCGGCCTTGGTGTCCTCCCACGCACACCTTCTGAGGCTCGCGACATCCTTGATAACTCGCGACCAAAGCAGGCTGGGGAAAGGGCTTGGTGCCCAGACAGGGCGGCCCGGATCGTGTCTCGGAAGTGCTAGCGCCCTGATAGGCGCGACGGGGGTTAGCCGGGCAGCTTGCCTGCGGCCAGTGATAGGTCCGTGCCGCAAGGTGCCCGTGACGGTCAAGCGTCGAGGGCTGCTCCATCGGCCGCGCCCAATGCGGAGGCTGTGTTGTGGAAAGATCGGCAACAATCGCGGCCGCGATCAGGCCCTGGCCGGGAAAAAGTGCCAGTTGCCGTGATAAGCCCCACCCCAACCGCATCGCGTGCCTGCCCACCGCGGCGCCGCTGTGGGGGTGGCAGCAACGCGCTTGCCAGATGAAAATCTGGGCCGGGGGCCAGCGCTCACCTCCCAGGGCGCCCGGCTGCCGGCGGTCGTACCGATCTTGGTGCGTGCAAGCTGGCATGCGTTGCCCCGGGCCTGTCTGGCATCGCAATTGCTGTGGTTGTGCGATGGCCGTTGCTGCGAAGCAGGCCAGGTGCCATAGCGCAAGTTGCTACGGGAGTGCCAGACGTGATTCCTCCGTGGGATGCCGGCTTTCTCAATCTGGAGCATCAGCTCGACCAGATGTTCGAGGAGCTGATCTACCGTCGCTGGGCAGCGGCAGGGCGGGGCGCTTGGCGGCCCTGGCTCGACGTAAGGCAGACGGCCGAAGCGTACCTCGTGGATGTGGCTCTGCCCGGCGTTGCGCCTGAGGAGATACAGCTCCTTGCCACGCCACGGGATCTCACGGTGGCGGGCGAACGCAAGGCGGCGTCTCCGCCCGGCGTGCTGTGGGAACATTGCGAGTGCCCACAAGGGCCTTTCAGGAGGACGGTGCGGTTCGCCCTGCCCATTGATCCCGAGGCCGCAGAGGCGGAGTATCGTCACGGTGTGTGCCGTGTGCGCCTGCCGCTGGCGGCCGGCGCACAGGGCCTCGCATCTGCCGGCGCGGTGGGCGTACACCGCTCGCAATGGGTTCTTCGGGTGAGCGCCAAGTAGCCGGAGGATGGGTGATGAGTACGTCGCCTTTACCCGAGGTTTGTGCCACGGCTTCTGCCGCGAGCCGCTGTTTGCTGCGTGCCGAGGAGCTGGAGCCGCAGATCGACGCGCATGCGCTGGGCTTCCGTAGTACGGAGGAGGTGGAGCCGCTGGACGAGGTGGTGGGGCAGGAGCGAGCGATGCGCGCATTGGAGTTCGGGCTGGGCGTGCGCCATCGCGGCTATAACGTGTATGTCTCAGGGATGACGGGCGCAGGCAAGAGGCAGCTCGTGCAGCGGCTGCTGGAGCGACGAGCGGCACGCGAGGCTGCGCCTCCTGACTGGGTGTATGTGCACAATTTCGACGAGCCCGACCGGCCGTTGGCCATTCAGTTGGGCAGCGGGCAGGGGAGGAAGCTTCGGGACGGCCTGGAGCAGATTGTCGAGCGGCTGCGCCGCGACCTGCCTGCGGCGCTGAAAGCCAAGGACTTTGATGCCGAGCGCGACCGGCTGGCCGCGACGTTTGGAGAGCGGGCCGAGGCGTTGTTTCAAGAACTGGCAAACCGAGCCCGCGAACTGAGCATGGCCATCCGCCGCCTTCCCAATGGCGTGCTGGTGTTCGTGCCGGTGCGGGAAGGCCGGCCGCTGGAACCGCAAGACATCGAGCGGCTGAGCGAGGCCGAACGCGCGGAGCTGGAACGGCGCCAGATGGAGCTGGGCGAACTGGCAGCGGAGTTGATGGCCCGGCAGCAGGAACTGACGCACGAGATGCGGCAGGCCATCCAGGCGATTGTGCGGGACTTTGCGCGGCGGATCATCGAGCCTCTATTCCGGCGCGTAGAGAGCGAGCTGGGCAGCGAGCAGCTTGCGCGCTGGCTCAAGCAGGTGCAGGAGCACATGCTGAACCACCTGGAGCGGCTGAGCGAAGAGCGGAAGGAGAAAGAGGAGATCAGCGATCTGCCCTCAGCCATACGGGCGGCCATGATGCATGACGACCCCTGGCTGGAATACCGCGTGAACCTGGTCGCAGACCATGCTCACGCCCAGGGGGCGCCCGTGGTGGTGGAGATCTCTCCGAGCTACAAGAACCTCTTCGGTACCATCGAACACGATGTCAACCTGTTTGGCCGGCTGAGCACGAATTTCACGCGGATCAAGCCTGGCAGCCTGCTGCGTGCCAGCGGCGGATACCTGGTGCTGGACCTGGAAGATGCCCTGACGGAGCCGTTGGTGTGGAAGCAGCTCAAACGTACCCTCAAGAGCGGCCGCTTGCTCACCGACGTCTACGAGCCGCTGGGACTGCTGGCCACCACCGCCCTCAAACCGGAGCCCATTCCCATCGACACCAAGGTGGTAGCGCTTGGCTCGGCCGAGCTGTATTACCTGCTGCAATTCCTGGACGACGATTTTCGCGAGCTGTTCAAGGTACGCGCCGATTTTGGACCGGAAGCGCCGCGAGACGAGCGCGGCCACCTGGCGTATGCCCGGTTCATCGCCCGGCAAACACGCGCCGAAGGGTTGCCCGCCTTCGACCCCGCCGCCGTGGCAGAAGTCATCCGCTTCGGGGCCAGGCAGGCCGCACACCAGGAAAAACTCAGCGTCGAGTTCGCCGCCGTGGCGGACATCGTCCGCGAGGCTGCCTACTGGTCCCGCTCCGCCGGCGCCCCAACCGTCGGCGCCGCACACGTGCGGCAAGCCCTGCACGAAAGGGTGTTTCGCAGCGACCGCATCGCCGCAAAGATCCGGGAGCTGATCGAGGAGGGCACGCTGCGCATTTCTGTGACCGGCGCGCGTGCGGGGCAGGTGAACGGCCTGGCGGTGTGGGATCTTGGCAACTACCGCTTTGGCCGTCCCAGCCGGGTGACGGCAGCGGTGGGCGTGGGCCAGGAGGGGTTGGTGAACATCGAGCGAGAAGCGGACCTGAGCGGCAGCACGCACGACAAGGGGGTGCTGATCCTGGAGGGCTATTTGCGTAACCGCTATGCCGCCCGGCACGCCCTGGCTCTTTCCGCCAGCCTGACCTTTGAGCAGTCCTACGGTTGGATCGAGGGAGATAGCGCCTCGGCGGCGGAGCTGTACTGTCTGCTCAGCGCGCTGTCGGGCCTGCCGCTGCGCCAGGACATTGCCGTCACGGGTTCCATCAACCAGCATGGCGATGTGCAGGCCGTGGGGGCCGTGAACGAAAAAATCGAGGGCTTCTTTGACGTCTGTCAGGCCATGGGCTTGACGGGATCCCAGGGAGTCTGCATTCCGCGAGCCAATGTGCGGCACCTTGTGCTGCGCCGAGACGTGATCGATGCCGTGGCAGCGGGCCGGTTCCACATCTGGGCCGTGGACGCCATCGACCAGGGCATCGAGTTGCTCACGGGCGTACCAGCCGGAGACGTGGACCAGCCGGGCAGTGTACACTACCTGGTAGATCAACGGTTACAGGAGATCCTCGCAGCCTTGCAAGAGCAACCTGCCGGCGGGGCCGCTTCTCGCGTGCGGCTGGCCCCTGCCGCCGCGCGCAGGCCGGCTCCGCCCCCCTTGCCTGGAGAACCCGGCTGAACGCCGAGCCGCCATGGGCGCACCTTCCCTGAGCGACAATGCGCTGCGCGTGCTGGAAGCGCGCTATCTGCGCCGCGATTCCAGCGGCCAGATCGCGGAGACGCCCGAGGAGATGTTCCGCCGTGTGGCTCGCCACCTGGCAGCGGCCGAGACGGCATTCGGAACGGCAGCTCCCCAGTGGGAAGAGCCCTTTTTCGAGGCCATGTCTTCGCTGGATCTGCTGCCCAACAGCCCCTGCCTGATGAACGCCGGCACGCCGCTGGGCATGCTCAGCGCGTGCTTCGTGCTGCCCGTCGAGGACTGCATGGAGGGTATCTTCGACGCGCTCAAGCTGATGGCACGCATCCAGCAAGCCGGCGGGGGCGTGGGCTTCTCCTTTTCCCGTCTCCGGCCGCAAGGAGACCAGGTAAGCAGCACGGGCGGAGCGGCATCGGGCCCTGTCTCCTTCATGCGCATCTTCGACTGCGCCACGGAGAACATCAAGCAGGGGGGCAGACGACGCGGGGCGAACATGGGCGTGCTCTCCATCGAGCATCCGGACATCGAGCTGTTCATCGACGCCAAGCGCGATGCAGTGAGCTTCCGGAACTTCAATCTGTCCGTCGGCGTGAGCGACGCCTTCATGGAGGCAGTGATCTCCGGCCGCCCATGGACGCTCCGCAATCCTCGCACGGGACGGGCGGTGCGTGATGTTCCGGCGCCAGTGTTGTGGGCACGCATCGCTGCCGCCGCCTGCCAGACAGGCGATCCTGGCCTGTTGTTTCTAGACGCCATCAATCGCAGCCAGCCCACCCCAGCGCTCGGCCCCATCGCAGCCACCAACCCGTGCGGCGAGGTCCCGCTGCTCCCCTACGAGTCATGCAACCTGGCCTCCATCAATCTGACGCACATGGTCCGCCGCTTGGGCGATTCCTGGAGCATCGATTGGGCCAAGCTGGCATCTACAGCCCGCCTGGGGGTGCGTCTGCTGGATGACATGATCGAGGCCAGCCGTTGGCCCGCTCCGCAGATCGAGCAGGCGACACGGGCCAGCCGCAAGATCGGGCTGGGCGTGATGGGATTCGCCGAGCTGCTGTTGCTACTGGGCATTCCCTACGCTTCTGAACAGGCCGTCTCCTTGGCCGAAGAGATCATGCACGCCATCCAGGAGGAGGCGCTGGCAGCATCTCAGGATCTGGCACGAGAGCGAGGCGTCTTCCCGCTGTGGACGCAGAGCATCTATGCCCAGCGCGAGCAGCCGCTGCGGAATGCGACACGCACGGCCATCGCTCCCACAGGCACGCTCAGCATCATTGCCGGCACTTCCGCCGGGATCGAGCCGCTGTTTGCCCTGGCCTACACCAGGCAGGTGCTGGAGGGACACGCGCTGGTGGAGCTGAACCCGGTGTTTGTTCGGTATGCCCAGCAGCAAGGATTCTACACCCCAGAGCTGGCGCGGCACCTGGCCGCACATGGCTCGCTCTCCGGGCTGGAAGGCGTCCCTGCTGCTGCGCGAGCCATCTTTCAGACCGCACTGGAGATTGCGCCCGAGCATCATCTGCGCGTCCAGGCCGCCTTCCAGCGCTTTACAGACAGCTCCGTCTCCAAGACCATCAATCTTCCCACCACGGCCACTCCAGATGAGATTGCCCACATCTACCGCCGCGCCTGGGAACTGGGCCTCAAAGGCGTCACCGTCTTTCGCTATGGCAGCAAACCCTCGCAGGTGCTGACCCTGGGCACCGACGAAGCCCCACACGAGCGCGAGCACTTTGCCCGCTGCGACCCGCATGGTTGCAAGCTGTAGCCAGCGGGGAGCAGCCAGGGCCTGCCACGGACATCGCGGGCGAAGCCCAGCGCGCGGACGAGCCGCCTGCGTGCCGGTATCCCGTCAGGGAGTGTGGATCAACTCCACGCGCCCCCAGTAGGCAAACTCCCACGCCCAGCCGTTGGCCTGGTTGTGCAAGGAGACGTCGATCGTCTGTCCCCCATAGGCACTCAGATCCACCAGCACAGTAGCCCAGCCATCCGTCGTGGTATCGGGCCCCACGATCTGCTCATGCACCGGCTGTCCGTTGACCTGGACCACCAGCCTCCAATCTCCGCGGGGATCGTAAGATACGTCCGCTGCCAACCGAGACGTGCCCCCGGAGGGCACCCGTAGCCTGCCGTTCAGCACGCAGGGTACCTCGTGCGAAACGGGATGCGTGCGCAGCACGCCCGCGCGGCCGAAGTGCTCGGCGACAATCGCCACTCCACCCTCGCCCGCCGCGGCCGTATGGAAACCAGGGGCCACCTCAGCCACCAGCGCGGCGAATTGAGCTGGATCTTCCGTCTGGCGTGGCTCGGGGGTCTTGAAGCCGGGTAGCAACCGGGCCTGGGGATCGTCCGGCGGCCGGTCCAGCAGCAGAAAGGCGAACAAATCCGCCAGCTCGCTTGGACTGAGCTGGCGTTCCAGATCTTCCGGCATCAGTGAGAGCTGGCTGACGGCGTACTCTTCCACATCCGCGCGCGGCACGATTTCGAGCTTGCCTCCTTGCACCTTGAGCACAATCCGCTGTTCGCTGTCCTCGACCAGCAAGCCGGTGAGGACGCGGCCATCAACGGTCAGGACAGTGCGTGCCTGATACGCGGCGCCGATCACCAGGCTGGGATCGAACACGTTGGAGAGAAGCTGCTCAAAGGAACTGCGGCCATTGGTGGTGAGGTCCGGCCCCACCTCCTGTCCCGAGCCGTAGATCTTGTGACATTGTCCGCACAGCCGCCGGAACACGGCGGCCCCCTGGTGCGGATCTCCGCGGCTTTCTCGCAGCAAGCGGCGCATCTGGGCGATCACGCGCTCCCGATCCGGGTTGCGTTCGCTGCGCACCGTTCCCCAGGTCTTGGCAACCAGGCGGCCTAGCTGCTCGTCTTGCGTGGCCAGCAGCTTGCGTACCTGGTTGAGGTTTAAGGCACTGGCAGGGATCTCTCCGCGATCCACGGCCGCCAGCAGGCGCAAGGCCCAGGGAATCCGGCCCGTGAGCAGCTCGATGGCCTGCGGCTGGAGGTCAGGCTCCAGAGACGGCCAGGCCGCCAGCACGATCTCCGCCACGGCTGCGTCGTCCAACCTGCCCAGGGTTGCCAATGCCTGGCGGCGCAGTTCGAGGGGATAGTCGGCTGGCTTGGCCAACATGTCGGCAGCGGCCTTGAGCACCCTTGGCTCGCGTGCGGCGACCAGGGCCTCCAGCGCTGCAAGCCTGAGTGCCGGGAGGGCCTCTTTCGAGGCGAACAACTGGTGCATCGCCTCCAGGCCGGCGCCGTCACCCAGGCTGGCGGCTAGCAAGGCGGCATCCAGGTACAGCTCTCTGTTAACAGGACCGCTGAGGACGCGGGCGAGCAGCGGCTGCAACTCCGCTTGCAAGGCCGCGCGGCGCTCTCCTGCGATCTCTCCCGATTGCACCCTTGCCGCTAACACCCGCAGGCACTCGCGTGCCGGCGCCTCGGCAGACAAACCCGCCTCCAGCAGCATTGCCAGCGGCGCCACCGCCAAAGCGGCATCGAAAGACCGCCGAGCCAGAAACCGATCGCACACCCTGGGCAGCAGTGCCGCAACACCTGCGGCCCGCTCCAACTCCGCCGCACGTGCCGCGCGCAGGAACTCCTGCCCTTGGAATTCCAGCAAGGGATGCAGGTTCTGCCACACGATCTGCGGGATCAGCGGATCGTCCGCCGAGTTGCGCAGCACTTCCACCAATACCGCAATGGCGTCGAGACCACGAAGCTTGCCAGCGGCGATCGCCACCTGCAAGCGAACGTCGGGCGACGCGTCCGCCGCGCAGGCCAGCACATGCCCTTTCACAACCTCCGCTACCTCGCCCGCATTGCCCGCCGCACGCACTCCCCAGGCACGCAGGGCCGGATCATGATGCACAAGAAGCTGCGCATGGAAGTCCGCATCCAGCGGCCCGCAGCCGATCAGCGCCCACAGACCGTGCATCCGCGCCTTGAACGGTGTCTGATCGGACAGCACGAGCCCCTGCAGCTTGCGGCGGGTCTCGGCGCGGTTGCGCTCCCACAGCAGCCGCTGGGCCATGTCGCGGAAATAGATGTTGGGGCTGTGTAGGTAGTCAATGAGCTGCTCGTCGCTGGCTTGACGCAAGTCGAACGCAAAGGCACGCGGCGATTCGCCATAGCGCACGCGGTATAGTCGGCCGCGGCGGCGGTCAATGCCCTGGGGGTCGCGGTTGGCATCCTGGTAGCAGTGATAGCGGTCATACCAATCGAGGATGTACAGGCAGCCGTCGGGCCCCGTCTTCTGGGCCACGGGCATGAACCAGGGGTCGTTGGCCTGGAGGAAGTCGAGTTGCGGCTCGCCGCGATAGGTCGAGCCGTGGCGCACCAGCACATCGCAATTGACACAGTTGCCGTGGATGTTGCCCATGTACAGGCGTTCGCGGTAGGCGGGGGGGTAGGCGTCGGAATCAAAATAGTGGATGCCGCAATAGGCCGCCTTCTGGTGCGTGTGGCCGACGATGGACTCGATTTTCCAGGTGAAGGGGGGATAGGCGCCGCCCTGCCGGTGGTAATAGCCTGTTTCCACCAGGTGCCAAAGGTGGTCGATCACGCACGCACTCACGAAGGCGCTGCCCAGCCGGTCGAAGGCCACGCCCCAGGGATTGCTTGTGCCCTCGGCGAACAACTCGAAGCGGCGCGTCCGCGGGTGGATGCGAAAGAGGGCGCAGGTGAACTCGTAGATCCGTCCATCTTGCTCGATGCGGCTGGGATTGAACACACCGTTTAAACCATACAGCCAGCCGTCCGGCCCCCAGGTGAGCGAGTTGGGCAGCTCGTGCGTATCGTGGCGGCCAAAGCCCGTGACCACCACCTCGCTGCGGTCCGCACGGTCGTCTCCGTCCTCATCCACCATGAACAGGATGTCGGGCGCGTTGGCCACCCAAACGCCTCCGGCCCCCACGGCGATGCCGGAGGGGATGTTCAGACCATCCGCAAAGGTGGTGAACTTGTCTGCCCGGCCGTCGCCATCGGTATCTTCGAGGATGCGCACACGGTCGCGGCCGGGCCCGGCCTGACTGCGGGGATACTCCAGGCTCTCCGTGACCCAGATCCGGCCGCGCTCATCGAATGTCATGGCCACGGGGTTCACCAGCTCAGGCTCGCAGGCCACCAGCTCCACACGAAAGCCCTCCGGCACGCGCATCCGCCGGATCGCCTCCTCGGGCTCCAACGCCGGGCCAGGGGGCCGATCTTGGCCATGGGGTACAGGCTCCTCGGCAATGGCTCTCGCACCCAACAGCGTCCACGCGATACTCAATGCGCACAAGTACAGCCGCTTCATGGTCGTCTTTCGAGCTGAACTCCAAACGTGGCAGCCGGCCACCGCTGCATTATGCCTTGCACGCGGATGGGAAACAACGCGCCTCGCCCCAACTTGGGCGTGACCAGGCTCCCGGCGAGTCTAGTCTTGGGGCGAGGTTGCCGCTCGTATGGCGGGGGGCAACCGAGGCCTCCAGCGGGCCAGGGCTTCAGAGGGCAAAACCACAGCGCCTTCCCCAGGTTTCACGGCATGGCTGCGGCCCGAGGCGGAGAAGTCCCCTGGCTAATGGCTGCCGCCACCGCTTCCACAATGGGATGGCAGTGCCGCACGGCCGAATGACGCCACCCACCCAGCATGCCGCTTGCTGGGGTGGGGCACATTCTTACCCCGAGGGATGACTACGGCGGAGGCGGCTCCGATGGGGCCTCAGTGCTTACTGGGCTCTGGCATACAATTAACACAAGGGCCCACGCCAGATCGGCTTCGGAAGGGGGGCAGCAGAAGCAGCCGGCAGGTCGTACGCTCCGCACTCCGGGCCGTTCCGGCGAATCGGCCCCGGCCTGTCGGCCTTTTTGGGCGTTCAAATTGCGGTTGCACGTAGCCGACCAATTGCTACATTATGTAGTTTGAGTTGTGTTCAAACGGTAGTTCGGAGTGGCCTCAGCAAGGCACATCGGTACTCAGGACGCTGCGAGCACGTAGGCGTAAGTCTTTTCGAGGGAAGCACGGTCGGCAATGGCGATTACCAAAGAGCGTAAGCAAGCAATCATTGGCGACTTTCGGCGTGCCGAGAACGACACCGGTTCGCCCGAGGTGCAGATTGCCATCCTCACCAGCAGGATTGGAGAGCTGACCGAGCATCTGCAAACCCACAAGAAGGACTATGCCAGCCGGCGAGGATTGTTGATGATGGTAAGTCGGCGCCGCCGCCTGCTCGACTACCTGAAACGCACCAGCCCGCAGCGGTATCTTGAGATCATCCGCCGCCTGGAGATCAGGAAGTAAGTCCTTGGCTGTCAGTAGCTTATATTGCTGGCCGCAGCGGCAGCTTCTCTCCATGCGAATGGCTGGGGCGCGGCAGGCGTTTGCGGCTTGCCGGCCGGGTCCGGCCGGTCGTGCCTCGGGGCGCCGTGCCTTGCCCCTCGGCTGGACCGGGCCGGGTTTCAGCGGCCTGACCGGCGCCTCGCTGAGGCAAGGAAACAGAACAGGATTGAGCCTTGAAAGTTCGCGTCGAGAAGCAGATTGGGGCACACACATTTTCCATCGAGACGGGCCAGCTTGCCAAGCAAGCGGCCGGTAGTTGCCTGGTGCGATATGCCGACACGGTCGTGCTCGCGGCGGCCGTGAGCGGCCCGCCCCGCCCGGGGGTGGACTTCTTCCCGCTGACCTGCGATTATCGCGAGCGTACCGCCGCGGCGGGCAAGTTTCCCGGCGGTTTCATCAAGCGCGAGGGGCGGCCCACCATGAAGGAGGTGCTCACCAGCCGCCTCATGGACCGGCCCATTCGGCCGCTGTTCCCCGATTGGTTCCGGGATGAGGTGCAGATCCAGGCCTTTGTGCTGGCCAGCGACCGACAGAACGATGCCGACGTGCTGGCCATGAATGGCGCCAGTGCCAGCCTGTGCCTCTCTCCCCTCCCGTTCGAGGGCCCCGTGGGCTCCGTGCGCCTGGGCCTGATCGAAGGCGAGTTCGTGCCGTTCCCCACCCAGGATCAGCTCGAATTGAGCGACCTGGACCTGGTGGTTTCCGGCAACCGGGACTCGCTGTTGATGATCGAGGGCTTTGCCCGCGAACTGCCAGAAGCCAAGATGCTCGAGGCGCTCGAAGTGGCACGCGGCATTGTCCGCGAGCTGTGTGGCATGCAAGAAGACCTCTGTGCGCAGTTCGGCGTGCAGAAGGCCGCCTACGAGATTCCGCCCGACGACGGTACCTACGAGCGGCTGAAGGCGGCTTATTACGATCGCTTTCGCGCCGCCAAGCAGACGCCGGGCAAGCAAGCGCGGGCCGAGGCCGTGGCGGCTCTCAAGGAGCAGGCACTGGCCGAGTTCATCCCCGACCCCCAGGCCGAGGGCGCGCTCGATCCGCTGGTGTTTGAGAAGGCCTGGCACGACCTGGAGCGGCGGGTCGTGCGCGACCTGATCCTCGACGGCACGCGCCCCGACGGCCGCGACCACCGCAGCCTGCGGCCCATCGAATGCCAGGTAGACGTGTTACCGCGCGTCCATGGTTCTGCCCTCTTCCAGCGCGGCGAGACACAGGCGTTAATCACCGTGACGCTGGGGACCACGCGTGACGAGCAGCGGGTGGACGGCGTGATGGAAGAGTACTCCAAGAAGTTCATGCTGGACTATTACTTCCCGCCGTTTTCCGTGGGGGAGTGCCGGCCCATCCGCGGGCCGGGCCGGCGGGAGATCGGCCACGGTGCGCTGGCGGAGCGGAGCGTCAAGCCCGTGCTGCCTGATCCCGAGGAGTTTCCCTACACCATCCGCGTGATCTCGGACATTCTGGAATCCAATGGTTCCAGCTCCATGGCCACGGTGTGCGGCGCCACGCTGGGTCTGATGGCCGCCGGCGTGCCGATCTCCAACCCCGTCGCGGGCATTTCCATCGGCCTGGTCAAGGAGGCAGAGGATCGCTGGGTGCTGCTGACCGACATCATCGGCGACGAGGACCATTTCGGCGACATGGATTTCAAGATCGCCGGCACGCAGAACGGCATCACGGGCATTCAGCTCGATCTGAAGATTCGCGGCATTAGCAGCGAGATTGTGCGGGCCACCTTCGAGCAATCGCGCGAGGCGCGGATTCAAATCTTGCGCGCCATGCTCAGCACCATTCCGCGGCCTTATGATGAAATCTCTCCGTGGGCGCCGCGGCTGTTGCGGACCACCATCCACCCGGACAAGATTGGCCTGCTGATCGGCCCGGGAGGGAAGACCATTCGCAGCATTCAGGAGGCCACCGGTGCCCTGATCGAGGTGGAAGACGACGGCACCGTGATTGTGGCCTGCAATACCATGGAGGGGGCCAAGGCGGCCATGCGGCGCATCGAGGCACTGACCGAAACCGTCCAGGTGGGCAAGATCTACGACGGCCGCGTGACCAGCATCAAGGATTTTGGCGCGTTTGTCGAAATCCTGCCCGGCAAGGACGGTCTGTGCCACATTAGCGAGCTGGCCGAGGGCTTCGTCAGCAGCGTCAGCGACGTCTGCAAGGTGGGAGACGAGATGACGGTCAAGGTCATTGCCATCGACGACCAGGACCGCGTCAAGCTCAGCCGTCGCATGGCACTGCGAGAGCTTGCGGAACAGAAGTCAAAATCCTAGCGAGGGTGCCGACGGGGACCGGCAGGGCTTGCCGCGGGCTTTCCTTGCGCGTGCTCTCCGCCCCTTGCGCAGCGGTGGCTGCGGCTGATTTGCCAGCCGCCCCAATTCGATGAGCCCAGCGCAGCCGGATCCTGTGGCCGAGTTCCAACAGCGCCTGATCGACCGCTACACCGAGATTGCGCGCCTGGCAGGCGGGCTGGCCCACGAGATCAAGAACCCGCTCTCCACCATTCGGCTGAACATGGAGCTGCTGGCCGAGGACTTTGCCGGGGACGATTCTCCCCGCGCCCGCCGCACGCTGGCCAAGATCGGGCTGGTGCAGCGCGAATGCCAGCGACTGCAAGATCTGCTGGATGATTTTCTTAACTTCGCCAAGGTACGGCGCCTCCGCCTGGAGCCCACCGATCTGAACGAAGAGGTGCGGCAGGCGCTCGATTTTTTCCGCCCCCAGGCCAAGGAGGCCGGCATTGAGATCGCTGCCTACCTGCAATCCGACCTGCCTGCCGTCTTGCTCGATCGCGAACACTTTCGCAGCGCCCTGTTGAATCTGCTGCTCAATGCCCAGCAGGCCATGCCCAAGGGCGGCACGCTCACCGTCTCCACCGAAGCGATCCCCGGCGGCGTGGCCCTCCATCTGATTGATACCGGCTGCGGCATGGACGAACACGTGCGTGCCCACGCCTTCGATGCCTTTTACAGCACGAAAAGCGGCGGCACGGGGTTGGGACTCGCCACCACGCGCAAGATCATCGAGGGCCACGACGGCCGCATCGAGGTGGAAAGCGAGGTCGGCCGCGGCACCCATTTCATCATCGAGCTGCCGGCTCCCGCGCGCTTGCCCGCCGCCTCCCAGGAGCCGCCTTCCTGACCGCCTGACACATTCCCCCCCTTACCGCGCCCACGGCCCCCTCTCCTCTCCCCTTCCCAGGCTCCTGCCCGGCAACGCAGTCTGCACGTTCATAGTGACCGCATTCATGCCGTCCTGGACACAGCGACCAGGCTGGCACTTCAGCGCCTTACCCCGCGCCGACCCGCTTGCGCGGGTCACTACGAACGAGTTTTCTCTTCTTCCCAGGCAGGAGCCTGGCAACGAGGGGCAAGGGGGCAGTGGGCCTACCCGCGCCGAACCACGGGGTATCTCGTAACGGCCCCTGCCCAGGTATATACGGCAGATCC
>JAIMBC010000149.1 GCA_023511675.1 Pirellulales bacterium
ACCGCGCAGGACCGGCCGATCGCGGGGACCGACGTCGTGTGCTGGTACACGTTCGGGGTCACCCACTTCGTGCGCCCGGAAGACTGGCCGGTGATGCCCGTCGAGTACTGCGGGTTCCTCCTGACGCCGTTCGGCTTCTTCGACCGGAACCCGGCGCTCGACGTGCCGCCGGCCCCGGCCCACTGCCACGACGGCTGAGCGCCGCCGCGCCCGGGGCCCGGGCCGGGCGGACCGGCGGAGCGGCCACTGCTGGTACCATTTGGGGTCTCGTCGCGCCCAGAAGACCACGGGGAGTGGTGGATGGCCTTCAAAGTTGGCGACCGCGTCGTCTACCCGCACCACGGGGCCGCGGTCATCGAGCGCAAGGAGACGCGGGAGGCGTTCGGGCAGAAGACCGAGTACCTCGTGCTGCGCGTCGCACACGGCGACCTCACCCTCGCCGTGCCGGCCGACAAGGCCGAGGAGGTCGGGATGCGGCCGCCCATCTCGGCCGAGGACGTCGACGATGAAATCCGGTGTCTCTTCGCCGCTGTGGCTCGCTAAAAATTTTGGGGGCGCCTGTTACCTTTCGCGAATTTTCCTTCATAAGAAAGTAAGGCCAGACATTGTAAGTCAAGACACCTGCGGCCCCCCGCAGCGCCGCAGGCCATCCCCGAAAGCGGTGGAAGTGTCGCCATGTCCGCACCAGCAACGTGTCCCAAGTGCGGCACGGTCCTGCCGGCCGACGCCCCCGGCGGACTCTGCCCCCAGTGCCTGCTCGCCGCCGGCCTAGCGAGCCAGTCCCAAGCGTCAGCCGCCGAAGAACCCATGTCGACAACCGACCGGTCGGGAGCCGGCCGCTTTGTGCCGCCAGCACCGGCCGAATTGGCTGCGGCCTTTCCCCAACTGGAAATTCTTGAACTCATTGGCTCCGGCGGCATGGGCGCGGTGTACAAGGCCCGCCAACCGCACCTGGACCGCCTGGTGGCCCTGAAGATTCTCCCGACGCAACTGGCGGAAGACCCGGCCTTCGAGGCGCGTTTCAGCCGCGAGGCCCGCACGCTGGCCAGGCTTAGCCATCCGCACATCGTCGCCGTGTACGACTTCGGCACCACTCAATTGCCGACGACGCCGGCCACCGACAGGACGCCTGCCCAGGAAAGCCGCCCCCTGTACTACTTCCTCATGGAATACGTGGACGGAACCAACCTGCGGCAACTGCTCCGCCAGGGCCAGTTGCAGCCGCAGCAGGCGCTGGCCATCGTGCCCCAAATTTGCGAGGCCCTGCAACACGCTCACGACCAGGGCGTGGTGCACCGCGACATCAAGCCGGAGAACATCCTGCTCGACCGGCAGGGTCGGGTGAAGATCGCCGACTTCGGCCTGGCCAAGATCGCGGAGCAGCCGCCGGCCGGCGAAGCCGCAATGGTGCGTCCGCCGTTCAACCTGACGGCCACGGGCCAGGTCATGGGCACGCCGCATTACATGGCCCCGGAACAACTGCGCGGCACGCACGATGTGGACCATCGGGCCGACATCTACTCGCTGGGCGTGGTGTTTTACGAGATGCTCACAGGCGAGTTGCCGCTGGGCAAATTCGCGCCACCGTCGCGTAAGGTGCAGGTAGATGTGCGGCTGGACGAGGTGGTCCTGCGGGCCTTGGAAAGCGAGCCAGAGCGGCGTTACCAGCAGGCCAGCGAAGTGAGCCGCGAGGTGGAAACAATTACAAGTAGTTCGTCGCGCCAACGGCACCCTGCGACCTCGCTCCCATCTCTCACTGCGGAAGAAAAAGAAGTGCTCGAGACTGCGCGACGCCAGGTTCGCTGGCCTGCGTTCGCCTTGACCGTTGTCGGTTGCCTGGCTCCCGCCCTGGGAGTCGCTGCCATAATTTTCGGCACGCTAACAAGCAGCTTGGGCGAAGTCTGGCTTAGCAGCGCATTGGCCTTGGTGTTGTTCGAAAGTGTGCTCGGGCTGTTTCTGGTCGTCAGCGCTGGCCGCATCCGTGCCCTGGAATCATACTGGCTGGCGTTGGCGGGCCCCATCCTTGCTATAATCCCTTGGGTTGCCTTTTTCTATCTCGTCCGACTTCCGATCGGCCTATGGGCCTTGGTGGTTTTGACAAAGGCGAATGTCCGAGCCGCCTTCAAGCAGGTCGCCCGACCGGCCGAAGCCGGAGTACCCGTGCACACCAGCAGTGCGGCGCGGAAATCCAAGGGTCGGCGAATCCCAAGCATTGCCTTGTTGATTCTGGTTGCGGTTACCGCTGGCTGGTTCGGTTGGACGTGGTGGCAAGACCGGACCGACCCCAACGGCAAAGTCTGGGTACTGTTCCCGAGCGATAGCCAATGGCATCAAACTCCCGGCTTGCATATGTACCGATACAAGGTGCGGGTGCCGCATGGTTACCGGCTCGAACTCTTCAGCGAACTCTGGGCACGAGAACCGCTACCCGAAAATGTCCGGCCGCCACTCGTCTGGATGGCAGGCCTGGGCAATGGAACGTTCGAACTCCGCCTGGAAGAGGGAAGCCGACTCCTGCCCCAGGACGAGGGCCAACTTCGCTGGACCCTGGCCTACGAGACCGACCATGTAACCGGCTCAGATGGGGAATGGTCGGCCAATCCTTTCAAGGAAACCGGGATATGGCCGCCTTCCAGTAGCCCAAGATTTGTGTTGTTTGGTCCATTTGCGTGGTTCTTCGGAGAATCTGGCGACCCGCCACTGGTGATCCCCCCAGGCGAGACCCGTACCATCCTCGTGCTGCGCGGCGTCAAAAAAGGAGGCCCCCCGCCGGGTAACGAACAGGACTACTCAAACCACGACGCCCTGGCTCAAGCCATCCAGCGTGGCGAGGTTCCCCGCTCGGATGTGGAGTTTTACCTCAAGGCTCGTTTACGGCCCGCGCGGGAGTAACTCCGCCGATGGCTTGTACTCCACGGGCTAGCCTGCTGGCGTTGTTCGGCAGCGGGCAACCTCGTTGAGTATCTCCCTTTTGAACTCGGGATAGGTCGTCGCCGGCTGCTCCGCTTGCAACTGCGACATCTTCCAGCCGCCGGGCATGGTCACCAGTGCTCTTTGTTCCAGTTCGATCGGCTCGAACGGCTCGGCCGCTTCTGATTCGCCGCCAGCCGGCGCATCGGTGTAGATGATGCCAGCGAAGTCAGCAGCTTGGGGTTGCTAGGCCGTCCCGCTCCGTAATTGTACGAACAGCATTCCTCAATAACATCGTTCTGTGTGCATCTCGCTATTTGCGCTGATACAATTAGACAGATAGTTGGCGTTGGCAAGAGTACCTGCCCCCGCCGACCATCGGGAAATTAGCCGACCTCGACCCCGCGGTCCTCGTCACTCCTCCCAAGGGACTGGAAGTCGGGTATGTACCGATCGTCATCCGGCAAGCCAAACAGGATGAGAAGTAGGGTTGTTTTTCCGACAGTTCGCTTCCCCCGCTGCATCGCCGGTCCGATTCCGCCGTCATGGATGGAACCTACGGCGTATGAGTTATCGACAAGTCAGCATGGGCTGCCGAGTCACGGAGCTTTGCGGCTGAAGGGGCTAAGTGAGCGAGAAATCTGGAAAAGTTTACCATGCCCCCACCGTCTGCTGCAGCATTTGCTTACAGCTCAAATACCGGATGCTCCTTGACCCAGATGATGGCCTGCGAGAAATACAGCTCGCACGCCTTCAGCACCGGCGGGTAGTTGGCGACGTTGGCGTAGCCGCCCCAGATGTAGAACCCGCGCCCCGGCACCAGCACGCGGGCGATGTTGCCGAACCAGGCGTCGAGGAGCCGGTCGAACTCGTCATCCGAAACAAAGTCGTTCGCCAGCGACCGATCCTTGGCCCGCAACTTTTTCCCGGTGGGCTTCGCCTTCTCGGGGTGACGTTCGACATCCAGTTTCTGGTGATGTGTGGTCCCCTGAAACGACGACGGGCCTGCGGCGATGGCGTTGACAGACACTACCCCCTGGGGAGGGATGCGCTCCGTCGCGTCCGGGCGAGCGCAAACGGCGGGCGGCAATCACGGCCACGCCGGAGCGTGGCCCTCCATGAGAGAGCCACTACGAACTTGCCAGTGCATCCCCAGGCAGCAGCCTGGCAACGAGAGGCGGCTGGTCAGGCAAGCAGGGCCATCAGCAGCAGGAACATCAGCCAGGCCAGCAGCAGGCCTGACGCAAGGGCCAGCATCCAGGGGCGGCGACGCTCGGGTGCAGGCTGAGAGGGCGGCGTGGCGCTGCGCGGCCGATGTACCTGAGAGCGAGATGCCATCATGGGCCTAGGGCGGCAGCTTCATGCGGAAGCTGCGAGTGAGCCCCTCCTCGAAATCGAACACGTTGTCGAAGTCCTCGCGGCGGTCTTCCGGCGTCTTGCTCATCTTGCCGATGGAGATGAGGTTGTAGACGATCTCTCCGAAATCGCTCGTCGTATAGACGCCCCACTGATTGAACACCGTCTTGGCCATGTAGCCGAACTGCTCCAGGGCATAGCGGCGGATGGCCTCGCACAGTTCCTGGCCGGTGAGGTGCTGTTCCGCCGGCTCGCCCTCCGCTTCCTCCGGCAGGCCAATGTCCTCCTCCTCGGCAGGTCGCTCGCTGCGCTGCGGCCTCCCCAAACCCAGCACCCGATGCGCGTACTCCAGCGCCTCGTAAACAAACACATATGCCTGGAGCCGATAGCGTCGATCGCGTTTCAACAGCTCCAGTAAGGGCGCCATAGAACTGGACATGAAGCGCGGACAGCTCAGATCAAGAAAGGATCAGGTTGCTACAGGCAGGAATCAACGGCCAGGCACCGCGGGAGGGCCGCGGCGCTGGTGGGTGGGCCATGTCGGCGGGAGGGGGCAAACCAGGCTCGTTCAGGTCGGGGTAGGGTATGGCATGCAGGTTTCACTTGCGGCCCGGCGGGCCAGACAGCACGGTCAACACCTCCGCCGCGTCGATCAGCACGCGGCGGTGATCTTCCATCTCTACCAGGAGCTGGCCGGCCAGGATCTCCTGGGCCAGCACCCGGGCACGGCCCTTGCCGGTGAGCACCGTAGCGCCCACCGCGGGAAGGGCCTTTTGCAGGTCCACATAGGTATCGTACTCGTAGCGTAGACAGCATTTTAGCCGCCCGCAACGCCCTGAAATCTTGCTGGGATCCAGCGTGGCCTTCTGCAGCTTGGCCATCTTCATCGAAACGGGGGGCATCTCCGAGAGGTGCGTGTTGCAACACACCGGCTTGCCGCAGTCTCCATAATCGGCCAGCAGCTTGGCCTCATCCCGCACGCCAATTTGCCGCATTTCGACTCGCGTCTGTAGCTCCGCGCTCAGCCGCTTGACCAGCTCGCGAAAATCCACCCGGTTCTCGGCGAGAAAGTAGATCACCACCCGCTCGCCGCCAAAGATGTGCTCCACATCGACCAGCCGCATGGGCAGGCCCAGCTCTTCGATCAACTGCTGGCACAGCTCGTACTCGCGCCGCTGTTGGGCGTACAGCCGGTCTAGTTCTTGCTCGTCCTCGGCTGTCATCACGCGCAGCACCTGGCCCCGCCGCGGATCGCTGAGTTGCGCCAGAGCCTGCTCCGTGGCCTCGCAGAGCACCTCGCCCGCTTCGAGGCCCCGATCGGTGCGGGCGATCACGCGTGCCCCGCGGTGGAGGGTCTCTCCCCGGCTGGTGCTATACACTCCCAGCGTGCGCATCACACCGCAACGAACGATATACCTGGGCATGTACCACCCGCAGTCTGTTTGTGCCAGAAGTATAGCCGGCTGTGAGTGCGGGGCGAAGAGCCGGCGGCCGCGAGGTTCGACGCCGTGCGTGCTAGTTTGGTCCCAGCGGCTGGAGCCGCCGCAGCACGGCCTCGGCCTCGGCGACGCGTTGGGGATGCTGCTGGCGGAGAAGGGCCAGGGAGGCCCGGGCCTCTTCCAGCGGGCAGGCCAGCAGATAGCCGATCACGGCCCGATCCACGGCGGGATCGTACGCGGTGTCGGGAGCAAAGCAAGCGACCACGCTCCGCAGCGCGTCCCAGTAGCGGAGCCTCGCCAGGTCGCTGATGATCTCTGCCGCAAATCCTGGCCGGTCCAGCAACAAGGCCAGCGCTTGCCCCAGACGCTCGTGCGAAATGCGCTGGGCATGCACCTGGTGGAAGCGCAAGGCCGCCACGGCGTGGCGCACATCTCCCTCTGCGGCCTCCGGGTTGCCCAGGATGCGGCGCTGGAGCAGCTCCAATCCATCTTCGCCTTCAAGCAGCAGATAGCCTGCCAGCACGCCGTCGAAACCTGCTCGCAGATCGAGCGCCGGCTGCTCGATCAGCTCGCGCAACCTTCGGGCGTTGCGGATGCGGTCCCGCTCCGAGGCGGCAAGGCCGAGCATCAAGCCGTACAGCCCCTTGCGTTCATCGGGAACGTCTGGGCTCTGGATCCAGGCACGCAGCCGCTCGGCATCCACGTGTGCGGCTGCTTTGGCAACCACGTCATAAGGGGCGTGGGCAAACTCCAGGTAGGCGTCTTCGGCAAGCAAGCGGCTGGCATGTTCCAGATAAGGCGTGAAGTAAGCCAGCCGCTCCGCCGGGTCTGCCACACGGGCGGGCAGGCGGGCCAGGTAGGCATAGGCAACCTCGTCCAGCGGCAGGTACTCCCAACGGGGCGGGGATGACTCGCCGGCAGCAGGGAGCGCTAGCAGCAGCACCAGGCTGCCTGCCGCCAGCTTGCCGTCGGCCTGCAACGCCGGCTGCACCTGGGCAGCCGGTAATGAGAAGGCCTCTGCGGTTTTTCTCTCCTGGGAACTGCGGAGGGTCTTGAGGAGCCGCAACTCGCAGGAATCCTGGCCTGCTTCCAGACACTCAGCCAGCAGGGCCTCCTCCGCAGCCTCGCAGCGCTGGGCCAGCGTTGGCCGCTCCGCCTTGCAGAAGGGGCAGGCCCTCGCGGCACGTGCCGAGGCGAGACCCGTCAATGCTGCCAGGGCGGCGGCCAGGCACACGCTACGCAGCCACGCGTTCTGAACACACCTCGCGGCACTGGCCATGTTCATCCCGCCGAAACCGCATCCACGCGGTAGATGGAGTAGTGCTTGCCGTCCGGCCCCACCAGTTCCTCGATCCGAAACACGCCTTCTACCATGATCGGCCGGTCGGTGAAGTTGGTGGTGCGGCCCGCTTGCATGTAGACCATCATCGAGTCGTACAGCATGGCACCTGGGCCGAAGCAACACTGTTGATTGTCTCGCACCAGGACAAAAGCCGTAATGTCGGTGAGCGTGAACACCGATTGCGGGTGAATGTAGCCGCGCACCCGAATCCGCGTACCTGCAAGCTGCTCGATCTTTGGGCCCAGCATGGCCCGCTGAAAGGGCTGGCCCGGCTGCAGGTCAAACTTCACATCATCGAAGGTGATGTCTCGCACCCCCCCTGCGGGCGGCCGGGACACGGCTTGCCGACCGGCCGGCGGGGCGTCCTCTCTTGCCAAGACCTCCGCCTCCCCGGCGGTGGCAGCCTGGCCTCCCGCGGCGCGTGCTGAGGACGGATTCGAGCCGGTCGAGAGGCCGCTCGGCCCATCCTGCTTGCCGCGTGCAGCGGCCTGCCCGGTCGATGCCGGTTCATGAACCGCCCTCTCTCCCGCGGGAAGACGCGACTCCGCCTCGCTACAACCAACCAGCACAGCCGTCAGGCCCATGACAAACACAACCCCTGCTCCCGCGCAGAGGGCCGTCAACAACCGTCTGGACCAGTGGCACACGGCAGCGCCCGTACGGTCAATCAAGGTGGTCGGCTTCCAGTTGGTAAATGGCTTCCACCAGACCGGAGGTAGTCGGTGCAGGGCGCACGCGGAAGGTGCCCGCCAAGCGACGCACGCCGGTCGAATAGGTCAACTCCAGCTTCCCCTGCAACTTTACCCGGATCTTATCGGTCAGCTTGGGGTTGCCGCCGAAGCAACACTGCCCCTTGTCGCGCACCAGGGTGAATTCTCGAATGCCTTCCGTCTGCCCGCGCAAATCGTTCGGAAACACATAACCCTTGATAAACACCTTCTGGCCATCCAGCTCGCGGGCTGTGGCCGGGATGGCGCCCGGCGGCGCTCCGGACGGCGGCTGCAGCAGCTCGTAGCTGATGCGGCGATAACCTTCGGGCACCTCATGCGCGTAGATCCAGCCCAGCCGGCCAGCCCCTGCACCTCCGAGCAGCAATGAGGCCGCCAGGCCGCCAGCCGCCAGCCATTCCCCGGTGTACACGTCTCGGTTACGGCGGATGGTCCGCCACGAGAGCCAGCCGGTGAACAGACCCAGCAACGGTACGAGCAGCAAGAACCAGTCGACGAGGGCCGCCACAGAGAGCACGCCCAACACACAGCTCAACACGGCCAGGGCATGCACGGGCCGATACGTCTCTTCCCCCTGGTATTCCTCCGGCAAGTCGTTGGTACGGTCAATGTCGGCCGTAACAGACATACAGAAGCCCTAACTCGAACGTCCCCAGTTGCCGGACAAGATGGCCACAAACAGCAGCGTCAGCACCAGGCCCACTGCCACGGCCGTGCCCAGCACAAACCAGGTGGGCTTGGGTTGGCCGGCAGTGTCAGAACCGGTCCCAGCACCGGCCGCGCTGCTCTCTGCCTGGGCCGATGCCTGGCCTGGTGGTTGAACCGTTTGCTCAGGCGGTGTTTGGGAAGACGAGGCGGCACCCCCCGTGGCGTCAGCCGTCTGTTCCGTATTGCCGCCCGTGTTTGCATCGTTACCAGAGTGCGTAGCCGTGGCGGAGGCTGTGTCGGGCAGCGCGTCTGCCGCGGAGGCACTCGCTGCCTCGCCTTCTGCGGCCGGACTGGCGGAGGGCGCGTTGGCTGCTGTGTTCTCGGCAGCAGATGTCGATTGCCCGTCCGTGGATAGCGCAGCCGTACCCGCTGACGTGCCGCCGGGCTGGGCCGGCTGTTGCCCGCCTAGCGGAAAGAACTGCTGCGCGCGGCGCACCGCGTCGGGATCGATCTGGGCCAGTTCCTCCAGACGTTCCTTGGCCTCCGGCAGTGGGCAGGCACGCAGGTAATTCACCACGGGCACGCGCACCCAGGCAGATTTCTGATCGGCCTCCTTGAACAGGGCAACCAGGCGGTCGACCACGGACCAGTCTTGCCAGCGGGCCAGATCGGGAATCACCAGATCGGCCAGGTCCTTGCGATCGAGTACCCGCCGCAATGCACCCAGCAAGCGCTGCTTGGGGATCTGCTCCGACTCTTGCAAGTGGAACCGCAGCGCCATGATGGTGGAATAGGTGTCGGTGTACTCTGCCTCGGGGTTGCCGAGGAACAGCTCTTCCACAAGCGGCAAGCCCGGCTCTCCCTTGAGATTCAGATAGGCGGCCACCAGGGCATCCAGGCAGGAGCGCACCTGGCGGTCGTCGCTGCGGATGAGCTGCTCGAGGGCATCGGCATCCTCGGGCAGCCCGCACACCCCGAGCATGGTGAGGTAAAGTCGGCGGCGGCTGACGCTGACCTCGGGGCTGCGAATCCAGGCCAGAAGCTGCTGGCGATCCATGCGGTCCTTGAGGGCGCGGACATCGGCATAGGGAGCGCGAGCGAACTCGTCATAGGCGTCGGCGGCGAGCATGGCCTCTTCGTCTTCGAAGTACTGCTGGAAGAAGGCCAGACGGTCGGCCCCGGCGGGGGGCAGCCGCGGCAGTTGTTTCAGGTAGGCGATGCTTTTAGGAGTCAGTGCCACGGGAGTGGACCAGGAGATCTGCTCCTCTCCCATGCCATAAACGGCAAACAGCACGTCCTCGTCGTGCCGGCCAAAATACAGCAGCTCGATCTGCTGGCCGGGCTGGGCACCGCCCCGGCTCTTCAGCACCTCCACGATCTCGAACTGCGCCGTGTGCTGGACTTGCTGTGCCGCCCCGCTGGAAGGCTGCCCCGGAGAAGCAGGCTCCGCCGAGTTGGCCGCTGCGCCCACCGGTACGTCCGTGCCCGCCAGCCGCCGGGCGAACACCACGTGATCCGAGCCGGCAATCTCTTCGCTGAGCGTCTTGCTAATGGCAATGCAGAACGGGCAGGCCGCCGCGCGCGGCGCCGGCACGATCCAGCCCAGGCCAGCCAAGCACCCCAGGGCCAGGGCCGTGCCCAGCAGGCCCCCACGGTTTGCGGCACAATGCGTCATGGCGTGCGTCCTTTGCTCATGGGCTACGCCTCATGGCGAAGACGACAGGGCCTTCGCCACGTCGGTACGATAGGCGTCGAGGGCGGGCAAAAACCCCACCACCACAGCCAGGAATACTAACCCTGGTACTATCATGAGTTCTCTCGGCTCAAACTGCAAGGAACCGATGGCAACCCCCGATACGGAGTCGATCCACGGGCTGATCAGACCCATCAACCCGTGGCCGCCCGCCACGCCCAACAGCCCTCCCCCCAGGGAGAGCAGCAGCGATTCCAGCAGCACAATCGTCAGCACGGTTGTACGCCGTGCCCCCAGCGAACGCATGATGGCAATCTCCCGCCGCCTCTCGTTCATCGAGTTGTACATGCTGACCAGAATCCCCACGCCGGCCACGATCACAATCAGCACCGTCAGCACCAGCAGCAAAGTCTGAGCCGGCCCCACCACGGTTTGAAACAGGTCGTAGATCTCCGCCAGGGGCACCACCGCCTGGGCATCACGCCCCTCATTGATCACGTTCGCGAGGTTGGCCGCCGTGGGCCGCGTTCGTACCCACAACGCTGTCACCTCGCGCTGGCTCTCAGGCAGCGGCTCATGATGCGCCCCTGCCCCGTGATCGTGGTTGGCATGGTCGTGCTCGGCGTGATCGTCGTCGGCGTGATCGTCGTCGGCGTGATCATGCGCCGCATCTTCGTGGTCGGCATCTCCGTGGTCGGCATGATCATGGTGGGCATGATCGTGGTCGGCGTCATGCTCCCCAGCTCCCTTGTGCCCGGCTTGGTGCTCCGCCACCTCGTCCGGCTCGTCGCCGGACTCAGCGCCGGAAACACGATCGCCATGCGCGTCATCGGCGTGCTCGTCGTGGTCGTCATCGGCATGCTCATGGTCCGCATCCTCACGGTCGCCATGCTCGTGGTCCGCGTGCTCATGGTCGGCAGGCGCTTCATCTGCGTCGTGATGGCCAGCGTGTTGGGGGCCTGCATCCTGGTCCTCTGCATGCCCTTCCTCTGCCGCTTCCTGATGGGCATCGTCGTGGCTGCCGTGCTCGTGAGGCACTTGGAGGTGATCGGCATCCTCGCGGCGGCCATCAGCAGATTGGGAGGAAGCGCTGGCAGGTTCCTCGTGGAGGAGTTCTTCCTGGGGCACGGGCTTGGCATGCCCTTCGAGGAGGTAGAAGCCTTCCATGTTGACGAACAGGGCACGGTCGTTGGGGGTGCCTGTGCGGCGGAGGATGCCCACCACGGTGAAGGCGTCGTGTTCGTGGCCCAGTTCGTCGGCAACGCCATGCGTGGGCCGGAAGGTGCTGCCCACTTTCAGGCCGGTGCGGCGGGCGACTTCGGCCCCGATCACGGCTTCGAAGAAGCCGTCGTGACGGAAATTGCGGCCCTCGGAAAACTCGTACCGCAGCCAGCGGCCGCGGCGGTGGGCGTACGTCTCTCCCTCCGAATCTGGACTCGGTCCCACCTGAAACAACTCTGGCACCGTGCCCACCACACGGTAGCCCTCATAGTTGTCTCCCAGGCAAACCGGGACCACCTTCTCGACATACGGAGCGAAGCGTCCTTGCGTGAACTCCTTGTAGTAGGCGTAGGGCAGGTTCTCGATCGGGTTGCTCAGATGGTAGACCGTGTTGAGAACCAATTGCAGCTTGCTGCCCTTGGCCCCCACAATCAGGTTGTAGCCCTGCGGGGCGTTCTGGAAAGACTCGTTGATGGCGCTATAGATCACCAGCACGCAGACCACCAGGGCCACGCCCAGGGCCATGGAGATGGAGGTCAGCGTCGAGGCCAGTGCCCGCTGTTGCACGCTGCGCCACGCGATTCTCAGCAAGCTCATGTTGCGGCCACCACCTGATTGAGTTGTTCGAGCTGCTCCACGCGATCGAACTGGCCGGCCACCTCCGGCGCGTGCGTCACCAGCAAGAGGGCCACCTGCTGCTCCTGGCAGGTGCCGCGGATGGCATCGATGATCTCCTGCTGGTGCCGCACATCGACATTGGCCGTTGGTTCATCGGCCAGCAGCAGCCGCGGCCGGTTGGCCAGCGCCCGGGCCACGGCTACCCGCTGCTGCTCGCCCACGGAGAGCATGCCCGGCTTGTGATGGAGGCGGCGGCCCAGCCCCACCCTCTCTAACAGCGAGCGGGCACGTTGGGCATCACCCTTGCCGCTAGAAAAGGCCATGCCCAGCAGCACGTTTTCCAGGGCCGTAAAGCCGGCAAGCAAGTTGAACGTCTGGAACACATAGCCGATGTGATTGGCACGGAAGCGGTCGCGCGCAGGTTCGGACATGCGTGCAATGTCTTGCCCGTTGATCACGACCCGGCCCTCGTCCGGCCTGCTGATGCCGGCGATAATGTGCAACAGGGTGGTCTTGCCGCAACCCGAGCGGCCGACCAGGACCGCCTGTTCCGCCGCGGCGAGTTCAAAGCGGTCGATGGCCAACACGGGCAGCAGCGAGCCATCGGGCATGCCGAATGCTTTTTTCACCCCCTCCAGCAACAGCATAGGCGTTTCGCCAGACAGTGGTCCGGTTCAGGGAGTCGATCAGGTGCGGAGCGTACAAGCATAGCAGCGCCGCCCGAGGGCACAAGCGGAGGCTTCGGGGCAGGCGATCTGAGCGTAGATACGCAGTGGGGGGCAGGGAGGTTCGGCGAGAGGGGGGGAGAGGGGGGAGGGCGATGCGGGTAGGCTTGGCGAGGCAGGCCCTGCAGGGGGTCTAGCGGCCGCGGCGCATGGCTCGGGCAATATCTCGGCGAACGTCCTCTTGTTTGAGGCGTTCGCGCTTGTCGTAGAGTTTGCGTCCCCGGCAGACTCCCAGCAAGACCTTGGCCCGGCCGTTTTTGAAATACATTTTCAGCGGTACGAGGGTGAGCCCCTTTTCGTAGGCCTTGGAGGCGAAGCGGCGGATTTCGCGGCGGTGCAACAGCAGCTTGCGCCAGCGCCGCGGGTTGTGGTTGAAGCGGTTGGCCTGGACGTACTCCGGAATCTCGCAGCCTACGAGCCAGACCTCCCCCTGGTGCATGCGCGCGTAGGCCTCGTCCAGCGAGAGCCTGCCGCTGCGCAGGCTCTTGACCTCGCTGCCGACCAGGACGATGCCGCACTCGAGGGTCTCCAGCACTTCGTACTCGTGCCGTGCCCGGCGATGGACGGCGATCAGCCGCTCTCCGGCCTCCTCTTGGCCCGACGTGCTCTTGTGCGACTTGCTCGTGGCTGCCTCCCTGGAATGCGTCTTTTCGCCCCCGTGGGGGCTTGTTACAGTACAGAAAAGACCCCAACGACAGGAGCGTTGATGGAATTCTTTAACCTCTTGTCCCCCAGGGCTCAAGTCGGCCCGGGCGGTTCTGCTGCGCCGCGACGCACGGCGGGCCGGCGGTACCGGGCCGGTTGGGCAGAGTCCCTTACTAGCATATGTTGCCATCGCCAGCCGATCACCTGCCGCCGTCTCACCGAGTTGCCGAAGAACCGGCAATCGAGTGGTACCTGCTTGGGCTGGTCGATTTTGCGTCCGCACATGCGCTGCAGCAACGGCTGGTGTACGAATGCGACGAGCGGGGAGACGGCCGCATCACCACCCTGCTTTGCGAGCATCCTCCCTGTGTGAGTGTAGGCCGAGCCGGCTCGCACGGCCACTTCCGAATTGCACTCCGCGATCTGGCAGCACGCGGCCTGCCCCTGCACTGGGTGAACCGCGGCGGCGGCTGTCTGGCCCATGGCCCAGGCCAGCTTGCCCTCTACCCCATTGTGCCGCTGGCGTGGCATGGCTGGAGCATAGGCGATTACTTGCAGCGGCTCCAGTCCGGCCTGCAGGGCGTACTGGCCGGGTTGCAAGTCTCCGCCAGCACCAGGCCCGCCCGCTACGGCCTCTGGGGCCGTACCGGACAGTTGGCCGCCATCGCCGCCTCCGTACGTCACGGCATCGCCTGGTACGGGGCGTACCTAAACGTCAGCATCCCCCTCGAGCTGCTCCGCAGCGTGCAAAGCGACCCCTTCGCAGGCACTCCCTCCGGCAACCTGCTGGCCGAGCGCGGCCGCCCCTTGCGCATGAGCCGCGTCCGCGAAGCAATCGTCCGCGAGTTGACCAACGCCCTGGGAGCAAGCCGCTACCACGTCTACTCAGCTCATCCCCTGCTTGTCCGACAGCGTGCCAGCCGTGCCTGAAACCGTTTCTCTCAGCGTCATCGACCCGCCTC
>JAIMBC010000150.1 GCA_023511675.1 Pirellulales bacterium
CCCCCTGCCAGCGCCTCGGCCAGCGACCGGGGAGGGGCCAGCAGCCTTTCCGCAGAAAGGCCCCAGCAGGCCCGCAGTTTCAATTCGGTGGTGGCTGCGTCCAGCACGTAGAGGGCCGCGGCATCACAACCGATCGCCTCGGCTCCGCCCCGCAGCACGGCCTCGAGCCGCTGGGCCAAGTGGGCGCTCTCGTCCTGGTGGGGAATGACGGGCACGCACGCCGCCAACTCGGCCTCCCGCTGCCGCAGGGCACGCCGTGTTTGCAGCACGCTGCTGGCCAGCGTGCGCACCAGCTCGCCCAGGGCCGCGGCCGCCTCCCTCGCTGCGAGCCCGTCCGTAGCGCCACCCTGGCAAACACGCCTGATGCTGATGTGTCCGAGAGCAGTTCCAACGCCCGGGTTGACCGGGGCGGACCACACCAGATCAGGGTCGTGATGTGCCGGCGGCTCCGCTTCGAACTTGAGCTGCCAGCCTGCCAGCCGCATGAGCGGCTCACAGGCCTGCTCGAGCCATTGGCCATGCGCGGCCTCATCCTCCGCAGGAGATGGCAATCGCTCGGTGTACAGACGCAGGTAGCTGGGAATTGGCTTCGGCACGCGGCGCTTCGAAGTGTGAAATCAACTGGTGCGTCCTGCGCCAACCTTCCAGCATCCGTGACCGTCATGGCTTCACATCGGCAGGCCGCGCACACGGCAGTAAAGCATTCTCAGAATGCCCGGTTTTGAGGATTATGCCGCTTGTATCAAACGGGCCGCTGTCCCGCTGCCAGAAATCCGACCTGACAAGCCCGCAATGGATGCACGAAAGGATGTTCCAGCCCGCAGCTCAGGCATGGCCCGAAATGCCGTCAAGCAGAGATCGACCGTGGCGACCCATCGCCTCAATGACAAGCAGGTTGCATCCCCCCCAGCCGCCTCCCCGTCCAGGCGGCATGCCTGCCATCGCATCGGCTGTTGCCCTGTTGGCCTGTTTTCGGCTCCCTGCAAGCTCCTTGCCTACATCAAGCCGCTCGGGTTACTATGGTGGCGTTCTTTCCCGCTGTTCTGGAGCCAACACCATGCACGCAGGCACTCGTCGGGCCATGCTGGCGGTTCTCATTCTGGCCAGCACCGCGTGGAGTCAGGAACCCCCAAAACAAGGTGGACTCGATCAGGCACTTGCCGCTTCGCGCAAGTCGGGCCGCCCGATCTTCGCCGTGGCCGGCTCGGAGTCGTGAGGGGCCTGCCAGGCGCTGCACCGGCGATTGGCGAGCGATGCCACGCTGGCGCCCCTCTTGGCACAGTTTGTGCCTGTATCGATCGATGTTGCCTCCCCCGACTTTGGGAAGCTGGCACGCCAGCTCAATCTGGCAGGGCAGATTTCCATACCCTATCTCACCGTGTTGCGTGCAGACGGTGAGAAGCTCTACGCCGGTTCCGGTGCCCCCCAGGGGGAGGCCCTGCCTGCCTTGTTGCGCGAGTGTCTCGCCAACGCAGGCAAACCTCTGGACGAGAAGAAGCTGGCCCGCATGAGCGATGCGCTGGAAGCCGCCATGAAGTTGGCCGCCGAGGGGCACGATGCCGCCGCCATCGACAAGATCTCCAAACTAATCGACAGCGGCAGCTACGCCGAGCCTGCCGTGGCCATCGATATGTTTGCCAAGCAGCTTGCAGACAAGGCACGCGCTCGCGTAGAGGAGGCGGAGAAGCAAATTGCCGAGGAAGATCCGCAGGCCGTGTTCTCGGGCGTGCTGGCACTCTGCGAGACCATGCGCGTCTACGGCAAGCTGCCGGCCGTCAAGGCGGAGCTGGCGCCGCGGATTCGCAAGCTGCGGTCCGAGGCGGAGATGCGTCCTATCTTGCAACAGGCCGAGGCCCTGGACCGCGCCGTTGCCACAGCAGCGCGCCAGCCCAAGCGTGCCGCCGCAGCGTACCAGCAGGTGATCGACCGTTATCCCGGCTCTCCCGCCGCAACGCTGGCACAACAGCGCCTGGATGAACTCTCCGCCCAGGGCGCAGGCCACAAGTCTGCCCATCAAGCGCCCTAGGCTGCAACAACGCGGCGCGAGAAAGCTCCCCTACCCTGCCATGGTCCGCACGGTGCAAGCGGTCATGCCGCGCAGCGTGGCCTTGTGCGCGCCAGGCCGGGCCACACGTCGGGCTATCCCACGGCGCGAGCACGGCGACGAGCCGCTTGCTGCGCCTGCAAGAGAAGGCCGGGCAACAGGCCGGCTGCATCAGCGGGATGCTCATCATGAGGCCCCGTCCCATCAGCCTGCTCCGGCGCAGTGCCCTGTGACTGCGGCAAACGGCAGGGCTGTAGCGGTGTGCGAGAAGCCCCTTCGACCGTTTCCTCGCTGTGGGCCATGCTGCCAACAAGGTGCAGGGTCGGTAATCTATGGTGCAGACACCGCGCTGCCTCCTGGACAGCCGGATGTGCCGGCTCGATCCCCCTTGCACCTTGGAAGCTGATGTCGGCAGTGGCTGCCACTGCACCCGTGCCATGCCCACGACCCTCACCCGATCCCGCACCGTTACTCGTCGAAGCTTCTTGCAACGTTCAGCCGCGGGGCTGGCTGGGCTGGGCCTGGCCCTGCCCGCTGCACGCTGTCTGGCTCAGCGGCCAGGAGAGCAGCCAGCCCTGGGAGAGCGGCCGCCACAGGCACCGCAGGTGCACATCCGGAATCCGCGAGCACGCGTGCCCGTAAGCCTGATCATCGACGACTCCACCTGCCTGGTGAACCTGGCGCACTTCAAGATCCCGCAGTTCGCTTCGGTCTGGCCAGACCGCTACCAGCAGGATTGGCGGAAGCTGCCGCGCGAGATACCAGACAGTTTTGTACGCTCCTTCGCGGAATGGTGCCGCGAGCACGGCGTCAAGGGCAAGTACACGGTGGTGCCCTACCCCGCCTGCGTCGGCTGGCTGGACCGGTTCTTGCCAGGTTGGACCAGGGCCGAGTTGGAGGCCAGCCTGAAACTGCTGCGCGAGGAGCTGGCGGCAGACTGGGACTTTCACCCAGAAATGGTGACGCACACATGGGTGATTGATACCAAGACGGGCCGCCCCTACGAGGAACGTTCGCCCGCGTTCATCGAGAATGCCGGCTGGAGCCAGGACAAGTCCGCCGACGTGTTGGCCGAGTACATGGCCTATGCGCTCCGGATCCTCAAGAACGTGGGCCTCGAGTGCGAGGGGATCACCACGCCTGGCGGGTTTGGCTCGCAGAATCGCGCCAACCTGGCGCGGGCCACCCTCGATGCTTGCCGCGAGGTGTTCGATACCGAGGTCCCGCACTACTTCCGCGACCTTTTCGACAGTGGAGAGCAGAGCGTCTCGCCGCAAGTTTATTATGCAGCGGACCTGGAGGGAGATGATCCGCGGTGCGTCGTCTCGGTGATTGGGTGTACGGGAGACTGGTTTGGCGGCTGGGACGGGTTGGAGCCTGGTTCCGTCGACCGCTTCATTACCGCGGATTTGCACGGCGGGCGTCTGCCGCAAGTGATCGAGCGAGAAGAGCCCGCCATTCTGGTGTGCCACTGGCCGGGCATGTATTTCAATGGGGAGCAGCTCGGCTTCCATATCTTTCAGGAGGTGGTACGGCGCCTGCACAGCCGCTACGACAACTTGATCTGGCTGAAGCTGAGCGAGATTGCCCGCTACTGGGCCGCCCGGGAGCTGACGCGCATCGAACTTACGCGGCAGGGCGTCCTGCTCACCGCCCCCTTTGCCACACGCCTCTTCACCATGGCCGTGCCGGCAGGCGGCATGGCCATGCCGAAGTTGACGGCCGCCGGCAAGCCCATCACGCTGCACGAGGTGAGCAAGCCGCTAGAACTGGTGAGCGGGACGTTCTGCCGCCAGGGACAGACCGTGACCGTGTGCTTCGATTTGCCCAAGGGACGCACGCTGCTGGAGACGTAGCGTGCCAGCCGCGTGGGCCCTTCCGAGGTGCGGGCAATGGCCCGGGGCATGGCGTGCCTGCGCCGTCGGGCGGCTTGCTGGGGTGGCGGTTCGGGAAGGTGGTGTGGGGAAGACGCTGCTGTTGCAGGGCTTGACTCAGCGCGGGTCGGCGGCCAGGGCCGTTAGGGCGTCTGCGGCAGGGGGTACGTTCTGTTAGTAGCGGATCACCCGCCGCAGCAGCCAGGTGGCCCAGAGCAAGAGCAGCACGTTGCCGCACCAGACGGCCCATGGATGCACCGCCCCGTTCTTGGCACGGTCGAGGCCAAAGGCCAGCAGCGGATAATAGACGAGCAGAATGGGCAAGAAGCACAGGAAGAAGCTGGTGAGGAAGTCGGCGTTGCGGCGGCGGATGGCCATGGGCGCGCCGACGAGCGCGAAGCAAAGGCAGCTAAAGCCGCCGGCCCACCGGCGTGGGGCTTCCGTGCGGAGGCGATGCAGGTGATTGGCCAGGTCTCGGCGTGCCGCGGCGCGGCGGTCCCACTCGCTGTCGGCCAGGGCAGCAAAGTCGCCGCTGGCGGTCTGACAGGCCGCTAGCGCGGCATAGCGGGCTTCGGTTTGAGCCAGGGAGCGGGCCGCTTCTCGGATGCGTTCCGGCAGCTCGCGCATGGCGATCCGCGCGGGGAGGTAGGAGTTGTCTCCGCGCGAGCTGACATCTGCCAGCGGCAGCTCCTGTTCGAAGGCATCGAGGCGGGCTTCCAGGCGTCCCTCGGCTTCCACCGTGACGTCGCGACAGGCGATGAGCAACTTGCCGCCTGGAACGCTGCGCAGTTCGGCCTCCGCGGCCATGACGGTCATGGCGGGGGTGTTCCCCCGCGCCTGGAAGGTAAAGGTGGGGAGGATCAGCCGTCGGCCCTCGACCGCCTTGACGTTCACTGTAAAGGTCCTGGAGGTAAACGAGCGCTGGGTGCGGAGCATGCCGTAGGCTACCTCCTCCACGGCTTCGACGATCACTCGCTGCACGCCGTTCTGGCCCCAGGTGACAGCAACATCGTTCAGCCAAACGGTGGCCAGGCTGAGCAAGAATGCCAGCACCGCTGCCGGCCAAAGAAGGACCATGGGATGGATGCCAAGGGCCTTGATGGCCACCACTTCGTTGGCATTCGACATGCGCCCATACACGCTGGAGACGGCAAACAGCATGGTGGCCGGCAGGGTGTAGCGCAGCATTTCTGGCAGCAGGTACGGCAGCAGCCGTGCTGTTTCGGCCGGCCCCAGGCCCTGGCTGTGGGCTTCCTTCACAACCCCCAGCACCAGCAAGAGGAGCGTGAGTGCCACCACGGTCAGGGTGAAGGTTTTCAGCAGTTCCGCCAGCACGTAGCGGGTAAAGCGGGTCATCGGGGCGAAGCGCGGGAGGCGGGGCGATGGCACCTGGCTGGGACTCTCGGCAGCAATTGTGCTGCGGGGCGGCAAAGTGTAACCACAGCCGCGTCACGGACCAAGGGCGGTTCGGGGTTGTCGGGCTGCCGGGCTAAAGGCCTCAAGCAACCGTACACGGGCACCATCGCAGAGGGGCTGGCGAACACGGGCGACAGAGAGCAGGGGCGCGGGGAAAGGGGGTGGCGGGATACGAGTTCCATCTCGGCTGGGGCGTCGTGTCGGGAAGCAGGTGCGGACGCGACGGAGCGCGTCCCTCGAGGGCACAGACGCAGCGCCGCGCTCCCACATGGAGGGCCACGCTCCGTCGTGGCCGCGATTGGCGCCCAACGTTTGCGCTGGTGCGGACGCGACGGAGCACGTCCCTCCAGGAGGGCCGGACGCGACGGAGCGCGCCCTTCCAGGACGTTCGGACGCGATTCAGAGAGAAGGGGAGGGGGCGGGCGGGAACGCTGGCGCGGCCAGCGTCGGCACGGGACGCCGCTGGCAGCGCCTCCCAGGCAGTGCGTTCGCAGGCAGGAGCCTGGGAACGAGAGAAATCAGTAACCAATCTGCTGAACCCGCGGCATGTGGGTCAGGCAGTGGCGGCATTCTGTTCCGGCGGTGTTGGCTCGTTGCCTGGTTGCACGAGGGAGCCGAGCGTGCGGCCGAGCCGGCGGCGCTGGCCGGATGCGCGCGGAGCGCCGCTTGCGGCCTGGCTCAACCTTGGCTGGGCGTGGCGCAGCACGGCCGCAAGTTGAGGATGCAACTCCTCCTGCTCGCCGAGCGCGCCCAACTGCTCCACGGCGTCAGACACGCCCAGCAGCACGGCCCGCCGCACACCCTCGCGAATCCAATTGTAAAAACCCAGCTTGCTCATGGTGCGCTCCCTCTCTTGCATTGCAGGGGTTGCTAGTTGCCCGGCAGGTCGAGCATCATCACGCCGTTGTCCGCCACCGGAAAGAGCGCCCGGTAGGGACCGTTGTGCTGACCGCAGCGGCTCCGAAACGGATACCAGACCAAGTTCATGCTGAGGCCCCACGCCTCCTCCGCCAGGCCGCCTCGGGACTTGCCCTGTTCAGGAATCAGGTAGTTGAACATGGCTGCCAGATCCCAGCGATTGGAGAGGACCATGCGGCAGTCTCCGCCCAAGATGCCATCCCCGTTGCCCGTACCGCCGGCCCAGATGCGGCCATACGAGCCATTGGGCATGTTGCAACGGTAGAAACCCGTGTAAATATCCGTGGTCGAAATCTCTTGCGGGAGCTGGTTGATAGTTTGCGTATCGCTCTTGGTGTTGAAGGCGCCCCAGAACCCGACTTCGTGGCCGCACCAGGTGACGTAGCTCAATTCCGCACGGAGCTGGTTCACGCGCACGTCGACATAGTAGAGGTCTTGCAGATAATCGAACACCACGCCGAACTGCAAGCCTCGGTTGCCGCACGGCCTGTGGAACAGCCCCGCCGTCAAGAAGGTCTGATTGCGGCTGCTGCCCACCACCCCTGTCACCTGGTCTCCCAAGAAATTGCTTTGCGCAAAGTTCGCCCCCACCTGCCAGCCAAACTCGGGGTGATAAGGGAGAGGACCGGAGAAGTTCACCGTCTCATGGAAGCCGAAGTTGCCGTTCAAGCCCTGGTCCAGCGGGTTCTTGAAGGCGTGCGGACCCACAGCCACAGACGCCTCGCGCAATAACGTACGAAGCAGCCAGCGCCATCGAAACCCCGGGCACCAGGGGCGCCCACAGCCCGGGCAATCTGGACCGCAGGGCCCCTCGTAGCCATAGCCGAAGCTGTCGCACTCCGGTCCACATGGTCCCTCGTGGTCACAGTATGCCTCCCCGTAAGGAGCCGCTGCCCACATCGACTGCTCTTCATACGGTTCGAAAGGCCCTGCTTGATAGGGCCCTTCCATCTGAGGACCAAAATAGGGCTCTTGGTCCATGGGCTGGGGGCGCAGCATGCTGTTGGGACTGCCCGACATGCGGCCCGGCGGGATGCGTTCCGCACCCCCAGTCTCGTCCTGGATCATCATTTCGCCTTGAGCGGTTTCGGCGGGCTGCCAACGCACCGGCAGGGCCTGCCGGCCACGAAAGGGCGGACGCTGCCAGGCGGGCAACGGTTGCTGCACTACCTGCACCTCTTGCTCGTGCGAGACTCCGTACTGCGCTTGGTACACGTCCGATCCGTTTCGGTAGCGCGGCCGCGAGACCCGGCTCTGACCGTACAGCTCGCTGCTCAACGCAAGGGCTGCGGCCAAGACAACAACCATCGCGCTATACCGGCGCAACCACCGCAGGCTGGACTTCATGATGGGCTTCCTCAGTTCCGCGCATGCCAGGGTCCGCCTGATCCATAAGGTGGACCGTGGCGACGGAACTATCGGAAAACTCCGAGTCGGAACTTTCAGAAAAGTCCGCGTAATCGGAATAGCCGCTATAACTCAAGCTATCTCGCTCAGCCTGCCCATGTTGACAATCCCCCTCAGCTCGATGCTGCTTACGTCAGGCAGCCAGCCTGAGTCGCTGGCAGTGGGTGGGGTGCCGTACGGCGGCACGGTAAAGCCGCCCCAATGGCAGTACTGGCTATTTGCCCTTGCGGGCAGCCGGCGGGCGTCCTTCCAGAAGCCATCGAGCCGGTCGGTGCGGGCAATTGGGGCAAGGCGGGGGTTTTAGCCCGCCTGCACACCGCGGCGCCGGCGCACGTGCCGAATTATTCCCGCGACACCACACCCGCCGCCCAGTATGCTCCAAACCGCCGCGCTGGCCGGTTCTGGGATGGGCAATACCATCACGCTGGCGCTGCCGCTATACTGCCGGCCAAACTGATCGACGATTCCATAGGTGGTGCTGAATGTAAACGGGGCATTTGCCAGCACGTAGTCGATCGTATCCTGGATCCCCGCAACAGACGGGGGCCAGTAGGCGTTGCCCACCCCCACGTAGACGATTTCATCCACAAGGGTCGCGCGTGGCTGCAACCGGCCACGCGCGGCACCGTACTCAGGCCGCTGCCACTGAACGGAGGCGTGCACCCACCATCGTGGCTGCCGAGCCAGTTCGGGCGTACCGTTCCGTTCCAGCGGTTGGTGCAAGCAAAGCATATGCCGTTTTTGGATATTTTCCAAACGGCGTCGGCCTGCTCCGGACATTAAAACGCCAGGTGTTGGCAGATAGAGCCTTAAGAGATTCGAAGACGTAGTGGTTTGGGATCGGTGTTGCCCGATTCGGCCGCACGAGTATCTAAACATCCATGCGCTTTACTTTACACATGTACATTTAGCTGTACACCCATCTGGGCGCTTTCCACGAGCACAACAAAGTCGCAAATCCACTGGTCAATCTGGCAGGGTCAGGAGCGTTCCGGCCGTGTCTGGGGGCCTGTGGGCAAGTATGTAACAGAGCGAACTGCGCCCCTGAGCGGCCTGGTTCACGGCGGCTCCCTTCTGCTCGTCGAGCTACACGGCGCCAGCCGTTTGGCGTCATCGGCCGAAGGAAGCGGTGATGCCAGCCCGTCGATAGGCGCGGCAGCGCACCCCATGCCATTGCGGCCGCGCCAGATCAACAACGGCCCGCAATGCGACGAGCGTAGTTCACATACCATCGCTGCCCTGGCTGCTGCCGATCGGCTTTGAACCGGCAGAGAGGCACGAGCCGTGTTTCGACGGCTCCGGCGGACACGCAGTCCGAGCCACTGCGATCTGCGCCTAGCCTGCCCGCAGCCGGCGTGCCAGGCGGGCCTGGAGGCCCTCAAAGTCGGGAATCAGGTCCGAGGCGCGCACGCTGGATGTGGAGGGAGGCTGCGGGTATCGCCGCATGACGCCAATGCGTGCGGACGTGCTGGGATGCGAGTCCCAGAACGTGGGAGACTCGACTTCAGCAAGCCGGCGCACGAGGTATTCCTGACCTGCTGGGCTCAGCTCGCGCCAGGCGTCGCCAAACCATTGGAAGACGTTGGGCGGCTCGCTTCCTGTGCCTTCGCAAACGATCTGGGCGTGGTAGGTGGCCACGGCAGCGTCGAATTGGTGAGCGATGAGCCATTCCTTGAGCAGAGTTTGCGCGGCCAGCTCGCCACCGAAGGCGCGGGCACTCAGATCGTCGGCGTGCAGTTCCTGGGCCCGGCGCATGGGGGCTGAGGCGACCATGAACAGCAGGGCATACAGTCGCGCATAGAGCCAGAGGGGGTTGAGCCACCAGTAGCGATGTCGGCCGAGTTCTCCCACAGTCCAACGTAGGGCGTTGAGGAACCGCTGGGCGAAGACGCCGGTGCGCGTATCTCCACGGCGGAAGTGAGCCAGTTCGTGTGCCAGCGTCACTTGCAGTTCATCGAGCGTGAAAACCGTCAATTGCGGCATGCCCAACACCAGCACCAGCTTTCTCGCCGGCACGATGGAGAACACACGGTGTTCCGTCACGTAGCAGTCCGGCATGTGGGTCACGCGGATCTCGTCGGGAATGGGCGCCTCGATGCGCAGAGCCACGTCTGCCACCGCCTGATAGAGCAGACTGTACTGTTTGCCGTCCAGCAAGATGTCGCGCTGGTGCTCGTGCGTTTCCCACAGGGGAGTGACCAGGCCCCGAATTCCCTGCCACAGGCACCAGACGGAATCGCGTGCCACGGGCAGCACGAGTCCGAACCACAGATAGGCCGCCACCACCCATACCGGATGCGAGAGTATCTGGAGGTCGAGGATCTCCAGGGTGAAGCTGATCGCCTGTCCCAGTCCCCAGACGATGCTCAGGTAGTAGCCGATGATGAGCAGAAACAACAGCCCCACATACAGCTCATGCACCAGATAGCCGACACGTCCCTTGACGTCCGCCAGAGGGGCGGGTGGAGAAAGACGCCCGCCCGCCCAGGGCACGTCCGCCGACGCGCAAAGGCGCGCATGTTCCTGCTGGTACTCAGCGGCAGAGCGGACCACAACCCACCACCTATACGGCCGCTAACGCAAACAGCAATGGAGGCGCTGCCGAAGCTGGCCATCCCGGCAGCACCTGTGTGGATTATACGTGCGCCAGCCTGACCGACGCAAAAGAAATCCGGCGGCCGCCAGCCGCAAATGCCGCCCCTCCCCTGAGGCCGATCTCTCAGCTCGGCAGCTCGACAAGGCTGGCGCATACGGGCCGTATGCCAGTGGCGCCGCAAGGAGTACGAGCCACTTCCGACACGCCTCGCGTACGCGGGCGATACCAAGGCGTTCGCGCGTTGCGAATCGACCATCGCACCTCTTGCCTATTGTGTACAAGAGGCGGCGCGCCGAATGGCCTGCGAATTGCCCGGACTGAAGCCACGAGGCCCCGGCGCAAGGGAGGAGCGGGCCGTTCGTCGTGACGCAGACGATCAGGTTCGCACGAGGCCCCGGCGCAAGGGAGGAGCAGTGGTTCGAGCCGACCACGGCCGTCCCCGCCGTGGCGGTACGTGTGTGGCTGGCCGGAATTAACTGGCTAGCGGGGTAACGTGACGGGTAGTGATGCAAACGCCACCACGCGAGGCGTGTGTGGATCGTGCCACGCGCAGGAAATGGGCGCAGGGCGCACTACGCCGCGGTCTCCCGCAACACCGGCGTGTGGAACCCCTCGATCGTGTTGTCGGCCAGCAGGATGCGCTGCGTCGCCGCTCCCAAGCGGATGCCCACGCGGCTGTGCGGCCCTCGGGTCTCCCTGAGTACGTTCGCCACAATTCCCACGTCTTCGGCCTCGCCTTGCACGTCCACGGCAATGCCCGACTCGCCCCCGCTATCCACAATGCGATTTCGCTCGAGGCGGTTGCGATGGGGGGCGAAGTCTCGTCCCCGCTCTGGACGGAACAGCACGCCCGTCTCGCTACTCGACAGCACGTCGTTGTCGCAGATGAGATTATCCGTGTCCCGGTGGCCGATGGAGATGCCCACCCGATTTGCCTCGATCCGGTTGCCGCTCGCCAGCCCGTACTTCACGCCCCAGCAGAAGAACAGCCCAATGTCGTTGTGGTGCAGATGGTTGTTCCGCATCACCGGCCGCTGCGAGCCGCTGCCGGGATGCAGTCCCAGCCCTGCGTGGCCGAAGCTCTGGCACTGCTCGACCAGCACGTCGTGGCAGATCTGCCAACTGATGCCGTCTCCGTGGTAGTTGCGTGCGATCACGCGGCGGATGCTCACGCGATTGCAATCCTGCAGGAAGATGCAGCCGGCATAATTGCCGTCGAGCAAGGCATTGTGCTGCCGGTTACCGTCGAGCAGGAGGTTCTCGATTGCCACGTCGCACACGCCGTCCCCATCCAGCAAGGCAAAGAGGGTGCTGGCGGTGGTGTCTCCGGCCAACCAGAAGTTCTGTCGCAGCGGCCGGTCGAGCTTGTAGCGGCGGCCGTCACGTGCCACCAGGGTGCGTTTGACGATGTCGGTACCGCCGTGGTGGGGGTTGCGGGTTTGCAGGGCGATGCCATCGCCCAGCTCGAATCCCTCGGGATTCTCCAAGGTAATCTCCTGATCGTACCAATCTGAATCGGCGGCCAGCCGCGTGGTGGTGCTGGGGGCCTTGCAGAGGATGGTTTCCTCGCCACAGCCGACGAGGCGCACACCGCTGGCCAGTCGAACGGCATTGCGGAGGGTGTAGGTACCGGGCAAGATCCGCACGGTACCGCCACCAAGGCGGGCGACGTAGTCCACGGCTGCCTGGAGTGCACGCTGGCTCGTGCCTACAATATCGGCATCGGCGGGGCCGACCGTGATGGTTAGCCGCTCGCTCCACGCCGGCTCGACCGAATCTCCCGACGTGGCACGCGGCTGCGTAACGGCGGGCCGAGGAGGCGCATCGGGCGTGGCAGGCTGTTCCGCTGATGAGCGGCACCGGACGAGCGCCAGCCCGCCCGCAGCACCGCACATGGCTCGCAGGAAGGTGCGACGCGTGGAGTGGAGACGGTACATGCAAGAGGCTCCCACCAATCGGTTCGAAACCCAAAGACCTGCTTGCCCGCCGTCGGCCGCCGGGCAACCGGAAGCCGGACCGTTCACAATATTAAGCGCCTGCCGCCACGGCGGCCGAGCAGTGAGCAAGCGGATTGAGAGTATGCCCGGCCGCGGCACATGTAAAGTGGGTGCGTGCCGGCGGGCGTGGGACCGGGACTCGACCCGCCTCTTGGCTAGGCAGCAGCTCGAGCAGCCTGTTGCCATGCCCGGCAGACGCCACGGCGCCTGCCGGTACCCCAGGGGGTGACTAGTCCGTGCGGCTCTGAAACGGTGATGCCCGGCATGCGGCGATTCTCGCGGCCTGGTCCTGCCCGCTAGACGGGAAGCGGCTGATCGGGAAGCAAGGAGCAGGATGCCTCGATTTGCAGATGTGGCTTGACGTGAAGGGCGGGTCCTGCTATTAGTCTGCACCCCCTTGTGTACGGAGGCTGGAGACAGACCTGGCGGGTGGCGCGCGGCGCTGCCCTGAGCGACAAGCCAGAGCGTTCACTGCGGGACAGGGATGTACCGACGCCACGGGCAGAAGCTGAGCCTGGTGTTCTTGGGCTGCGACCTGGCGGTCACGGCAGGCTCTTGGTTTGCGGCCTATTTCCTGAGGTTTGGGGCGTTGCAGCCGTCGGCGGAGGTGCCGGAGCTGCGGCATGTCGTGGCGGCCTTGCTGCCGGTGATGGTGCTGGCGATTGCGGCCTATCGGCTGTGCGGGCTGTACGAGATTCATCGTCTCAAGGCCTTGCCACGGGAAATGGGGGTGGTTTGCCGGGCGAGCGGGCTGTTGTTTGTGCTGGCCATCACGGTGGCCTTTTATCGCAGAGACCTGTACGAGTCGCGGCTGGCGCTGGGCTTTTTCTTGGTGTTGAATGCGGTGGGGCTGACGCTGGTTCGCCGGCTGGTATGGTGGGGTGTGAAGCACTTACGGCGGCGGGGATTGAACCACGGACGTGCGGTGGTGGTGGGTTGCGGGCGTACGGGCCGGCGGGTGGTGCAGACGATTCGGCGCAACGCCTGGACAGGGCTGGAAGCCGTGGGATACGTGGATACACCGCCCAAGGTGGAGCCGCAATCGCCGCCGCGGCTGGGGACCATCGAGGAACTGCCGCGGGTGGTTGAGACGCATGGGGTGGACCATGTGTTCATTGCCTTGCCTCTGTCCCGTTATGCGGAACTGCCCCGTGTTTACGAGGTGCTGGCGGACTTGCTGGTGGAGGTGCAGCTTGTGCCCGATCTGCCCAATCTGGCGGGCATGCGGATCCGCACGCTGGAGGTGGATGACGTCTCCTTCTTGAGTTTGCGGGGCAGTCCGCATTACGGGTGGGGGCGAGCGGCCAAGCGAGCGATGGACCTGGTGATTGCCAGCATTGCCCTGGTGGTGCTCAGTCCGTTGATGGTCTTGCTGGCAATTCTGGTAAAGGTGACCAGTCCGGGTCCGGTGTTCTACCGGCAGTTGCGTGCCGGGCTGGGGGGGCGGCAGTTTCAGATGCTGAAGTTCCGCAGCATGTTTGTGGATGCTGAGAGCCAGACGGGACCTGTGTGGGCCACGCGGGGAGATCGTCGGGTCACCCCGCTGGGGCGGATCATGCGCAAGTGGAACCTGGATGAGCTGCCGCAGTTGTTCAACGTGCTGGCTGGAGATATGAGTCTGGTGGGGCCGCGGCCCGAGCGGGGCGTGTTCATCGAAAAGTTTCGTCGCCAGCTTCCCGGCTACATGCAGCGGCACCAGGTGAAGGCCGGTATCACGGGCTGGGCCCAGGTGAACGGCTGGCGTGGCAACACGTCGTTGCGCCGCCGCCTGGAGTGCGATCTGTACTACATCGCCAACTGGTCGTTGTGGTTCGACCTCAAGATTCTCTGGCTCACCCTTTGGCGTTCGTTCCGCGATCCCAATGCCTATTGATTGTGTCAGGGCCACGAGGCGCGGCGGAGGGCCAGCGCGGCGGAGGGCCCCTCGATGGCCGTCGCCGCGATCCGCCAGGCGAAGGCTCCAGTCGGGCGGCATGGGCTGGGTGGTCATCGGTTCTGGAGGC
>JAIMBC010000151.1 GCA_023511675.1 Pirellulales bacterium
CCCCAGGTCCGCCCGCCGTCTCCAGATACCATGGCCGCCAACCGTCCGGGAAAAAAGTCCGAGTCTCCCTCGCCCCTTTCAAACTCCTGCCAGACCATGAGCAGCGAACCATCGGCTAACTCGACCATCGTGGCCTCCGAGTTGCGCGCCACTGGTTCTTTTGCCTCCGCAACCATGACGATCTCGGGCTGCAGCTCCCTCTCGCCCGCTGAGGCAGCCACGGCCAATAGATAGAACACTCCTGCCAGACCGAGTTTTCGCGGCGCCATGTACATCGGTTACTTTCCTTCTTGCTACGATCAAGTCGGTGTGTCTCGCCATCGCTCTATGCGCCTGCCGCAGCTTTCGACACGGCGCTGGCCATGCAGCCGCCACGTCGTCCGTACCTCCTCGATGGCCGGGCGATCTGCCTCATTGCACTGCACACTGCCGAAGCGGTGGCGAGAACGCCATCACAGGCTGCCAGCATTGCTTCCCTGGGCAGCCAAGCACTCCTTCATATCGATACAACATCGCGCGCACTTTGCAATCCCCAGATCGCCCGAAATACGGCCGCTCCAGCCCGCTCCACGCCCTTTGCTTGCACTGGGACGACATGCCCCGCCTTATCCCTTACTTTCGCTCGTTGCCTGGCTCCGGCCTGCGCACGCACCGTCTGCGAGGCTCTGCCTCGATCGCCTGCGTTCTCCGTTGAGAAGGCGGGTACGATGCGCCGCCCCCCATAGCCGCCTCGTCGCTCGGAGACGGCTGCCATGCGAGCCCTGTCAGCATCCCACGCCACGCACGGTTGCGCCTGAAGTCAATTTGAGGGTGCACCGACTGTACTGCGAGCCCGGCTCATCCCGTCCTTCTGATGCAGCTATGGACTCAGGGATCCCGCCGCTACCAGCCCGCGTCCCGCCCGCAACGGGCCGGGCCGTGAATGCCAATTCGATGCCCGGAGGTTGTGCAGCCGGCCCGCCTGCATGCACACGTCCTCGTGTGTCGCATCCCACAAACCGCGTATCATTCGACCGCAACAGCAACCACTCCAGGCATTGGCTCCGCAACAAAGCACGCAAGACAGCTCCGGCTCAAGCCATAACATCATGCACACCTGGTTGCGCCTTGCTCATTGGGGTGCCCCTCACGCTGGCACGGCTGCCGGCTTGCCTCGCCCACACCCCTTGCCGTACCCTTTCTTCATACCGGTTGCTGCTCTGGGTTGCACCAAGCTTTGAAGCCGGCTGAGAATCCCCATTCCCGGCAGGGCCAATGGGCAGCTCTTCAGCTACCTTGTAAAGGGCGACCTTGCGGATTCACTGATCAATCTACCGACGGTTATCAGGCACCCGCTGGTGTTCGATGGGGACGTGAATCGGAGCCTTGTTGCATGGGACTTTCGCCGGCAGACGTGCTCGGCCCGCAGGGCCTGATCGCCCGGCATCACGCGCAGTACGAGTTTCGTCCGCAGCAGCTCGCCATGGCAGATGCGGTGGCCGCGGCTATCCGCGAGCGGCGGCACCTGGTGGTAGAGACGGGGACCGGCGTGGGGAAAAGCTATGGCTACCTCGTACCCGCCATACTAGCGATTGGGGAGCGGAGATCTGCCGGCGCTGCCGACCGGCTGCGCATCTTGATCTCGACCCACACGATCAGCCTGCAAGAACAGCTTGTCAACAAGGATGTGCCAGCGTTGCGGCGGATCGTGCCGGTCGACTTCTCGGCGGTGCTGGCCAAGGGGCGGGGCAACTACCTGAGCCGCCGCAGGCTGGCAAATGCCGTTCAGCGGGGGCCCAGGCTGTGGGGTCAGGAGGAGCTGCAAGAATTGAACGTGCTGCAGCAGTGGGCCAGGCAGACCAGCGATGGTTCGCTGGCAGACCTGCCGCGCCAACCTTCGCCACGGTTGTGGGAGGAAGTGAGGAGCGATAGCGGCAACTGCATGGGCCAGGAGTGTCCCACCTATCAAACGTGCTTTTACTATGCGGCCCGCCAGAAGCTCAAGGAAGCTGATCTGCTGATCGTGAATCATGCGTTGGTGTTCAGCGATCTGGCCTTGCGGCTGCAAAGCGAGCATGCCTCGATCTTGCCGCCGGTCGATGTGGCTGTGTTCGACGAGGCCCATACACTGGAAAACGTGGCCTGCGAACACCTGGGATTGGCCGTTTCCTCCACACAAGTGGAATATGCACTCAACCGCCTGTACCAGGAGCATACCCAGCGCGGCCTGCTGGCCGAGAGCCGCTTTGCCGAGCAGCAGAAGTATGTCGCCGAGTGCCGGCAGCAGGCACGGCGGTATTTTGAATCCCTGGTGCAACAGGCAGGGTTGGAGGGAGCTGCCCGGCGCGTACGGGGGCCGCTCCACGTCGATCCTCCGCTCAGCTCGTCGCTGGCGGCGATTGCGGCGCAGGTGCGCAGGGTGGCGAAGCAGATCGAAGAGCCAGCGCTGGCCCAAGACTATCGTGCAGCGGCTGACCGCTGCCAGGAGCTGGCCAACCAGATCGAGGCCTGGCAGCAACAAAAGCATGACGGTTTTGTCTACTGGATAGAGCAGGAGCTGGGCGGCAAGCCGCGAACCACGCTGAGCGCGGCTCCCATCGAGGTAAGCTCGGTCCTGGCAACGGCCTTGTTTGCCACGATTCCGACTCTGGTGATGACGAGCGCGACGCTCGCTGTGGGGCGTCAGGGCTCGTTCGAGTTTTTCCAGTCGCGCGTGGGCTGCCAGCGTGCCCAGACGCTGCGGGTGGGCAGCCCCTTCGATTACAGGCGGCAGGCGCGGTTGGTAATCGTCGAAGACATGCCGGATCCAAGTCAGAAGTCAGCGTACGAAGCGCTACTTTGGCCGATGCTCAAGAAGTACGTGGCCCTGGCAGATGGCCACGCCTTCGCTCTCTTTACCAGCCACGAGCTGTTGCGGCGTGCTGCGGACGCGCTGGCTGGGTGGCTTGCAGAACAGGGGCTAGCCTTGTATGTACAGGGTGCCGGGCTCTCCTCGGGCAAGTTGCTGGAGGCCTTCAAACAGAATCCCCGAGGCGTGCTGCTGGGCACCGACAGCTTCTGGCAAGGCGTGGACGTGCCGGGCGATGCGCTCCAAACCATCATCATCACTCGACTCCCCTTCGCCGTACCTGACCGTCCGCTGGTGGAGGCCAGGTTGGATGCGATTCGCCAGCAGGGCGGTGATCCGTTCCGCGACTATCAGGTTCCCGAAGCCGCCATCAAGCTGAAGCAGGGTTTCGGCCGCCTGATCCGTACACAGCGCGACCGTGGCACGGTGGTTATTCTCGACTCGAGGATTGTCAATCGGCCCTATGGGCGGATGTTTCTGGAGTCGCTGCCCCAGTGCGAGATCCGCAGAGAGTCTGCCCGCGCGGAGATAGAATAAAGGCATGGATACCAACGATGCCTCCCGCGAGCGAATGGCCGAGCCTGCACCCCGTGCCGCCAGCATGCAGGGCGTGGTGCCCGTACTCCCCTGGCATTTGCGCCACGACCGCCAATTTGATGAGAATCGCTATGTGTACCCGGTGCTCAGCCGGCGTGCGGGCGGGATTTCGGTGGGAATCAATCTGAACCCGGACAAGGTATGCAACTTCGACTGCATCTATTGCCAGGTAGATCGGCAGGAGACCGGCGGCACACGGGTGGTGGACGAACCGAGGCTGCTGCAAGAACTTGAGCATGTGCTGGAGTTGCTGCAAACGGGCGAGCTGTACCGGTCAGCCGAGTTTTCCGGGGTGCCGGCGGGCTGGCGTCGGCTGAACGACATCGCCTTAAGCGGAGACGGCGAGCCGACCACGTATCCCGCTTTCGATCGGATTGTTGAGGCGTGCGCCGCGGTGAAACGGCGGCGGGGCCTGGACGAGGTAAAGCTGGTGCTGATCACCAACGCCAGCATGTTCCATCGGCCGGCGGTGCAGCGGGGGCTGGCCATTCTCGATCAGAATCAGGGGGAGATCTGGGCCAAGCTGGAAACGGGCACGGAGGCGTATTACAAGCTGGTGGAGCGGACGACCATCCCCTTCGGCCGGATCCTGGAGAACATCACGGCCGCTGCGCGGGTTCGGCCCCTGGTGATTCAGAGCCTGTTCATGCGCGTTCATGGAGAGCCGCCGCCGGCGGCCGAGCTGGAAGCATACTGCCAGCGACTGCGAGAAATCACGGCCGCCGGCGGGCAGATCAAGCTGGTACAAATCTATACCGTGGCCCGACGTCCGGCCGAGAGCTTTGTTTCTGCCCTTTCCGACGAAGAACTCGCCTGCCTCGTCGATCGGGTGCGCCGCACCACGAAACTGCCTGTGCAGGGCTTCGCCGGCCAGGACGGCTGAATGCCGCCGTCACATGCCGTACCCCCGCGGCACCACGGCGCCGCTGGCCGCCTGATCCAGATCAGCTTCTCGCGGCAATCATGCTCCAGCTCACTTCTCAGCATCTCTGCTGAACGGCTGGCCATGCCCAGGGGCGTGAACGGCTACAGAATCCACGACTCGGCAGTGACCTGTTACCGCGGTGTGCCGGCCGTGCACGCGCTGCCCGTTGCTGAAGCACCGCAGCGCAGGCGGCGGTGCGTACCCGGAGCGGATGTGCAGTTCTACGGTCTGGCATCCGCAGAGCGCTGCCAGGCTTTCCTTCATTCCCATGTTTTCTTGGCTCCATCTTGTGGACGTGCTTGATTTGCCCCACACCACCGTGCGCGGTGCAGCCCGTGTGTGCCTATGTATGCCACCAGCAGATGAGGCGAGAGGTCAGTGGCCGAGCCTCTCCCGTGAGAGACGTCTGCTCGTGCATTCCCATGAGGTCATGCCACCCCATGTTCCACGCATGTCTCGGATCACCGGAGCACGGTCGTACCGCCCACCCACCGCCGCCAGCCCGCCGCCGCCAGCCGCCGCAGCATCTTATACCGCCTGGGCATGGCCGCGCCGCAATAGCCGTGGCGAGGCGCAGACGGAACGCCCGCGGCAGGAACCCAGCATGCCTGCCCGCGCCGTGCTGGCAAAGCACAGAAAAGATGAATAAGATCAGCGTGCCATCATGCTGGACTGAATACTGGATTGACGGCCATGACTGTTCCTTTTCGACTTCGTCGCCACGATGCATGGGGTACGCTCTGCCACTCGGCTGCGGCTGCCGCATCCCCTCCGCAGCCGCGGCTGGCCGGGAGGAGAAGGGTCCTGGGTGTGGAGCGTCTGGAGCCGCGGCTGATGCTAGCCGACGTCTCTGCGCCGGTGATCTTGCAATATTTTGAGGGGTCCTACGCGACGATGGAGCGGCGGCTGGGCGATGTGTTTCTGGCAGGCTATGGGGCGATCTACACGCCGCCGCCTGGACGGGCCGATCTGGGCGATTTCTCCGTAGGGTACGACGTGTACGACCGTTTCGACCTGGGAGCGCCGGGGAAACCCACGCTTTACGGAACCCGGCTTGGACTGGAAACCCTGGTGGCAATGACCCACCGGATGGGAGCGGCTTACTACATCGACTACGTCATCAATCACAATGGGTTTAGCGATCTCGGGACAAACTGCGACGGCCATAGTTTCGCCGAGGCGGGGGGTTACCCCGGCTTTCTGCTGACGGCGTCTTTCGACGTGGACGGGGACTTCCACGGGGCTTTCGAGGGGGGCGATATACGCGGCCGGCTGGCGGGGCTGATCGACATTGCGCACGAGAAGAATTACCAGTTTATCCGCAGTCCCGTGCCGGGCTTTGCCAACAACCTGCCTGCCGGGGTGCAGGAAGCGTGCGGCCGCATTGCCAACGTGCCAGACGAGGCCCATCGGGCGCTCTACCCCGACCGGGACCTGCCGCCCATTTTCGTGTTCGATCCGCGGACGGGAGAGCAGAACATTGCCATCTATCCTTTCAATCTAAGCGAGCCTTTGGCGGGAGACCCAGTGGAGGAGAACGCCATGGGCCTGCTGATGCGCTATGCCCAGTGGATGGTGCAGGTGATCGGCGTGGACGGCTTTCGCATCGATGCTGCCAAGCATGTCGAACCGTGGGTGCTGGATTACTTCGACCGGGCCGTGTATCGCAGCTCGTTCCGCACCCAGCTCGATGGCAGCCAGCCGCAGGTGTTCTCCTTCAGCGAGGTATTTGACGGCAATCGCGATTTCTTGCAGCAATTCGTCCGCAAGGACATCGACACCAGCGACCCGGGGCGGGTGGGAGGCAATCGCGATGTGCTCGACTTTCCGCTGTTTTTCGCCATGCGGGACAACCTCTCGGGCAATGGTCTGGCCAACGACTGGCGCAACGTGGTGAACGCCAGCCAGGATGCCCACGACGACGGTCTGGCCAACAATGGCTCGCAGGCAGTGGCCTTTGTGGGCAGCCACGACGAGCCTGGGCCCTATTTGAGCAATGTGGCACATGCCTACGTGCTGCTACGGCCTGGCAACGCCGTGGTGTACTTCAATGCCAAGGAGTTCGGTGCCGGCCGCGACTTTCCCAAGGACGGGCGGGGCGATGCGCTGGGCGGACTGTACGGCGATGTGCTGACCACCCTCGTGGGCATACGTACCAGCCATGGCCGGGGCAACTACATCGAGCGCTGGCTGGAGAAGGAGATGCTCATCTATGAGAGAGAGGGCTCCGCGCTGGTCGTGCTGAGCAACCGGCTGGATGGCGGCTTTGACAGCCGCACGGTTCAGACTAGCTTCGCTCCTGGCACGCCGCTGATCGAGCTGACCGGCCATGCCGAGGATCCGGTGGTTGATCCGTTTAACGACTTTCCCGAACTGCTCGTGGTCCAGGCAGACGGGACGGTGAACCTGCGCGTCCCACGTAACACCTCGTCGGCAGGCGTGGAACATGGCCGGGGCTACCTGATCTACGGTCCCGCCCCGCCACAGGGCAGTCTCGTGCTAGAGGGCGTGGCGCAACAAATAGCCTCTGATATCCCCACGCCCGAAACCAATGGTACGGCCCGCCTAACTCCCTGGGATGTGATCACGGCCGATCAGTTCACCGTGCGCCTGGACACGGTGCCGGTGAATCTGCTCGGATTTCATCGAGACCGGCCCGCAGACGGAGACAATGCCCTGCTGCGTCTGGACGAGGGACGCGACCTGAACTCCAACGGAAGCGTCGATTTTGTCACACCTGCTCAGGTCGCATACGGCTTCGAGCAGTTCACCACGCTGCACCAACCCGGATATCTGGACCCCGATGGTGTGGGAGCCTACGCCCAGGTGATCGATGCTACCTTGCTTGAAGAGGGGCCGCATTTCTTGACCGTGCGAGCCTTCCGGCATCGGGAGCCTGGGGAGGGTGAGGCGATCTTTGCTGATTTCAAGCGGGCTTTGTATGTCGATCGGCTGCCTCCTCAGTCGGCCGTGGCCAGCTTCGCGCCCTTGCAGCAAGGCGTGAATGAGAATCGCCGGCTGGAGGTGCGTTCGCTCGACCTGACGGCAGATAATGTGCATGTGTTTCTCGATCTGCCGGCGGCGCTCTCCGATGCGGAGCTTCTCGCCATGCTCGGCCCGGACAGCCAGACGGTGCGGCGTGACCGCGATCGCTTCGCGAAAGACGTTTTTGGCATAACCAGCGGCAACCATGTGGCTACCGTGGTCACCTTCGAAATTACCGGAAATTACAGCATCCAGCGCGTGCCAGGGCTGTTCACTTCGACCATCTTCGGTGCGGGCTTGGGCGATCTGGATTTCGACGGGGACTATGATACCGCGGATGTCTCCGCGTTTGGTGACGTGCTCTTCAGCCACAATACGCAATTCAATCCTGCGGCGGACTTTACCGCGGACGGGCTAGTGGACCTTGCGGATCTCACCGCCTTGGGGACGCGGCTAGGCGAGGTTGGCGCCGCACAGGATGCGCTTGCTGCCTGGCAGGCACTTGTGGACAGCGTGACGCTCCAGCTCACCGTGGATCCGAGCAGCCTTGCCGAGGATGCCGGTGCCGCCGCGGCTTTGTTGACCGTCTCCCGCAACCTCGCCTACGAGAGCGGCGAACTCGTGGTGCTGCTGGCCGCTAGCGATACCACGGAAGCCGCCGTACCCATACTGCTAACCATCCCCGCAGGACAGGCCTCCAGCACGGCTGCCGTGGACATCCTGGACGACTATCAGTTCGACGGTACGCAGGTCGTTGTTCTCACGGCCCACGCAGCAGGCTACTATTCAGGGCAAACGTCTTTGCAAGTCGTGGATAATGAGCCGGGCACGGCAGCCCTTACAGACAGTCAGGGCGATCCCGACGATGCCCGCGTGCAGTTTGGTACGCCCTTGTCTCAATACCGACAACGAGTTGCCGACAGTCCGTTTGTCCGGACTACCCTGCCAGATGCCCGCCACTACTTTGAGGTGCGCAATACCGGCAGCGGCGCCGTGCTGCTGCAAGAGATCCAAATCCACGTGCCGGACGTCCAGGCCGTTCCCATGCTAGGAGCCAATCCTAGCGACGACATTTTGCTGTTGCCCGGCGAAGCGCAACGGTTCAGCCTCACGTTTGCTCCCACGTTGCCCACCGCAGACAACGTTCAGGGCATCGACTTCGACCGTGCGGACGCCCTGGTTCTGCATCTGGTGGCGGGCAACGCCACAGAGTTTGCTGTGGCGCTGGCAGGCAGATCGACATTTGCGGCGGACATCACGTACAACGGTCGCGTGAACCTGGCAGAGCTAGGCGTGCTCAACGCGCGGTTTGGCCGCCGGGCCGGCGATGCAGATTGGGACCCCACGGCGGACATCAATGGCGACGGACGGATCAACCTGGGCGATCTGGGGCTGTTGAACGCCGAATTCGGCCTGGTGCTGGGAGGGGGCGCCGCGGGCCAGGCAGGGGCGTCGGCGGCAGGCAGCACAGGCACGAAAGCGGCTGCGGGAAATTCGTCCGGGCTCGCCGGACGCCAAGCCGCCGGACCGCTGCGTGCGGCAGCCGGCGGCGCCGGAGGTGACGGTTCGAGGGAGGAGCTTCGCCGCCAGAGGCCGGCGGATTCCCTGACGCTGGGGCTTGGCAGCACTGGCTTGCCTCTACCAAGTGCGGCAGCGAGCAGTGCGCAGAATTGGGCCCAGCCCATTGCTGGAGTTTCGGCAGACACGCGCGCCCGCTCGGCAGACGTAGGCTCTGCACGTGGGACGGCAACGGCCGCGGGAGCACGAGGCTCGTCCCTTGTGATTCCCACCGATAAGAGCACGACCGCTGCTGCAACAGCGCGCAGCGCTCGCTCGGGCGCACCTCAAACGGTTGCTGGCCGACAGGCTGAGTCCAGCCAAGATGTGCGGGATCCGCATCACTGGCGCGACCTATTCTTCGCAGAACTGGGGCGGAGTTGGTAGGCAATTCCGCGCTCATTCAGCACACCGCGTTGTCGAGAGCCCTCGCTAAGCGGAGCGACCACGGCCCGGGCCATGGAGGGGTGTGGCGGCGCCGTGCGCGGCGGCGCCAACGGGCCGCAGAGGGCAGAGTTCATTGCGGCCACGTCGCATGGGGGTCGAAGGCCATCATGCTCGAAGCCGGGCGTTCGGGGAGCCTCGGTCGCAGGAACGGCTTGCCCGCCGCCTTGTGGCAGGCGTAGCAGCCGGCCAGCGTCGCCTCGTAGGCCGCTAGGAACTCGCCGCGGTCTTGCTGCTGGAGGGCCGCGTCGAGCTGCTTCAAGGGCGTGTTTTCCAGGGCTTGCAGGATGTCTTCCCGTTTGACCTCGCGCCCTGCCGAGTCTTTCCGCACGGGGATGATCCGCACTGCCCAGCGAAGGTGCGAACGCGTCTCGTTCAGGTAGAATTGCGCCAGCGGCCAATGCCCCTGATTGGCCGCAAACCACAGATTGCTAAAGTGGTAGTCCACGTCCTGCGTGGCGCGGGTCTGGTCCGGCACGAGCTGCTTGAGCCGTTCCACCTCCGCCGCCAGCCCTTCCCACTCTGCCGCGGGGGCATGGATGCCGCATGGTGGGCTTGGGCCGGCAGGGCAGCCATGGCGCCGGCCCAGAACCCGGCCGCGCCCCCAGCCAAGAAAACGAGGACCATTGTCGCAGGCAGGCCGGCTTTCATGTTTTGGCCCTCACATCTTTTTGCCTGGCAGCCGTCTGACGGCAGGTAGACGGCGGCTCTCTTTGCAGATATGATCGTGCCTATAATATCGGGTGTCAATATTGTTAACCGATACCATGAATGAGACGCAACTGTTGCACCACTTCTTCGGCGGGTTTGTACGGCTGCACATCTTGTATCACGCGGGAAAAGGGGCCATCTGTGGCGTGGAGGTGATGGAAGAACTCCAGCGGCATGGATATCGGCTCAGCCCCGGTACGCTGTACCCCATCCTGCACGAGCTTGAGTCAGCGGGCTGCCTCCGCTGCCGGACCGAGGTGGTCTCGGGGAAGCGGCGGAAGAACTATCGCATCACCGCCAGAGGCCACAAGTTGCTGGCCGTGGCACAACACAGACTGCGGGAGCTATTTGCAGAAGTGGTGCAAGGTCGAGACAAGCGTGCCGCGGCGGGGCTGCGGCGCAGACGGCCTGCTGCCCGTGGCGCTGGCCCAGAAAACCCCTAAGGAAATCGCCGATGCAGACGGCCTACTACTTCATCCTGCTGGCGGCCGGCCTGGCCCTGGTGGCCTAATTTTGCGGAGAAGCTCGTCCCGGGGGGCGGTGGGCACCTCCGCAGGCTTTGGAGTCTCCTCGTTCGTGATCGCCGTGCTGTTTATCGGGTTTGACCCGGAGAACCTGGCGGTCGGTGCAGTCGGCGCGTATGAGTCGGCAGGCGGCATAGCGTTCGGGGCAATCGTTGGCGCGGCGATGGTGGCCATTGCCCTGGCTTTCGGGGTTACGGCGCTCATTGTGCCGATGGAGTTCGGCCAGGCACCGCGGTCCATCCTCGCCATCCCGCCAGCGGCCGTGGTGCTGTTTGGCGCTGTTGTCTGGGATGGATCGCTGTCCCGCTTGGACGGGGCCTTGCTGCTGGCAGGTTTCGTGCTGGCGGTGCTCGGCCTGTTGTGGATGAGCCGTCGGGGCATGGACCATCCAGCCCGGCGGAGAAGTGGCCGAGACACTTGCACACAAGCAACCGTTGGGCAGGTAGAGGGCGCTCGGGCTGCTCGTCGTCTCGCTGGCAGCCATTGTGATCGGTAGTGAAATGCTGGTGACAGGCTCCCCACGGATCATCGCCCAACTCGGGATCTCCGAAACGTTTTACGGCATGACCATTCTGGCACGGCTGGTCAGCGCAGAAGAAATCGCCCGCGAACTTCCCGCCGCCCTGCGCGGACGGCCCGAGATCTCCTACGGCAACGTGGTCGGGTCGATCCTGGCCTTCTTCTGCTTCAATGCCGGGGTGGTCGCACTGGTCCGACCGCTGGCCGTGCCGCCCGAGGTTAGGCGGTTCTACCTACCGGTATGCTTCGTCGTGGTGGCAATCACCACCACCGCCATGCTTGCTCGCAAGGTTCCGCGCTCGACGGGCGCAACGCTTTTGCTGGTGTACCTCTTCTTTGTGGCCGGCAGCAAGCTGCCCGGCACCCGGTGAGTCGGCAGCCTGCATGACACCGCGGCGTGAGCCAAGTACACTCCCTCCCAGCACGGCTGGACAGCCGCCCCCCGCTGCAGGCTTTTACGGGCCGCCGGCCCGACAGCCTCTCGGCTCACCGCCTGACCGCCCACCGGCAGGCAGCCTTGCCGTCCTACACCGTCAGGCAGCGGTCGCGCGCTGTGACCTCCCAGCGGTCAACCACGGCCCCCTTCTCGACAACCAGCACCTCTCGATGCAGCGCACACGTTGGGCAGATGTGCTGCGGCACGCCATACAGCAGGTCGCCCACGCGCAGCCCGGCTGCCTGCGGGCATTCCAGCGCCAGGTGCTCCTCGTTGTGTACCAGTACCTGTGCGCCTTCCAGGCCGAACAGGTGCAGGCGCGGCAGGGGCGGATCGGCGGCCACAGCCTTGTAGCCCGCATCGAGGCAGACACGGTGGTCGCTGGGCTTGCTAATGACCCGCGAGAGTACCAAAGCCGCGTGCAAGAAAGGCAGCTCGGCGAAGCGGGTGCCGTAGCCCATGTCCCAGAAGATGCAGGTGCCGGGACTGCACTCGCGATCCCGATGGCGAGCATGGATGGGAAAGGTAGGGGTGCCGCCGGCGACGACGCGTGGCACCGGTAGGCCGGCGGCTTCCAGTTCTGCTCTAAATTCCAGCACGGGCGCGAAGTCTGCCTCGGCATGTGCGGTGCGTTCGAGGGGGTCGCTGTCGCGTATGTGGCCGTCGTAGACGTGCAATCCTCCGGGGTCCAGGTGCGGCAGCTGGCAGATCAGGCGGTAGAGGGCCAGGGCCTGGGGGCCGGGGGGAATGCCCGTACGATGCATGCCATTGTCGAGATCAAGGTACACATCGAGCGAGACGCCTGCTGCGGCGCAGGCGGCGGAGAGGGCGCGGAGGACGGACTCATCGTCCACGATGGCGGCAAAGGCGGTGCGGGGATAGAGCTGGGCCAGTCGAGCCAGCCGGGTAGGGCCAGGCCCCACGGGTTGGTGCGCCAACAGGACATCGGACGCGCCGCACCGGGCGCACATCTCGGCCTCAGCGATGGTGGCACACTTGAAACGTGTGATCCCCGCTGCAAGTTGGCGGTGCACCAGGGCAGCCATTTTATGGGTCTTGACGTGGGGCCGCAGTCGCGACGTGCCGCTGGCGATCTTGATCATTTGCTGGAGGTTGTGTTCCACGCGGTCGAGATACACGGCCAGCGCGGGCGTGGCGATCTGTTCCAGATGGTCGATGGCGTACCAGGGGCGGTCCGGGGCCGACGTAGGTGCGGCCGTCCTCAGGTCTTGAGCAAGTTCCATGCTTCTACCAGCAGTGAAGCGGCTTGATCGATCTCTTCGTTTGTAGTGTACCAGCCCAGGCTGAATCGCACCGCGCCTTCGCCTTGTTCAGGAGAGAGGCCGAGCGCTCGCAACGTGGCGGAGAGCTGGGCCGTGCCGGAGTGGCAGGCCGCACCCGTGGACGCACAGACGCTCGGCACGCGGGCCAGCAACTCATGCCCCTGCACGCGCGGAAAGTTCACCGACAGCGTATTGGGCAATCTGGGTGCGCCGTCGCCATTGATGGGCAGGCTGCCGATGGCCCGGCAGAGCTGCTGGTAGAGGCGGTCTCGCAAGCGAGCAAGGCGCTCGGAAACCTCGTGCAGCGCCTGTGCGGCAAGCTGGCAAGCTTTGCCCAGGGCCACAATGTACGGCACGTTCTCGGTACCCGCCCGACGGCCCGCTTCGTGCGCCGCGCCATGGATCAACGGCACCAGCTCCACGCCATCACGCACATACAGGGCGCCGATCCCCTTGGGTGCGTACAGCTTGTGTCCGGCCACTGTGAGCAGATCCACCCCCAGCTCCTGCACATTCACCGGCACCTTGCCCACGCTCTGTGCAGCGTCGGTGTGCACCAGCACACCCCGCGCCCGGCAGAGCGCCGCAATTTCTGCAATCGGCTGGATGGTGCCGATCTCGTTGTTGGCGTGCATGATGCTCACCAGCAGCGTGTCGGGACGCAGGGCGCGTGCCACATCGGCGGGGTCGATCACGCCGCGACGATTGCAGGGCACCACCGTGGTCTGCCAGCCGAGGCGCTCCAGAAAGCGGGCTGGTTCGACCACGGCCGGATGCTCGATGGCCGAGATGACCACATGACCGCGGCGGTCGGGCACGCGCCACGCCAATCCCTTGAAGGCCAGGTTATTGGCCTCGCTGCCGCCGGAGGTAAACACGATCTCCTCGGGGCGGGCACCGAGCAGATCGGCAACACGCAGACGAGCCTGCGCCACGGCAGCGGCGGCTTCACGTCCTAGTGGGTGGGCACTGGATGGGTTGCCGAAGCGGCCCAGCGGTGCGTCGTTTGTCCGCCCCAGGTACGGCAGCATCTCTTCGAGCACCGCGCGAGCGACGGGTGTGGTGGCGTTGTAGTCGAGATAGATGGGCCGCATGGCAGCGAACCTCGGCGGCACTGCGGGCGCTGCGCTGGTGCAGATGCCATCCGCCGCGCCGCATCAGCACACCTTAGGCAGCAGCGCGGGGAAACTCTGTTGTCGACCGGCATCGTACGCCGCGCGCTGCTTGAGATCCAGCGGTTTCGCCCACGCTGGCGCGGTGGTGCCGGTGTAGGGTTACCACAAGGGGGGGCGAGTACGGGCGACAGGGAGTGAGAGGGGAAGCGGTGGGCGGCTTGGGGGCGCTAGCCGGTGGAGGGCCACGCTCCTTCGTGGCCGTGATGGCCGCCCGCCGTGTGCGCTGCGCCGGAGGCGACAGAGCACGTCCCT
>JAIMBC010000152.1 GCA_023511675.1 Pirellulales bacterium
ACAATGGCCCGGCCGCGCAGCTTGCGCGTCTCGTTCGAGCCCACCGGCTCGAACTCCCCGGTTTCCAGAACTCGCAGCAGCTTGGCCTGCTGGTCCAGGCCCAGCACATCGATCTCGTCCAAGAGGAAGGTCCCGCGGCCGACGGACTCCAGCCTGCCCATCTTGGTGCGGTCGGCACCCGTAAACGCCCCCTTGACGTGGCCGAACAGTTCGCTCTCGATCAGGTCAGCGGGTAAAGTCCCACAGGCGACGGGCAGGAACTTCTCCTCGGCACGGGGCGACAGTTCGTGGATCAACTTCGCCAGGTGCGTTTTGCCGGTCCCCGTTTCGCCAATCAGCAGCACGGTGACGTCGTGCTTGGCGACCAGTTGCAGGTCTTCCAGCATCGGGAACAGCTCGGGCTCACGGGTGGTGAAGCTTACCGTCTTGCCGCGAATCGTCCGTGCCTCGACATTCGCAGAACACGAAGGCGGGGGACCGGAGAACCTTTGCACGATCCGCTGGATGCGGCGTTGGTCTGTGGGCCACTCCAGCCATTCGCGTACCACGGCGTCGGCCCACACGGCCAGTTCACGTGGATAGCCCCCGTTGACCAAGGCCACGGTCCAGGTGGCCGTGCGGTGTTCCAGCCCCAACTGCATGGCGGCCTGCAAGCCGGACTCATCCAGCGCCCCGGGCCTCAAGTCAACGATCACTGCCCGCGGCAGCGCCCGCGCCAGGCTCTTCGCCGCGGATTTTCCGTTCTTGCAGCCGACGTGTTCGACCTTCAGGCGGTGCTGCGATTCCAGCATGCGCCTGAGTCGCGTCGCTCCATCCTGGTCCTGGCTGAACAACAGCACTAGGGAACCGTGCATCGCCCTCTCCTGTTCTTCGTAGACCGCAAACTCAAAGTTGTGACTCAGGATCCGCCCACGGGCGGCTGTGAGCCGGCACGCATGCCCCTGCAGGCCCGCACATTTTAGCATTCCGAGGCATCTGCGGCGTCGGAACCGCGAATGGAAAAGCTCCTTTCTGGAAAACGATATCTTGCTAACCCCACCGAATGCACTAGGCTACTCATCTTCTCCCAGCCGTGTCAATTACCGGGTCGTTTTTTTGCTGTTAGTTTTCGTTCAGTTCCCTCCAATTTCGCATGATCTTCAGGCTTAGTTACCGGGCGTCGGTCTAACCGCCACGGCCTCCTGCCCTTGGCTGGGGGCTTCGTTGATGGTGATCCGCGGCTGATCAAGGATTCCGCCGGGCTGCCGCTCGCGGCGCAAGAAGCTGCGCATCTCGACGATGGCTGGTCCCCAGAGGATCAGGAACACGGCCGGCATCAGGCAGAGCACAACGGGGAAGAGCATCTTCACCGAGGTGCGGTTGGCGGCCTCGTCGGCCCGCTGCCGCCGCGCCCCGCGCAGGCTGTCGGCCGCGTCGCGCAGGGCGGTGGCCACATTGGTGCCCAGGCGGTGCGTCTGCGTGATCAGTGAGGCCATGGCCCGCACCTCGGGCAGATCGACGCGCTGTGCAAACTGCTTGAAGGCCAGGTCGAGCGTGCCGATCTCGGCTTGCTGGCGGACAATCTCCAGCTCCACGGCCAGGTCGGGATGTGCCGTGGCGATCTCGCTGGCAACCCGCAGCAGGGCGTCGCGCAAGGAGAGGCCGCCCACCACGCACATGGTGATCATGTCCAAGGCATCCGGCAAGCCGCGCTCGATCCGCCGGATGCGGCGATTACCCTGCCAGACCAGGATCAGCCGTGGCAGCGAGTAGGCCAGGGCGAGCACGATCACGCCGGCGGCGAGAATCACGTACACCAGTTCGACATTTTCCGGGCCGACGATCACGGCGGCCGCGGCGGTGACGAGCACCACCAGGATCATCAGGAAGGCGCGGAAGGCCAGGAAGTCTCGGCGGGCGCTTGGCCGGTAGTTGCCTGCGCGACGCAGCTCCAGCTCCAACTGCTCGGCCTCGACGCGCAATTGGGGGATTTGCGCGGCCAGACTTTCGGCAAGTTCGGGGGAGAACAAGGGGCGTGTGTCATTATTGTTGCCGTTGGAGGGCTCGGCGAGTCGTGCGGGAGGTATGCTGGACCGGGCGAACAGCGCCTGCAACACAAAGAACACGGCACAGAAGATGACCACACCTACCAGCAGCGTCATCAGGTTGAGCAACAACATGGCATGTACCTCTGAAGGCTTGGGCCGCGTTGGCGGCGCGGGGGTTCTAGTAGTCCGTGCGCAGCATGCTGAATACCCACAGCACGCCCAGCAGGTTGAGTACGAAGGCGGTGCCAATCAGGATCCAGCCGAAGGGTTCTCTAAAAAAGTTCGCAGCGTAGTCGGGCTGCCAGATGGCCATCACGGCCAGTACCAGCGGCGCCACCAGTGCAATCAGCGTGGCGCCGTAGCGGCCGGCGGCGGTCGTGGCGCGAAACTGTCGGCGGTAGCTCAGGCGGTCACGAACCACGGCCGCCAGGCGTTCCATGGTGGTGGCCAGATTGCCGCCGCTGGCCCGCTGCACCAAGAGGGCCGAAGCCATGATCCGCGCCTCCATCAGCGGCACGCGGCGGACCAGCGACCGCATGGCTGCCTGGAGCGAAAGGCCCATTTCCATCTGCCGCGCGCAGCGCCGGAATTCAATGCCCAGGGGAGGTGGCGAGTCCTCGCCCACCAGCGCGATCGCCTGGTCGATACTCTCCCCCGCACGCACGCCACGGGCCAGCAAGTCCAGCACGTCGGGAAGCTGCTCCTGCATTGCCCGCCGCCGGCGGTTGCGCCGAATCACCATGTACACCAGCGGCACCACCATCCCCGCGGCCATGCCCCCAATCGCCAACAGGATTTGCTCGCGCCACACGAACAGCGAGCCACCCAGCACCAGGCCGCAGAGGATCATCAGCAAGAACGCCCCCGCCGGCTCCATCTCCAATCCCGTCTCGGCCACGAGTCGGTTGAAGCGCTGGTCAAGCCTGCCCAGCCACGAGCGTGCCGGCGGCTCGTCGAAAATGGTGGGGAGCTGGCTGATGCCTGTTTCTCCCAAACGCCCTGACACGCGCTCCTCGGCCTGCCGCCGCGCTCGACCGAACACATCTCTTGCCAGCAACCCGACCGCGGCGATGAGGCACGCGGCGAACCCGAACACCAGCAATGCCATCAGATCCGGATTCATCTTCGTTTCCACCCTGTGAGACGTACATCAGTAAACAGCGTTGTGGACCTTTCCCGCGGCCAGCTACCAGGCAGCCAGCAACCGCCTCAAGCGAAATGGGCCACCGGCGTGTGATCAGCAAGGTGCATGGGGAAGCGTCGCCGCTCGAACAGCCCCTCGGGGAGGCGTACGCCCGACGCCTTCAAGCGGCTCAGGCACTGCGGCTGGTAGCCGGTAGCGTAGAACTCGCCATAGGCCACGCCCTCGGCATCCACGCCAAGCTGCTCGAAGCCGAACACCTCCTCCAGCCGGTAGGTGCCATTCTCCACGCCGACGATTTCCAAGATCTGCATCACGTGCCGCGGTCCGCCCTTGAGGCGCGCCAGGTGGACGATGAGCTTGATGCCGGTGGCGATGTACTGCCGCACCACCGGGACGGGCAGATCGAAGCCGGTCATGGCTACCATCATTTCCAGGCGTGCCAGGGCGTCACGGGCACTGTTGGCGTGCACGGTGGTGAGGGAGCCTTCGTGGCCCGTGTTCATGGCCTGGAGCATGTCCCAGACTTCGGGTCCGCGAACCTCGCCCACGAGGATGCGGTCGGGCCGCATGCGCAGGCTGTTGCGTACCAGGTCGCGCTGGGTGATCTCGCCGGCGCCCTCGGTGTTGGCGGGGCGTGTTTCCAGGCGTGCCACGTGACGGTGCTTGAGGATCAGCTCCGCCGAGTCTTCGATGGTGATCAGCCGCTCGTCGGGCGGAATAAAGGCCGAGAGGGCATTGAGCAGCGTGGTCTTGCCCGCCCCGGTGCCGCCCGAGATGAGGAAGCCCACGCGGGCCTCGATGGCGCCAGCCAGAAACTCGGTCATCTCCGGCAGGATGGTGCCGTTGGCCAGCAGGTCGTCGATCTCCAGGGGGCGCACGCCGAAGCGGCGGATGGAGAGCTTGGGGCCATCGATGGCCAGCGGGCGGATGATGGCATTCACGCGGGAGCCGTCCGGCAAGCGTGCGTCGACCATGGGGTTCACTTCGTCCACGCGGCGGCCGATTCTCGCCACGATCCGCTGGATGATGCGCAGCAAGTGCGCTTCGTCGGCGAACACCACGTCCGTGAGGTACAACCGGCCTCCCTTCTCGATGTAGACCGTCTGCGGATCGTTGACCAGGATGTCGCTGACGGCGGGGTCGGCCATCAGCTTCTCCAGCGGGCCGAGGCCGAACACCTCGTCCATCACCTCGTTCGCCAGCCGCTCTCGATCGATCTGGCCGAGCACCTCGCGGCGCGCCTGGCAAGCCGCCTCGGCCATGGCGCGTACCTCGGCGTACAAGGCGTTGCGATCCATGTGCCCGATCTTGGAGAGATCGAGCGAGGCCACGAGCTGTTCATGGATCTGCGCCTTGAGGCGCTGGAAGTGCAGCTCGAAGTTACGTGCGGGCGCGGAATGGGCACCCTGCGTGCGAACCAGCTTCCTCAGTTGGGTGGGCGTCATGGTAGGTTCGTGCTCCGTTCAAGCAAGGGTATCGAGCCGGGTAAGCCAACAGGCAACGCGACCGCCATCCGGCACGCTCTCCAGCAAGTGCATTCCGACGCAAGCCACGGATGACGAACAAGACGTTTGATACATGGCACGGATTCGGTCGAACTGATTGCCTACACCTAGCCTTGTTGGAATGTGGTTCACGGGCCGAGCCGCTTGGCCAGTGCCGCAAAGGCACGTGAAATGGCGGCCACCCGCGACACGTCCACCAGCAGCACGCCCTGGTTCGCCGCGGCAGTGGCCCGCTTAGCATCGTCGGGAATGAGCTGTAAGGTTTTCAGGCCCAGCGCCTCTTCGATCTTCGCTTGGCGCAGCCTGCCGGGAATGCCCCAGCGATTGATCACCAGGCCGAAGCGCTTCTGCGGCACGCCCGCGGCCGTGGCCTGCTGCAAGGCCTGCTGCGCGCGCCGCACGCACGGTACGTCGGGCCGCAACACCAGCAGCACACGGTCGGAAAGCTTCATGGCTTCAAGCTGGTTCTCGTCGAGCGTTCGGTCTAGCTCCAGCACGGTGGCTCGATACAAAGCGCGGGCCAGCACCGTGACGCGGCGCACGGCCTCTCGCTCCGGCAGGTCCGATTCCAGCAGGTTCTTGTTGGCCAGGACGTGGATGCCGGAGGGGTGCTCGTGCATGCAGCGGCCCAGTCCCACCTTGTCGAGCTTTTGCCACTGCTGGCAGACCTCCGAGATGCCGCACTCGGGCTTGAAGTTCAACAGCAGCGCCAGATCGCTGTGCTGGCAAGCCAGCTCGAGCAATCCCACGCTCTTGCCATGCTGCCTGGCGAGCATCGCGGCCAGGTTCGCCGCCACCGTCGTGCCCCCGCTGCCCGGCGTGGGGGCGAAAACCGATATGACCATGCCGCGCTCATTGGGCAGCGCACGGGTGGCAATCAGTTTTTCCAGGCTCGCGTCCAGCTCGCGGCGCAGGTCCGCCGCATCCAGGAACTCCACCACGCCGGCTTGCCTGGCACGCTTCACCAGGGAGGCATCAACCATGGGCGCCACGGCCACGATGGGCGCGTCGAAAATGTCGGACAGCCGCTCGATGGCGTGTAGATCGCTGTCGGGCTGGCTGCCCAGCGCCGCCAGCACCAGATCCACGCCCGTCTGACCGAGCCGCCCCTCGAGTTCCGCGACGGGCACCGTATCTTCCGCACTGCAATCGAGCCCCGCCCCAAGGACCGCCTGCCGGATGCCTTGGGCATCGACGCCCTCGCCATATCCGATGATCGCTCGCATCTCCCGTAATACCTCCCGTTTCCCCGCTGCCTGTTCACCCGTCACTGCACCAAGCACAGCCGCCCCAGCCAAGGATTCCAGCCCGCGGCCGCATGAACCAGTGCCGTGCGAGAGACCAGCACCGCCGGCTGCACAACCAAGCAACTGCGGCCGTTATCTACATACGCATCGACCACGCTGCCGGCGGCAAAACCGGCCAACTCGAATTCCTCCCCCCCGCTGCCGCTTGACTGCCGCGAGAGGTAGAGCGGCCATGCCCGCCGCACCCCCAGCACATTGCCGGCAAGCGAGGGCAGCAATGCCTCGAACTCGCTGGCTCCCGACAATGCCAACGTGCCGCCCGGCGGCACCGCCAACTGCCCGCCCAACTCGATCAAGTCGGCTGCACGCAGTCCTTCTTGCACCTGCCGCGCAAAGTCCTGAGCTGTGGTCAGGGCGCTCAACCTCAAACAGCCGAGATTCCCGGCCAGAACTTGCTGCCCCGCGGCATACTGGGGCGTGCACAGCACGATCTCGGGGATGCCATCCGCACCGGCCGTAACTTGGCCGGATGCATAGTGTACCGTGTACCGGTCATTCACGCCGGGCTGGGCCGGAGCCGCCGCCTGTTCGGTCCAAGCATCGTTCGATCCCCAGCCCAGAGCTGCCAAGGGCACCACTGGAATCACGCTTCCCTGTACGGGGCGGAAACCGTGCACGCGCTGGTCCACACACGCGGTGGCCGTGGCCCGCACATCCGCCTGAGCGACCCCCAGCAGCGGCCCAATCCACAGCGGCAACGCGTTCCCCCAGCGTTCCGACCGTTCGGCATGCACCACCAGTGCGTTGGCCTGTCCCGCCTGCGGCCAGGGCTGGAGCGGCGAGGAGAGATCCAAAGGCTCCGCCAGCCAGCCGGCGGCAACCGGCGGAGGCTGCTTGTTGGCCACGTCGGAGAATATCCGCATCCCGCCGGCCACGTTCACCTGGCCATACTGGAGGGCCGCTTGCTGGGCCGCCGCCACGTCGTCCGCCGCCGCACTGGGCCCAAGCAAGGCAAGCCGGCCAGGATAGAGCACATCCTCATCGATCAACTCCATCGCACCCGCCAGGGCAGCCGCGTTGGTGCCGGCCTGAAGCTGGTCCTGCACGTGCTGCATCAGCGCAAACTCCAGTGCCAGCCCCAGCAGCCCCGCAGCCACGGTCACGGAGAACAGCGCCCCGATGGTCGTCATGCCGCTACGTAGGCTTGATGCAGGCATGGGCTTGCCTCGTGTTGGTTTCCACATAGTGGAGCCGAGCTAGCCGTTGTTGGTTGGCTGGGAGCCACGCTGCTCCTCGCTGGCGCCGGCCGGACGAGGTCCGCCAGCGGCAGCGCCCGGCACACCGATCGCCGGTTGGTTCTCGGGGGCTGCGCCTGCTGCCGGAACCACGGGGGCCACGGCAGGCAGGCCCGCCTGCGTGTCCGACACCACCTGGTCGCGGACAAAGCCCAACACCTGGCGGCTCGTCCGGCGATAAATCTCGGTGAAGAACGGCGGAGGAGGCGGCTCGATCCCCAGCAGGTCTTCCAGCGTCAGGGCCTGCCGGCGGTACTGGCCCGCTAGCAGCGTCTCGCCAGGGCTGCGCAGGGCCAACGACAGATCCCCCCGTCCCACGACGACCTGCAGGGTCTTGGCCTGCTCAGGCGTAACAGCCAGGGTGACGGTGTTGACGTTGCCCTGGGCAGCAGACCCTGGCGAACGGGTTGTGCCCAATGCCAGCACTTCGACGCCTTCCATGAGCGGTACGGTCGCTTCTGGAATGGGCAAGCTCGCGCGGTCGCCGGTGCGAGGCCGCGTACGGAACAGCACATCGACGTAGGTGCCGGGAACCGCGAAGCCTGCGACAGCTTCTACGTTCGTAATGGGGATGGTCACCGCACGAAAACCAGGCTTGACAGGCAGGGGCGGCCCCTCGCCTTCGGGATACAGGCTGGTGGTCAGGAACGGTTCGCCCTGCTTGATATCCACCTTGAGGATGCGGCCGACGATCTGCCGGGCATCGGCCATGGCCGTCGTGGCAGGAATGTTCCGCTGCTGGAAGTCCTGCCGTCGCAGCGGCACCAGGGCAATGTCTCCCAAGGCGAGTGTTTTACCTGCCTTCAGGTCGGTTGCCGCAAGCGGGAAGAGCGTTGGCTCTTCCGCCTGAGGCGCCGGCGGCGTCTCCTTTTGCATATATGAGCGGAAGGCATAGGCCCCCGCAAGTGCGAAGAGCACCGCAAAGATTCCAAGCGTCATCGTACCAGGACTGATTCTCGACACCGCAAGCCTCCACTAGCGCGGCGGGCGAAGGCCCGCCGCAGACTGCGCCTTCCACGCGGCGTTCCTGCGCCCGCGCGTGGCTGACAAACCAGATACTGTTCGCGTCCGACCGCCGCCGCAGTCCTTCGGCCAGCGGCCGGCCGCTCGTTACTTACCGCTATAGGCCCCTCACTCTTTCCGCATGACACACTGGGCGACAAGCTGGCCGTCGCCCAGCCCAAACCCCAGAAAAGCCAGCAGATCGGGGGCGGCGCTGCGCATGGGCAGCCGCACCTCGACCGAGACCGGCTCTCCAGCATGGTTCGCCCACGTTACATTGATCGTGGCCTGGCTGATCAGGGCCGGCCTGCCCAGTGCGGTGGTAGCAGCCTGTTGCACCGCTTCGGCCGTGGCCCCCGGCAGCGTTGCCGTGCGGCAAGCTGCCTGCGCCGCCGCGACCACACGCTGGTTGGCCAGCCACAACATGCTGAACTCTGCCAGGGCCATTAACAGGCCAAAGGCGATGGGCACCAGCAAGATCAGCTCGGTGGAAAGCACCGCGCCCCGCCGCGACCAGCGCCACCGCGTCCTCATTCTTACGCCCATACCGCTCTTTCCCTCTTTCCTCTCGCCTCTCTGCTGTACCCTGTACCCTCTACCCATCTCCCACCACCGTGACCTAGTGCGAAAGCTGCCAGGCCAGCAGCACCCAGGTTCCCAGCGCTACCGGCAAGCCGTAGGGCAGCACGCGCCGCCACACGTGCCAGCGGTGCCGCGCCTCTTCGACGCTCTCGCCCGCACGCAGCGGCATGCTCGATCGATCAAACCTGGAGAAGTACCGCCGCCGCACTTGCATCACGCCCCGCGCGCTGATCTGCCACAGCAGGAAGCCCACGCTCAGCAACACCGTGAACACGCCGCTGGCAATCACGATCAACAGGATGTTGAACCAACCCACCCAAGTGCCCAGCGCGGCCAGCAGCTTGACATCGCCCGCCTTGCCATTGGCAAACAGAAACAGCGGAAACAGCACGGCAAACCCCACGGCAAAGCCCATCCCCGCGAACAGCGCCCCGGCGCCCATACCGGCCCAGCCCCCCTCGCCACCACCGATACTCAGAAAGCCAGGCGATGCACCGAGGTAGCCTGCCACCAGGTGGAACAACAGCCCAGCCAAACAGGCCGGCACGGTGAGCCAGTTGGGCAACTTCTTGGTCCGCGCGTCAACTACGGCCGCTGCCAAAACAAACAGGGCAACTGCCCCCGCATACATAAGATTCTCGCTTTCGCCCATAACCCGCACCTTGAACTGTTCTCACGTCAATGCTGCGAATGGCGGGAAACAGGGTTCATCGATTGCTCTACGATAATCGGGCACGTCGGGGAAAGCGAGCAAAAAGTTCAAGAATTTTAGCGCTCCGCGCAAGCTCATTCGGCGTAAGGACTTGTACCTGCTGGCCAGGGGGCATAGCGGCCCTGGGAGGCGCTGCTGGCCGCCAGGCGCGTGCTGCGTTAGCAGCGACTCACCTCCGGGGGAACGAGCCTGTTTTGCCGAGTGGGGCCGCGGTTCAGCAGGGGCCAGAGGCCGCGCAGATCGCGCGTGCCGGCTGCTTCGGGACGAGATTGACGTCCCCCCACATGTCGCATGGGGGCAGGGCCTTGAAAGATCGGGGCAAGGCCCCCCGTCCGAGCGCGCAAAAAAAAAGCCCCCAAGGGCGGAAGGCCGCCCCCTGGGGGCCAAGCAATCAAACCGGGCTACTACGGGGCTTCACCCGCGGGATCAATGGTGCAAACGGTCACGCACTGCGAGGCGCCACCTCCGATACCAGCAGCATCGCAAGAGTCAGCAAAGTCGGCGAACGCACTGCCAGCGGTGCTGGAGTGGTGGCCGGTGATGCCGGCAAACGAGTAGCTCTGGTTGATGGAGCCAACGGCCGCCGCGAAGTCGGCCAACTCGGTCACCACGGCCTCACGCACGGACTGCAGACCGACGATCATACCGAGCACCAGCAGCACGGTCACGACCACGATCTCGGACGATACGATGGCACCGTCCTCTTCCTTCCACAGACGAGACAGAACCTTCATTGAAACACTCCCAGGGTTAGGGGAACCACAAACGTTTACAGTTACCTGCTCCACCGCGGAGAGGCGTTGCGTCCACACAGCTCCTCGCAAAAAGATGCACGTCGAACTCGGGACGTGAGCAAAGTGGAGCATCCCGCGTGCCAAGAAAATGACATTCATTCGGTGTGAATTGAGATGGCATCATAAAGCATTGGCGTTTAGCAACTTACATGCATGCATGGTGGAAGCGGCCAACACGCGGCAAATGCGAAAATGGCTGCTAGCATGCATAGGGGGATTACAGGCTAGCGCTAAGGCTGTAAAGGTTGTTTTACACGTGGTGGGTGGTGATCGACTCCCTGCGCATGCCGAATGGTGGCGGATGTGCCTGCCTCCACTAGGCGTCCGCTAACACACTCTCCGCGCCGGCGGCATGGGGGCGGCGTGCCGGCTGATGGCGGTTGGGCAGGCCCCACTCCGTCGGTTGCTCCGGCATGCTCCAGCACACCAGCGCGTCCTGCCGTTTCCGTCATGGGCAAAGGTCTCCTCGCCGCATACCCCCAGGGCACGTGGGCATGCTGCGCGGCGGCTACGCGATAGATATGGGGGACCGGGCCGCTACCCGCTTGCATCTACGTCGGCTTGGCGCGCTTGACTGGCCGATTCAGCTCGCTATGCTGGCCCGGTGTGCGTTGCCTAGGACGAATGGCAACCACGTGTTCCAACGCGCGGTTCTCGCGTTGCGAGCATTCAGCCAATTCATGATCGGGACCGCCAGCCCGCAAGCCCACTGGTGGCGCCAGCAGACCAGCAGCGGCTTTCGGCGCCACGGTCTTGCCGGGAGGTTGTCATGCGACTGCCTGCTGGGTGGGGGCGCGATACCAAACAGCCCGTACGGCATGGGCCTCAAGCTGCCGCTCGAAGGAGGCGCGCCGCGGTGGCTTCGATGATCTTGCATCTGGGCCGCAAGCTGTTGCAAATTGGGCCGCGGCCGCAGCTCGCACCCCTTCCTCGCAGAGCTGGGGGAGGACGGCATACGGCCCGGCGCTTGCAAGCGGCCCGGGCGAACGGTCGCCCCTTCTGTCTCGAGCGGCTCGAGTCCCGCGCCATGCTCGATCGCGGCGTGGTGGTACTCCCGGACGGCTCCGTGGAAATCACGCTGGATGTCGATTTTGACGTGTTCGGCTTCCATGCCGAAACCTACCAGGCCTTCGATGGCCGGGCGGCCCTCGGGATCTTCGATACGGGAGCCTCGGTGATCACCTTCTCTGCGGCGGACCAGGAGGTGTTCTCCTTTTTTGGCGATCCCATCCCCATCAAGGTGCCGGGCGGTGCTGTGGCAGAGGGGGTGGGCGGGGTGCTGGTGGGAGACGTATCGATGCCGGGCACCGTGCTGGTTGATGGTGCCCACATCGGCAGCGTGATTATTGATCGTGAAGGCTGGCCGGTCTTCGAGTTCGAATTTGCCTTTCCCATTGCTACCCAGGTAGCCGCTGCTTCCACTGCCCAGCTCTTCGACGGAGATGCCTCCCTTGACTCGACGGATGGGGCCTACAACGGCTTCCACGCGGTGTTCTCCAGCGGTCCGGCAGCCGGCCAGGTGCGGCAGGTGGCCGACTATCTTGGCGCCACGCGCACCTTCACGCTTGCCGCGCCTTTGCCCGCCGCTCCGCAGCCTGGCGACGAGTTCACGCTCGTGGAGCGCATCTACCTGTTCAAGCAAGGGTCGGTCGACGATCCTGCTCCGTCGGCCGGGGAGTTTCAGGGAGACCAGGAGCTGAGCGACTATCCGAACCTGTACCGCGGGTTCTATCTCAAGTTCACCTCGGGGGCCCTGGCCGGAGAGATCCAGCGTATCTCGAGCTACGACGGGTCTGCGCGGCTGTTCACCTTCGAGCAGCCGTTCTCGCAGCCGCCCGCGGCGGGTGACACGTTCGACATCATCGAGGTAATCACCAGCCCGAGCGCAGAGGTGCCCGGCATCCAGGCATTCGTGGGCGTGATCGACACCAGCGGCCTGCTGCCGACCATCACCGGCACGCCCATCTTGAATCCTTCCCCCACAGCTCCCAACGGACTGGCGGCCAAGATTCGCCCGGAGGGACACCTGCTGGAGATCGATTTTGAGGATTTCCTGCCGGGCTTTGGCAAGGTGGTGATTCCAGTGCCAGACCTGACTTTTCACCAACCGGGCACGCCGCTGGAGGCCGACGTGAATACCACGCAGCCCCTGCGCATGCCGGTCGAACTGCTGGGGGCGAACAACTACGCCGATCCCGGCATGCAGATGACCGTTTCTCCCAGCCCGGTGGTGCGTGGCGGACTGGTGCATGGATCTGCGGCCATGCAAGATCTTCTGTTCCTGTTCGATACGGGGGCGCAGCTTACTACCATTCCCACGCGGGCGGCCGATGCCCTGGGGCTGGACCTAGGGGCGCCTGAGTTCACCATCTCGGTGCAGGGGGCGGCGGGCGTGGTGGATGACATCCCCGGCTTCACGATCTCTGAACTCTCGTTGCCGCTGGAAGGGGGCCGCTGGCTGCGCTTCAAGAACGTACCGGTGTTTGTTCTCGACGTGGCGGAAGAGCTGGACGGCTTGCTGGGCATGAACCTGATCAACATGGCCCACAGCGTGCTGTACGACCCGTACGATCCGGCTGGCCCAGCCGTGACGTTCACCTATGTGACGGAGCCGGGACCGGGCATTACGTTGCCCCCGCTCACGGAAGAAGAGGCCCAGGCCGCCGCCGAGGCGCTCTCTGGCACATCGCTCTCGCTGGCGGCGCTGTTGACGGGCAGCTACTACCTGCCCAGCATGACCCTGGCCCAGCTCTCGATTGGCGACGCGGTGGTGTACGAGGGCCAGGCGGGCAGCACGCTAGTCGACATCACCGTGTCGATCAGTGCCGCCCCGCCGGCCGACGTGACGGTGGATGTGCGCACGGCCGACGGCACGGCGCGACTGAGCGATGGCGACTATGCGCCTCTGGCCGCACAGCTTGTGTTCACGCCGGCGGGTCCGCTCATTCAGACAGTCACCGTGGAAGTGTACGGCGATACCAAGGCGGAGCCTCATGAGACCATCCTGCTGGTGCTGGAGAATGCCGCCGGTGCTGCCATTCGCAAGTCCACTGGCACGGTGACCCTGCTCGATGACGACCCGACCTTGGCGATCCTCGACAGTACCGGCGCACCCGACGACGCGAGGATCGAGTTCGGCACGCGGCTCAGCCAGTTCCGCAAGCGCTTTGCAGACAGCCCCCTGGTCCGCCCGGCATATCCGGATGCCGGCCAGTATGTAGACCTCGTTAATGCCGGCTACGCGCCGCTCGTGGTGGAGGAGATCGTGGTCAACGCACCGCATGTAAGCGTTTCTCCCACGCTGACGGCGGTTGCGGACGATGACGTGGTGCTGGGCCCCGGCCAGGTACTGAGATTGTCTCTCACCTACACAGCCGACTGGACCGGCCTGAGCAACCCGGCCCTGGCAGACTTCGACCTCGCGGCCGGCCTGGTGGTCAGGAGCACGGCCGTGAATGGGGCCGAGCGGAATGTGGCCCTGGCGGGCAAGCCCACCTTTCATGCCGACCTGAACTACGATGGACGGGTGAACTTTGGCGAGCTGGGTTTGCTGAACAGCAATTTCGGCCGCCGTGCGCAAGACGCAGGCTGGGACCCCACGACCGATATCAACGGCGACGGCATCATCAACCTGGGCGATCTGGGTCTGTTCAACGCTCAGTTCGGCAAGGCCCGTGCCGCGGGTGCGGGCGCAGCGGGTACTGCCGGGGCCGCAGCAGCAGCCGGAGCGGGCAGCGGGAGTGCTGCCCGCGGAACGGCGACCGGTGCCGAGGATCAGCAGGGCGATCAGCCAGAACAGCCAGGTGGCGCGCAGGGTGGTGGTCATCGCAGGCATGGTGCGGAAGAAGTGGCGGGCTTGCCCAGCCTCGCATAGAAAAACCCGTCCATGC
>JAIMBC010000153.1 GCA_023511675.1 Pirellulales bacterium
GGAGCGGATCTACGTGGGTACGGAAGATCGCGGCCTGTGGCGCACCGCAGACTTCGGCCGGACGTGGGCGGCCGCGGGAGCGGGTATCGGCCCGGCGAACGTCACCGCGGTCGCCGTCGGGCAGGCGGAGCCCGGGCACCCGGGCACCGTCTACGTGGGCACGGAACCGAGCAGGCTCTTCCGATCCGCGGACGGCGGCAAGACGTGGGAAGAGCTCCGCGCCTTCACCCGGCTGCCGTCGGCATCCACCTGGAGCTTCCCGCCCCGTCCGAACACGCATCACGTGCGCTGGATCGCGGTCGATCCGCACGACGAGCGCAACGTGTACGCGGCCGTCGAGGCCGGCGCCCTGGTCTGCTCGGGGGACGGCGGCGACACCTGGATGGACCGCACGCCCGACGGTCCCTACGACACGCACACGCTTGCGGCGCACCCGCGTGCCCGAGGGCGGCTCTACGCGGCGGCGGGTGACGGCTACTACGAGAGTCGTGACGGTGGCCGCACCTGGCAGAGCCCCGAGTCCGGCCTCCGACATGGCTACTTGTTCGGCGTAGCCGTGGACCCTGTCGATCCCGAGACGGTCGTCGTCTCCGCGGCTTCGGGCCCGCGAAGCGCGTACTCGGCCCGGTCCGCCTCCACGCACGTGTATCGGCGGACAGCAGGCGCCGACTGGACACCCATCCGTGACGGTCTCCCCCAGCCGGAGGGCACCACCATCAGCGTGTTCGCCACGCACCGCCATCAGCCGCACACGATCTACGCGGCCAACAACCGGGGGCTGTTCTGCTCTCGGGACGGCGGGATGCGGTGGGAGCGCCTCGACCTGCCGTGGCCGGAGCGGTTCCTCGGGCAGTCTGTCCAGGGGTTGACCGTCCTGGCGTGAGCCCCGGGACAGCAGTCGTGCCCCCCGGGTTGAGAGCGCGCGCACCTATTGCGGAGAACCGAAATGCATGAGACAATGGGCGGGCATCGCAGAGCGAGTTTGGTCTGTGGTAGCTTGCAGGTAAAGGTGGTCAGCATCATGGCACGTGGTACCGTGAAGTGGTTCAGCAGCGAGAAGGGGTACGGCTTCATCACCCCGGAGGACGGATCGAAGGACGTCTTCGTCCACTACAGCGGCATCGAGGGCGACGGCTACAAGGCCCTCAGTGAGGGACAGAAGGTCGAGTACACGCAGACGCCAATCGTTGTTGAAACACGGTGCGCCCCGTGGCGGCCTCCTGGCAGACGATCACGCCGCCGCTGTCGCTGGCCCAGTACAGATAACCCTGGTGATATACGGGCGACGAGACATTCGAGCCCTTGTTCTCGCGCCACAGCGTGTGGGTAGCAGTCACGTCGCCCCGGCCGCCAGCGCGCACCGCCAGGGAAGTGTGCCCGCCGCCGATGGCGTAAACCACGCCTTCGGCTGCCACCACGCTTGGGCAAACATAGCGATGCACCCCTTCTGCACTCCAGAGCTGCTCTCCCGTATCGGGGTTGAAGCCCAGCAGGCGGCCCTCGACGCTCAACACCAGTTCCTGCCTGCCCTCGGGCACATCCACCAACAGCGGCGTGTCCCAGGCGGCGGCTGCACCGGCGGCGCGCCACACCTCCGCACCGGTGAGCTTGTTGAGCGCTATCAGGCAACCGCATTCCACGCTGGCGTTCACAATCAGCAGGTCCTTGTAGAGCACGGGCGACGCGGCCGACCCCCAGCCGTGGATGCCGTCTCCCACCAATGTGTGCCACAGCAGCGAGCCGTCCAGGTCGTAGCAATACGCGCCGGACTTGCCGAAGAACACGTACAACCGCTCGCCGTCGCTAACCGGAGTGCTGGAGCTGTAGCCGTGATACGCCCCTTCTCCCTCATACGCGTGCTCGGGCAGCCGCGGCCGCAGTTCGTGGCGCCACAGCGATTTGCCGCTTTCCAGGTCCAGGGCCAGCAAGTGCCGCCTGAGCTGATTCATGTCTCCCGGCGCGTTGGCATCCTGTGCGTATCCGCTGTAGCAGGTGAGGAACACGCGGCGGCCCACCACCACCGGACTCGATGTGCCCGCACCTGGCAACTCGACCCGCCACTCGATTCCCTCCTGGCTGGACCATCTCAGAGGCAGGCCCGTTTGGCTGGATGTGCCCAGGCCCAGCGGCCCACGAAACCGCGGCCAGTCTGCCCCCCCAAGGCCCATTACAGCACAGGCCGCCACAAGGCAAGCCCAGGGTGCGCGGCCGGTTGTGGTCAACATGCGTGGCATGGCATGCTCCGGTTGCAAGCGAATCAACACGTCAGGTCCCGGCACCGCGGCGAGACGCCGCAAGCTACCGGCCACCCCCCATCGTATTGACATGTGTTGATGCGTTCAAGGCGCGTCTGGGCCGTGCCATCTGACGATGCGGCGGTTGAACAGAGTTCTCTACTTCCCCCCCCTTTTGCTAAGGGGGGGCTTGGCGGCCGCGTGCCACGTAATCCTGCAACAGTTGCGAGAGCCGTGCGACGATCTCGCCGTGTTCCGCCTGCACGTTGTGCTGCTCGCCCGGGTCGGTCTCGAGGTTATAAAGCTGCACGGGCGGCAGGCCGGTGGTGTCGTCCCGCCCTGGCGCGGGGTAGCTCCAGCCGCCCGAGCCAGGGCAGAGGCACAACTTCCATGGCCCCCGCCGTATGGCAAAGGAGCCGTTCGCCGAGTGCATCACGAGCACCTCGCGCATGCCGGGCCCCCCTCGCAACACGGGCAGGAAGCTGTAACCGTCTTCGCACGCATCCTCGGGCAGGGGCACTCCCAGCAAGTCGGCGAGGGTCGCCATCACGTCGGCAAATCCCACCAGCGCCGCGGAGACGCTGCCCGCGGCCACCCGGCCCGGCCACCGCACAATGAACGGAACTCGGTGCCCCCCTTCGTAAATGTCCGCCTTGTGGCCCCGGTAGATATAGCTGGGGTGGTGGCCGGCGGCCAGCAGCTCTTCCCAGCCCGCCATGGGAGAGCAACCATTGTCGCTGGTAAAGAGCACGATCGTGTCGTCGGCAAGCCGCTCATCTTCCAGGGTTTGCAAGAGGCTGCCTACTGCGTCGTCGGTTTGCATCACGAAGTCTGCATACGCATTCACGCCGCTTTTCCCTTGCCACTCCGGCGTGGGCAAAATGGGAGTGTGCGGAGAGGCAAGCGGCAGATACAGGAAGAAGGGCTGTCCTGAGCGGGCCGCTTCAGCGCGGCTGCGGACGTACTGCACGGCCTCTCGAGCCAGTTCCGGCAGCACGTGGGCGGCGTCGAAATCGGCCGCGGCGGGGCCCTGTCTGGTTTGGCCCGCATCTCGGCCCAGCACCATGGGGAAGGCTCGATCGAGCGTGGGTTGCTGTGTCGGCCGCTCGTTGCGGATGAATACGTAGGGCACCATGTCCAACGAGGCGCTGATGCCGAAGTACTGATCAAAGCCTGCCGTGAGCGGACCGCCGCGGATCGGTTGGGAGAAATCCACGTTCCAGACCTGCTCGCGGCTCTCGATGTTGAGTTCCGAGACGCTCTTGCCCGGCAGCACGTGCCAGCCCATTCCCAAGTGCCATTTGCCGATGCACGCCGTGTGGTAGCCTTGTTGTTGGAGCAAGCGGGCAATGGTCAGGCGGTCTTCTTCGATGAGGGGGGGGCTGAGACCGCCCAGCACGCCGCGTTGCAGGCGAGTGCGCCAGGCGTAGCGGCCCGTCAGCAAGGTGTAGCGGCTGGGCGAACAGACGGCAGAAGCCGAGTGCGCATCGGTAAACCGCATCCCCTGGGCAGCCAGGCGGTCGAGGTGGGGCGTGGGGATTTTGCCCTGGGGGTTGTAGCAGCCCACGTCGCCATAGCCGAGGTCGTCGGCCAGGATCAGGACGATGTTCGGGCGGAGCCGGCCGCCGGGCGGTGCCGCCTGGCCCTGGCCGACGTGAAACAGCAGGCCGCCTAACAGGGCCAGACATGCCATCAGCCGCTTCGAGGGCCACGCTATGCCAAGCTGCCGCACGCGGCCATTGGGCAGGACTTTGCTCAGCACGAGCCTACTCCCGCTCGAAGGTGCCCTCGATGGTTACGGACAGCTTGCCCGAGTTGTCGCTCGGATCGGCGTCGTACATGCGCAGCCACAGGCGGCCGTGCTCCTCTGCCACCATCTCGAACTCCGAGCCCACGAAGAAGGGCTTGGACTTGGCGGGATCTTCCGCCACGATCATCCCCACCAGGGCGCCCAGGTTGAAATCTCGCAGCTCCTTGGGGATGGCCATGCCGTCGGGGCCGAGCTGCGCCGCCAGGCGGAAGTTCCAGGTCCCCTCTGCCCGAATGGAGAGCGGCTTGCCGGCCAGCACGATCACGCCGGTATCTTGCCAGCCCTTGTTGGCGACCACATCCAGCGAGCGGCGCACGGCGGTGGCTTCGCGCTCCCGCAGCTTGGCCAGCGCAGTCTCGGCACTGGCGTAACCCGGCACCAGCTTGAGGATTTGCTCGTAGCACGTGCGTGCTTTATCGTACTGGCGTGCTTTTTCGAACTCGCGCGCCAGGCGTTCGGCCTTGGTGACGAACTCCTTGTACAGCTCGCGTAGCTTGGGGTCGTCGGGAACGTCGGGAGCCTGTTTGTCCGTTTGTTCTCGCTGGTCTTGTGCGGCCGCGCGGGGCGGTGGTGACGGCCAGCAGCACAGGATCAGGGCCGCGCTGGCAAGGCAGGCGGCTGCCGCCGCGGACAAGGGAACGGGACGCATGGGGCGGATCTCCACAGTAGGTTAGGGCCCACAGCACACGCGGCCGCCGCTCAAGGGGACCACGCGGCAGGGTCCGTACCAGGTTACGATGCAGCGTGCCAGCAGGGTGGGCCGTCTCTGTCCGACAGTCGATTAGACCGGACGGTGCCGCCGGCGGCAAGCGCATGCCGCGGCGCAAGCGACGCCGTTGGCGGCCCGTATGGCCCCGGCAGCCCCTTGTGCAGACCGCGGAAATAGCGGGCCGCGCCGAGCATTGCAGGCCGTGTGGGCATGTCTTACGCTGAAGGCGTTTCGGCAGATGCCGCAGGCGGGGGCGGCTGCTGCCACGCGAGGTTGCCAGGCGCGTGGCAGCCCGACTCCCGCCATGCGCCGAGCAACCGCCGTTCGGACATGCCACCGCAACCACCGCCCGTATTGCCTCTCGCCTCCCTCACGCACGGCCAGGAGGCCGATGTGTTCGCTCTGCTGGCCGGCAAGGAGGTGTTGACCACGCGTGACGGCAAGCCCTACTTTCGCGTCACATTTCGCGATGCGCGGCGGCAGGTAAGTTTTCCCATCTGGGCAGACTCGCCCTGGGCAGAGGAGTGCAAGCGCACCTGGCAGCCGGGCACCTTCTACAAGTTGCGTGCGGTTTATCGAGAGACCGCGTATGGAGCGCAGCTCGATATTCGCAAGATCCGACCCGCCGTGCCGGCCGATGCTGCGGACGGCTTTGATCCGGCATCGCTGTTACCGAGTTCTCGCTACGAGGCGGCGGGCATGTTCGCTGAGCTGTGCCAGCTTGCCGAGGCGCACATCTCCCAAGAGCCTCTGCGGCGGCTGGTGCTGGGCATCTTGCACGAGCACCGCGCGCGGCTCTACGAGCTGCCTGCCGCCGCGCATCACCACCATGCCTTTGTTGGGGGGTGGCTTGAGCACGTACTGAGCGTGACGCACACCTGCATCTTGCTGGCTGAGAAGTATGCGCGTCTTTATCCCGACCTTGTGCCTCCGCTCGACAAGAGTCTGGTCGTTGCCGGCGCCGTGCTGCACGATATCGGCAAGCTGCGCGAGCTGGCCTGGCAGGGCGATTCGGCTGTGTACACGGCGGAGGGGAGCCTGATCGGCCATGTTGTGCTGGGAAGAGACATGGTGCGAGACGCGGCGATGCGACAGGCACAGGCGGGCCATCCTCTGGATGCCGAGACACTGCTGCGGCTGGAGCATCTGATCCTCGCACATCAGCGGCTGCCCGAGTGGGGCTCGCCGAAACCACCCATGACGCCCGAGGCCCTGCTCGTACACTACGCAGACGATCTGGACGCCAAGTATGCCATGCTGTACACCGCCTTGCGCGAAGACAGCACGCCGGGCCCCGTGACCTCTCGGAAAAACCCGCTGGGACAGTCGTTCTACCGGGGTTCGCCGCCGCGTGAGGAAACCGCGTAGCTGTGCGGTAGCTGCGGCTTCCAGCCGCAGACCAGCCGTAGCTGCGGCCTCTAGCCGCAGGGTGAACATATTCGGCGATTTCGGCCCGAGCAGCGAACCGAGCCGATGAGCGCAGCAGGTCAGTGTGCGGGCTGCGGCTCGGCCCAGTCGAGCAGAAAGCGGTGGCCACAGGGCTTGCACTGCACGCGGCGGCCCAGCCGCGAGGCGCTGCATCGCACCTCGGCCTTGCAAGCGGGGCAGGTGGCGGCCAGCCGTGCTTTGTTCTGAGCGAGGAGGTCCAGCGCATCTTGCGGCACGTGGGGCATGGCAATGTCTTCCGCCTGCAGCGTCGTGAGCAGCTCGGCGGTCAGGGGTGCTATGCCGGCAATGCGGTTGGCCATGCGGCGGATCGAGCCCTCGAACACGTTGCGTGCCAGCCGCCCGTTGCCAAACGTCTCGTCGGCGTGCAAGACCAGGTAGTAGAAGCCGCTCAGCAGGTGGGCACGTGCCTGCGATGTCAGCACGTAGCGCTGCGCGTGGCACATGGTCTCGAAGATGCGCCCCAGCTCGCTGGCCGAGTAGTCGGGAAACTCAAGCTGCCGTGAGAACCGCGAATGCAGACCGGGATTCGCCGAAAGCAACTCCGCCATGGGCCCCGGATATCCGGCCAGCACAATCACCAGCCGCTGTCGGTCGTCTTCCATCCGCTTGAGCAACACTTGCAGCGCCTCATGGCCGTAGGGATCGTCTCCCTCGGCCGCTATCAGGCTGTACGCCTCGTCGATGAACAGCACGCCGTCCAGGGCCTCGTCGATCTTCTTGTGCGACTTGGGCGCGGTTTGCCCGGCATAGCGGGCCACCAGACCGGCACGGTCTGTTTCGACCAGGTGCCCCTTCTGCAAGATGCCCAGGCCGGCGAAGATCCGGCCCAGCAGCCGGGCCACGGTGGTCTTGCCCGTACCGGGATTGCCGGCGAACACCATGTGCAGACTTACGCCGGTCTGCGGCAGGCCATGGGCCGCCCGCTGCGCCTGCACGCGCAAGAAGTTCACCAGCTCGCGAATCTCGTGCTTGATGCCGGCCAGGCCGATGAGCCCTTCCAGTTCGGCCATGGCGCCTTCCAGCAGCGTCTGGCGCTCCTGAGGGGTGAGCGCAGCGGCAACGGCCTGGGGCCCGGGTGCGTCTCCTGTCACGGGCGGCCCGGCTGTAACAGAAGCAGGCTTGGTCGAGACGGCCTGCGCCTGCGCGTGCGTGGCGGGATCGTACTGCGGCTCATCCCCGTCCGCCAGCGGGATCTTCTCCAGCTCGCGGGAAAGCAAACCTTGCAGCGAGCGCAAATGGGCCGCTTCCTCGTCGCGCACCGTACCATCTGCCTTGGCTATGATGTTGGACATGCGGACCAGGCTGGTAAGCAGGCCAGGTGCGCGTTCGCGCAGAGGCGCCAAGGTGATAAAGGGCCGCAGCAGTGCTGCCCACTCGAGCGTGGCCGCCTTCTGAGAAATCGTCTCGATCGCCGCGCGCAACGGCTCGCCCGCCAGCTTGACGTTCCACAGGTGCTCGATCACGGCGGCAGCCAGCTCCTGCTCCCTCTCGCTCCACTGCCGGTCGGAGTGGGCCATCTCCACAAACACCTTGGCGGCCAGCCCTCGCTCCAGGTCCTCGAGCTTGCGCACAAGCGCATCGGGCGGCTCGCGAAGCCGCGCGGCCTGCTCCGTCACGCAGGCCAGGGCACCCTCGCGATAGATGGCACGCATGTTGTGCAAGCACTGGCGAAACTCCGCCAGCAGCCGATCGGACGACTCGCTCGGCTGCCTCCCCTGAAACCATCTCTTGAAGAACTCAACCATTACCGCCTCCCCCGGGCTGTATCCTCGGCCAGACAGATCGGGCCGACGCAGGATCTCGGGCAGACGGTCCCCGTCCGAGGCGCCGGCCGGCAGCTCACGCGAGAATCTCGTGCACCACGCGGCCGGCCACGTCGGTCAGCCGCTCGTCGCGCCCGTGGTGCGTGAACACAAGTTGCTCATGGTCCAGGCCCAACAGGTGCAACAGCGTGGCGTGCAGGTCGTGTACATGCACAGGATGCTCCGCGGCGCGCAGGCCCATGGCGTCCGTCTCCCCGTAGGCCACACCCCCCCGTACGCCCGCACCGGCCAGTACCACCGTGTAGCCCCAGGGGTTATGGTCGCGTCCGCGGCCTTGCTCGCTCATGGGCATGCGGCCGAATTCGCCACCCCAGATGATGAGTACCTCGTCCCACAGGCCGCGGCGTTTGAGGTCGGCGAGCAGGGCGGCCACAGGCTTGTCGGTGCGGCGGCACATCTGGCCGTGATTGGCTTCCACATCGTTGTGGGCATCCCAACCATTGGTATCGCCTGCGTAGAGCTGGACGAACCGCACGCCCCGTTCGATCATCCGCCGCGCCAGCAGGGCCCGTGTGCCGAACTCGTCCGTCTCAGGTTCGCCAATGCCGTACAGGCGCAGGGTTTCGGCCGTTTCGTCAGAGAAGTCTGCCAGGTCCGGCGCCGCGGCTTGCATGCGAAACGCCAGCTCGTAAGCGGCCATGCGCGCCGCCAGCTCATCGTCCTCGGCGTGCTCCGCCAAGTGGATGGCGTTGAACTGCTGGGTGAGGTCCAGCATGGCACGCTCTCGCTCGTCGCTGGCCTCCTGGGGAGGCTTGAGATACACCAGGGGCGCCTTGCCGGCCCGCATGACCGTCCCCTGGTAGGCTGCCGGCAAGAAGCCGCTGCCCCACGCTGGCGGACCTCCCTTTACACCGCCCCCAGGATCCGGCAGTACCACAAACGCCGGCAGGTTCTCGTTCTCGCTTCCCAGCCCGTAGCACACCCAGCTCCCCAGGCTGGGCCGGCCCATGAGGATGCTGCCGGTATTCATCTGGTACACCGACTGTGGGTGGTTGACGCTGTCTCCGTGGCAGCTTCGCAGCACGCACAGGCTATCTGCATGCCTGGCCAGCTCGGGTAGAAAGTCGCTGATCGGCAGGCCGGATTCGCCATGACGCCGAAACGGCCGCACGGGCGGCAGCAATGGGTTGGAGGCCACCTGCCGCCGCGTCATCACCTGGCCGAAGCTCTCCGGCAACGGCTGCCCCGCGTGCTTGACCAGTTCCGGCTTGGGGTCGAACAGATCCACATGGCTCGGCCCCCCGTGCATGAACAGGTAGATCACCCGCGTGGCCCGCGGCTTGAAATGCGGCGGCCTGGCCGCCAAGGGGTTGCTTGATGGCCCAGCCATGCCACGCTGCTGCTTCGCCAGCATGGCCGCCACGGCCGCAGCCCCCAGGCCGATGCCAGCGCACAGAAACTCCCGCCGCGCCAACCACGGCGGTTCTCGCGAGATCGAGCTGCGCAACTCGCCTGACATGGCCATCTCGACCGGCCCGCACCCTCATCGACGTTGCTCTGCATGCGAAATAGCACGGGCCGCACTCCTCGCGGCCTGCGGAGCCACGTCGCTCTGTGATCATACCACGAGCGGCCGGCCCGATACAGCGCGGGGGCATCCGACGGCTGTGCCTTGGGCCGCTCCTTCACGGGCTGCGGCTTCGCCGACCGGCCCCCCAGTGGCTGCGGCTCCGCCGGCTGCTCCCTCTGTGGTTGGGGCTCCGGCTGGTCGTTGAGTGGTCGCAGCTTGATGTTCTTGAACCAGCAGTCGGCGCCGTGGTCTTGCAGGCCGATGTAGCCGTGGCGCGGATGCTCCTTGTAGGCCACATCGAACTTGTGAGGCGTACCATCCGGGCGGCGATTCGGCTCGGTCCACTCATCCAGGTCCATGCGGCTCACCAATTCTCCGTTCAGCTCGACCTCGATGAGGTTGTCCCGGCACAGGAGGCGCAAGTGGTTCCACGCGCCTGCCGGCAGCATGGCGTTGCGCTGAGGCCGCACCAGGTCGTAGATGGCACCGGTATCGTGATAGCCCGCTGCGGTGGTGTCGTCGATGGCAATCTCCAGCCCGTTGTAGCCCACGTCTTTTCCCGGACGTGGCGCGAGCGGATAGGTGCGGAAAAACACACCGCTGTTGCACCCCGGACTGATCTTGAAGTCGAGCACCAGTTCGAAATCGGCCCAGTCCTTTTCGTGGATCAGCATGTAGCCGCCGCAGCCGTGCGGGTTGAGGGCGCCCTCTTGCACGGGCGTGCGGCTGGGCTGACCCGTGTTGGTGGTCCAGCCGTCAAGCGTCTTGCCGTCGAACAGCAGCAGCCAGCCGGCTTCTCGCTCTTCTGCTGAGAGTTCGTTGTCAGCGGCGTGCAGCGGAAGCGCGTCCAGCAGCATGGCCGCCAGCAGCATGATCGCCAAGAGCGCGGCGGAAGCACGGAGGCTACGGTTCATGACGGCGGGACCAGACACGTAGTAAAGCGGCATGGGGAGACAAACCATCGTGGCAAGGCAGGCCCTCTCGGCCTACGGCGGAGGCCAAACATGGGATGATCAGCAGGGCGTGAGCAGCCAGCCGCCACGCGGCGTCGCCAGGAGCAAGGGTGGCGTCGCATGGTGCCGGCGGAACGCCGCGGCGCCGCTGGCGGCCGAGTTCAGGCGTTCGTTCACACCTTGAGCAGTTCGCAGGCCTGCTGATAGCCTGGCGCAGGGCGGCCGTACTCACTGGCCGTGACGCGGGCCAGCGCCACCAGCTCCCTCCAGCGGAAGGCGGGCCGCAGGCAGTAGAACTCTTCGCTCACGGTGCGATAGTACTTCTCGGCGTGCAGCGCGCCATCTTCGCTAATGGCATAGCGGAGCAGCAGGTCGAATACGGGCCGCTCCGAGTAGCCCAGCACGCCGTAGCGATGCACCACGGCGCAGGCAAGCGCCTGGTTCTGCTGGCGGATGCTGTCTTCCAGTGCCGCCAGCAGGGCATCGCCCGTATCGGCCGTAACCTGGGCCAGGACCTCCGGCACAGGCTGGGGCTGGCGCTTGGAGAAGTCCACACCGTAACCGGGCGCGTGCGCGCTGCGGCTGATGTCGATGGCAGACAGCACCAGGCCGGCCGCCTGGTGCCGCGGCGTGGAGGCCAGACCCATGTTGCGCCAGGCGTTGGCGCAGTCGCTGGCGTGCACGCCCAGCGAGTCGCCATGCACGCTGCCCGCGGGCTTGACCCTGTCCGCATACTGCTCGGGGCGGCCGGGGTCGCGCAGCAGCAGTTCGTTGGCAGCCAGGGCAATCGCCTCCGCGACCACGCTGGGCGCCACGCCATCTGCCAGGGCCGCTGCGATGGTCTCGGCCGCCACGGCCGGCGTATCGGCGATGAGCGACATGGCGGTACCCTCGACCCATGCGTCCCCAGGATCGCGCCGGCCCGGCTGCCACGCCTCCAGCCGATAGCGGTCGAACAGCGCCTCCAGCGTGCGCCGGGCCTCACCATTGTTGCCACGCTCGGCGCGCACGCAGTACCGCACGGATTGCCGCAACATGGTGTGCGCGTGCTCGCGGCCCACCAGATCCAGCAACGCCCAGGCACGGTAGGGAAGCACCGTCCGGTGCACCTCGACGTTGTCTTCCACCAGGTGCAAGAGATGCTCGAACGCATCCTCGGGAGAGGTTCGCGTGGCCAACGCCGCATACGTGGCCTCGGCCGCCGCCACATCTTGCTGCCGGACCTGCTCCCGCAGCACATCCGTGGGCCGGCGATCGTTGGCAAGCACCGCCGGTTCAATCGGATGCAACACCTCGCCGCTGCGACCACCCGTCTCTTGCAGCCGCGCCGTGTTGCGGTACAGCACCTTGAGCACAGGCAAGGCGGCTTGCGGCCCCTTCAACTCCCGGGCCATGTGCCAGGCCGGCGCCAGGGCCATGAGCGTGTGAAAGCCAATGTAATCCTCGCCGCCGAACTTGCGGGCATTGGCCATGGCGGCGGCCGCCACCAGTTCGTCGAGCGTGGTGCCGGCCTGGATTTTCTCGACCAGAGTGGGAAGCAGCCGCTCCAGCGGCGTCTCGACCAGCAGATTGGCCAGCGGCTCCCAGCGTCCCAGCGGGAGTTCGTCGGAGCCTTCCTCCGCCCAGGCCCACGCCAGGCCCAGATCGCTGGCTGCTGCCGCGCCCACCGAGGCCACAATCATCCCCTTGCCCACCCCCGCCAGGAACTCCCGCCTGTGCCAGTGCATGGCCGCGCTCCCATTTGCCTGATCGTGTACGCAGCCCCGAAAGGACTTTAACCCCTCCGTCCCAGCACTGTCAATCTGCCCTTGGGCCTGGGATGGAGGCGCGGGGGCGCCGACTTGCCTCGTCGCTCTCGGAATATCCAGGATCACCTGGCTGTGCACCTCATGCCCGCCGGATTGGGCGCGAATCGGCCGTCGCCGCCTGGCACGGAAGGTTGCATCTCTCTCGAGCCAGTGCTCGATCGGTTCACACGCGAGGCCCTCGGGGCAATGAGGGTTCGCGCGGCGATGGCCCCTGTGCTTTCGCCGCCGGAACGGGATACGATTTTCCACCACTGCCGTGAGGGGGATTATCAGGACATGCTGCTGTTATCCACGGTCGCGGCGTTGCTCACGCTGGCGGTCACGACGGTGCAGCCTTTGCTGCACCCCGCCTATCATGCCCCGAAGAAGAAGTTGGGCGTGTCGGTGACCGGCTTGTATCTGAAGGTGGCAAATCCGCAACGGCCCGTGATCACCGAGCTGGTCCGTTGCGAAGCCGAGCGGATGGCGGCGGCCCTCAAGTCCTGCGGGCTTCCTTGCCAACCGCTGGTGCCGGCCTACCGGACGTTGATCCTCGACGCCAGCGACCTGGCGGCCACGGGTCATCGGTTGAAGGAAACGCGGCAGCAGCGGGGATTGCCCTTGCCGGGATATGGGCTAGTGGTACGGCACGCGGATCGGAGGCCTGCTGACGTACAACCTGCTGGCGGCGGTCACGGCGGCCCTGGGTGCTGTGCATGGGGCGGCGCGAGGTGGCAAGCAGGTTTCCACGTATGACCCGGCCAACGAAGTGGCCAGCATATGGTGCGCTAAAAATTCTGAGTCTGCGTGGCAGCGGTACGCGAAGATGCGGCCGGCGGAGCCGGCAGACGCATGGGTGCGCATAACACGGCATGTAAAATTGTTTCGCTCCCGAAAACACCAACGAGGGCCGAAGAAGCCAGCGATGGCCCGCCCAGGCGCGTCCCCGCATGTCAGCACTGCCCGCCTGCTGCTCCGCCGTGAGAAGCCATGACAGCTGGAAAGGGTGTGGCGGGAGTCTTCTGGGCACCCCCCTTCCCGCCTAGCACCGCCAAAAAGTTTGGCAGACGCTGTTTCCCCGGCCGCTTGACGACCGTCGCGCGCGGCCGGATAATGCCTGCCACGATTGCTTTTCGTGCTTTGTTTGTAGACCGACGTCGGCAGGGTAGGGTATGCGTATGCGGGCGGCACCCACAGCGGTGATCAGCGCGCCGACGAGCCGCGCTCCCCCAAGCTGCTGGAGCAACTGCGGTAAGCCCGCCGCTTGCGGCACGACGCCCTCCGAACGGAAAACGCCTACCGCGACTGGGCCAAACGGTTCATCCTGTCTCACGGCAAACGCCATCCCCCGGAGAGTGGCGCCGCCGAGATCCATGCTTTCCTCATCCACCTTGCCGTCCGCGGCCGGGTCAGTGCCTCCACCCAGAACCAGGCCATCGCCGCCTTGGTCTTTGTTTATCAGAAGGCGCTCGAAGTCGAACCGGAGCGGATCAAGGGCGTCGTCCGCGCCCAGCCAGCGGCGCGATTACCGGTGGTGCTCAGCCGTGACGAGGCGGCCCGCATCATCGCCCCTCTGGCCGGCGGCTACCGGCTTCACGAACCCGGACGGGTGCAACCATCTGATCATCCTCCGCCACGACAAGGGGAGCAAGGAGCGGCGAACCCTGTTCTCCGAAGCGGTCAAACCGGCTCTTCGAGAGCACCTGCCCCGCCTGTGGGTGCAGGCCGGCTGGTGCGCGCGTTTATGCGGCTTTTGGCGTTGCTGAGAGATGAGAAAGTACGGGAGTTGCCGCTGCTCGGTT
>JAIMBC010000154.1 GCA_023511675.1 Pirellulales bacterium
CGGCTCCAAACTGCGAATCCGTTCCGCATCCATGCCTGAGCCTCCCAAATGCTCTTGCCAGACCACAGTATCGCTGCAATTTCCTTAATAAGCAATAGCAGTCTAGCGCTGTAGTATTAGGTGCAGGCCTCAGCCACATGTCGTAATCGATGGCCGCGGGGGGATCGCCCTCCGGCCGCCTGGTCAGGGGCCCCTGGCGAGCGCTTTCCCAGGCCTTGGCGCAGACCGGGCGTCCCAGCCGGCCGGCGCGCAGATACTGCATGGCGGAAATCAGGTGTGATCCGCTGCGGCCCTGCGTGCCAAGCTGCTCGACGCGGCCGTACGTCCGCATGGCCGCCAGCATGCTGCGTCCCTCCAGCAGGTTGTGGCCGTCCGGCTTCTCCACGTACACGTCCTTACCCGCCTGGCATGCCATGATGATGGGGATGGCGTGCCAATGGTCGGGTGTGCCCAGTACCAGCGCATCCACCTCCGGATCGTCCAGTGCACCTCGGAAGTCGCCAATGGCCTTGGGGCGCCGGCCCGTCCGGCTCTCGGTCTCGTCGATGCGCTGGAGGAGCACGCTCGCATCGACGTCGCACACATACTTGACGATGGCGGTAGGAAGGCTGGCAAAGGTAGCCAGCAACTGTGCCCCCTGACCCCGCACGCCAGCCACGCAAAGCGTCACGCGTTCGTGAAGATGCCCTGGGCCGTTGAGCGGCGAACGGCGCGGCAAACGCCATGGCCGACACGCCCCTCCCCTGCTGGAGGAAACGACGGCGGTTCATCACGGCTCTCCTTCAAGCTGCCGACGACACGCTACATCACACCGGGACGACTGGGGACAACGCTTTCGACCAGTGAAACCACCCCTGTCAAGCTGTCATGCGGGCTGTGCTGGGGTGGAGGGCCTGTTTGGTCACTGTCAGCATAGCCATTGGAACGCGGATCATCCCCCCCCCGCTCGATGGGGCACAAATCGGGCGTCGCCGCCTGGCCGAGTTGCATCGCCTCCAGCTTCTCCGCCGCCCCTCTCGTCTCGCCGGTGCCGCTTGCGCGTCCTGCCGGGGAGGGATCGCCTTGAGCAGCGCCGCCGCCTCCTGCCAGTTCCTCGCCCCGTCAACGGTTACCGGCAGCTCTCGCGGTTGCTGGCTGTCCTGGACGGACTGCTGCTTCACGCGTGTCCCGAAGCCAACGAACACCTGACTTCCGAGCAACCGCCGAATTTCACCGCCCCGAGGGACATCGTCCGTGCTCGTGGTGACCGCAATTCCGCGGCCCGTCTCGCCGGCAGCCCGCCCGCCGCCGCCGTGGCGGCCGTCGCTACGATCCAGCGTGGTGGCCCATGGTAGTCCTATTGGCTGACCCCAACCCCCGTCTCCACTTAGCCCGGCCAAAAAAAAGTTCCGGCAGACCCCGCCAGCCTCTTGACTTCCCGCGGAACTCTGGTAGATTCTCCGGCTACGATAGTAGATCGAGCCGGCAGCCGTGGTTGGGATCTGCTGGGTAGTTTCCGAAGCCCATCCGCCCTTCAGCCCACCACGGCGGAGACATGGTTCGCCCAAGGGGCCTCTCCAAGGGGGCGGCCCGGGGGGAGATTCTTCCTTACCACACGCTACGAGGAGCAGTCGGATGGGTCGTAGGTTCTCCCGGTGCCGCTTCGACCAGGGTTCTGCTGGTGCTTTCGGCCGCGAGCGCCTCGCGCGCGGGACGCGCCGCGGCGGTCGCTACCCCCCCCCACACATACATACAGAAAACCCCCGCGTGCCCGCTTGGGTTGCGAACTGCTTGAAGAGCGGGCCCTGCTGGCTGTGGTGACCATCCAGGCCACGGACAACATGGCCACGGAGACGCCTGGAGACGTGGGCGTCTTTACGATCAGCCGCAACGCGCCCGGTCCGTCGCCGCTCACGGTCTACCTGAGCATTGGAGGCTCGGCGGGCAATGGCACCGACTACCAGCAGGTGTCGAACAGCGTCGTGATTCCGGCCAATCAAACCTCGGCGCAGATCACCATTACCCCCGTTGACGACGCGTTCGAGGAGGGGAACGAAACGGTCGTGATCAGCATCATGACCAGCATGTTCTACACGGTGGGCTCGCCCAGCTCGGCCACCGTCACCATCGTCGACAACGACAACTTGCCCAGCGTCTGGGTCTCTGTGAGCGACGGCACCGCACACGAGGAAGACACATCTCCAGGCACGTTTACCATCCATCGAGACGGCTCCACCAGTTCCTCGCTCACCGTGTACTTCTCGCTGGGCGGCACGGCTACCTCCGCGGACTACAGCTCGCCTAGCGGTACCAGCGTGGTCATTCCCGCCGGGGCCTCCAGTGCCACGGTTACGGTCGTGCCTGTCGACGATACCCTCTCCGAAGGGGACGAGACGGTGCAGCTTGTACTCGTGCACAGCTCGCCCCAAACCTATCAGCTTGGCAGCAACGCCAGCGGCACGCTCACCATTGTGGATAACGATCCGCCCACCGTGAGCGTGCAGGCCATCGACGCCCAGGCCGCCGAACAGGGGCCCGACACGGCCACCTTCCGATTCACGCGCTTGGGCGCTAGCAGCACGCAGCTTGTGATCAACTACTCTCTCTCGGGCACGGCCACCGTGGGGGACGATTACCAGCACCCCGCCGGCTCCGTTACCCTGATGCCCGGTGTCACCACGCTTGATCTGCAAATCGAGCCTTGGGACGACGCGGAACAAGAAGAGGTCGAAACGATTGTCTTGACCATTACCCCCCATGCGGCCTATCTGGTCGACTCGGAGGCGGCCTCGGCCACGGCCTACGTTGAAGATAACGACGTGCCACGCGTGAGCGTTCAGGCGATCGACAGCAGCGCCCTGGAGGGCAACCCGCCGGTGCCCGCCAAGGTGCGATTCCGCCGCGAAGGCCTGACCAGCGCGGCCCTGACGGTGAACTATACCGTGGGAGGTACGGCCTCTGGGGCGGATTACCAGCCGCTGCCGGGGGTGATCGAGATCCCCGCCGGGGCAACGTCCGTCGATCTGCTCATCGAGCCTGTCGATGACGCGCTGCCCGAGAACTCAGAAACCGTGGTCATCGCGCTGGCCTCCTCGGCGGCCTATGCCATCGACCCGATGCAAGACCAGGCCGTGGTCACCATTACCAGCGACGACCCGCCCCAGGTCTGGCTCGAACTGCTCGACTCCGCGGCGGCGGAGAGCGCGCAACACCCGGCCGCCATCCGCGTGTGGCGCAACGGCCCGCTGCTTTACGAGCTGACCGTGCTGTACACCTACAGCGGCACCGCCACGGCGGAAGACTTTACGTCTTTGCCCGGCTACCTCACCATCCCGGCCGGCGAAAGTTCGGTCCTGCTCGTCCTCACGCCCGTCGATGACGACCTGCCCGAGTGGCCCGAGACGCTCATCGTCACCCTGGCGGATGCCGCGGCCTACAACCCCGCGGAGCCGGTCTCGGCTGCCATCACCATTGCCGATAACGACCCGCCCTGGGTCTACGTCGTCGCGGACGATCCCTCCGCCAGGGAGAACGACCCCGCGGATAGCGCGCGTTTGGTCTTCACGCGCCTCGGACCCGACGACATGGACCTGACCGTCTACTTCGCCGTTATCGCTGGCACGGCGGAGGCAGCAGACTTCCAGCCGCTGCCAGCCAGCATCGTCATCCCAGCGGGCCAGTCCACCGCCGAGGTGCTGGTCACGCCCGTCGACGACGAGCTGGCCGAGATTCCCGAGACGCTCATCATCGCGCTGCTCGAAGACCCCGCCTACCGCCGCTACCAGCCCTGGCAAGCCTCTCTCACCCTCATCGACGACGAGAACCAGCCCCCTACGGCCGCGGACGATTATCACGGCGGGGTAGTGGGCTTTGGCATTTACGTGCCGGCACCCGGCGTGCTGTATAACGACCGCGATCCAGACGGGCACCCCCTGATCGCCCTGCTGGAAGAAGGCCCCCAGCATGGCACGCTCGAACTCCTGCCAGACGGCTCGTTCACCTACACGCCGGCCGCAGGCTATGTGGGCGAAGATTCATTTACCTACCGCGCAAGCGACACGGGGCTAGCGAGCGAGCCCGCCACCGTCTTCCTGGTGATCTATCCTCACGCCCCCAATCTGCGGCTGCGATATGGCCAGCAGGAGGTGGCGCACGGCATCACCGCACTCGATCTGGGGGGAACGACCGTCGGTTATCCCCGCGATTATACGTTCCACCTCCGCAACGACGGCACCGAAGACCTGCTGTTGGATCTCCCCTCCTGGAGCCTGCCGGCCGGCTTCGTGGTGCACACGGAGCCCGACGCGTCGCTCGCCCCCGGCCGCTCCACGCGCTTCGTCCTGCGCCTGGCGGCCGAGGCGCTTGGCACCTATGGAGGCACCGTGGCCCTGGCCAGCAACGACCCCGACGAAGATCCCTTCGAGTTCGAGATCAGCGCCCAGGTCTGGCCCGCCTCTCCGCACATCCTCCTCGCTGTGGATGGCGTGGCGCTCGCCTCCGGCACCAGCACCGTCGATTTCGGCACCGCGAACCTCAATTTTCCCGTCTGGCGCACCTTCGTCCTGCAGAATGCGGGCACGGCCGAGCTTGAGATCGATCCGCAGCAGATGCTCTTGCCCGACGGGTTCTCCTTGCTCGCGGCCCCACCGCCGCTGCTCGGTATCGGCCAGCAGGCCGAGTTCGTCGTGCAGTTCGATGCCGCCACGCTGGGCACCGCGTCGGGCACCTTCGCGCTGCCCAGCAATGCCCTGGCGAACAATCCCTTCACGCTCGCCTTCACTGCCACGGCCGTTACCGCCCCGGAGATCGAAATCACGGTCGAGGGCCAGCCGCTATTGCATGCCTCGGGCACGCTCGACTTCGGCCAGGTGCCCGTGGGAACCACGGCACAGCGCACGCTCACCATCAGCAACATCGGCTCCGCAGCGTTGGTCCTGGCCTTCTCGCCCGTGGTGCCGCCGGGCTTTCTGATCGATTGGACCGAGGGAGATCTGGCGATCGAGCCGGGCCAGAGCCATCAAGTGACAATCTCGCTGGCCGGGATCGTACCGGGCAGCTTTGGCGGCCAGGTGGCCCTGTTCAACAACGATCGCGACGAACAGCCCTTCTCCTTCGATGTGGCGGCCACGGTGGTCGCCCCCGCTGTTTCGCTCTGGCATGGCGAGATGCCCGTCGAGCGCAGCCAGCTTGTCGACCTGGGCCACACGCCGCTGGCAGAACCGCTCGAAGCCAGCTTTACCCTGGCCAACCTGGGCCAGGCCCCACTGCTCCTCGAGACGCCCATCCTGCCTCCCGGCTGGCAGCTCGCCGCCGCTCCCGAGCCGGTGGTGGCCCCTGGCGGCTCGACCAGCTTCACCATCCGCCTGGCGGCCGAGGTGCCAGGCCGCTACGCGGGGCACGTCGTGCTGCCCAATAACGACCCGTGGGCCGGCCTGTTCATCTTCGGTGTGACCGCGGCCGTGGGCCTGTCCGAAATCCGCGCCACCCTTGGCCCAGACCCCCTTTCCGAGGGTGCGCGTCTCTCCTTCGGCAATACGCCGCAGCACACGCCCGTCGATCGGCTGATCGCCATCACCAACGCCGGCTCCGCGGATCTCATGCTCGGCCAGGAGATCCTCCTCCCCGCCGGCTTCACACTGCTGGCGGGCCCGCAGACGTACACGCTGGCACCCGGCGAAAGCACGGCCATCACCGTGCGGCTGGCGGCCGAGGCGGCGGGCGTCTACGCGGGCAAGCTGCGGCTGGTAACCAACGACGAACGCCACCGCTCCTTCGAACTAGCATTGGACGGCAAAGCGGCCTTGCCCGAACTCCGTTTGCTCCTCGGCTCCGAACCCCTTGCCCCCGGCAGCCAGGTGGAGCTAGGCCTTACCCTGCCCGGCACGCCGCGCAGGCAAACCCTGACCATTCACAACGCCGGCACGGCGGATCTGGAGCTGGGCGAACTGCTCCTCCCCGAGGGCTTCACCCTGCTGACCGCGCCCCAGGCCCTTGTGCCCCCAGGCCAGAGCACCAGCCTCGAGATCGAGCTTGCCGCGGAGGTCCCAGGCCGCTTCGTGGGCACGGCCGTGCTGCGCAGCAACGACCCCGAGTTGGCAGAACTCTCCTGGCAACTGGCCGGTTCGGTGGCGGCCATCTCCCAGATCCGCCTCTGGAACGATACGGGCGTCTCTTCCCACGACCTGGCGACCTCGGATCCCTCTCTGGCCATCGCCGTGGCCGGCCTGGCGGAAAACGCCACGGGCTGGAGAGAGGCCATCGAGGTGCAGCTCGATGTCGACGCGGATGGCGAGCCCGACGCCGCCTACCTCGCTCGCGCGGGCCTGCCGATGGTCGCGGTGCCGCCCGGGCTGCTGCCGGGCGTGCTGACCGTCTCCGCCCGCCTGCGCATCGCGGCCGCGGAGCCCCAGCAAGACCTGCTGGGCCCGTGGATAGGCTTCAGCTTCACCTTGCAAACCGGCACCAATGCCAGCCCGGTGGTCACGCAACTCGCCCTGGCAAACGATACGGGCAGCTCCTCTACCGACCGGCAGACGAGCGATCCGACCATCACCGGCCTGCTGGTCAACGATGGCAACGTCGCCTACGTGACCATCGAACTCGACCTCGACGGCGACGGCCTGGCGGACCAGGCCGGGACCACGGATGCCCACGGCGGCTTCGCCATCAAGCCTGTGGGCCTTGCGCTGGGCGAGGTGCAGGTCAAGCTGCGTGCCGTGGAGCCGGATTATCCGCGGGGAATGATTCTGGGCCCGTGGGTGGCATTCGCATTCACCCTGGTGGAGCCGGGGCCTCCGCGGATCGTCTCCCTCGGCCTGGCCCGCGACACGGGCGAGAGCGACACGGACCTGGTCACCTACGACCCCACGCTTACCGGCACGGTGGTGGCGGAGGGCAGCCCCCGCCACGTCCTGGTGGAGCTAGACCTGAACGACGATGGAGCGGGAGACCTCGCGTCCCTGGTCGATGAAGCAGGCCGCTTCACGCTGGAACTCCATGGCGCGCACGCCCGCCGCCTCCAGCCCGGCAGCATCACCGTGCACGTGCGGGCGGTGGCTCACGACCGCGGGCCGGCCGGCGACTGGCTGCCGTTCTCCTTCACGCTCTACGAGAAACCAGGCCCCGCCATTGTCGGCCTGGCCCTGCTGCGCGATACCGGCGCGAGCCATACCGACGGCATCACCAGCGACCCCACGCTCAGCGGCAGCGTGGCCTTTGGCGAGGGCGCGGCCTTCGCCACCGTGCAGTTCGACTATACGGGCGACGGCGAGCCAGACGCCTCCACCGTGGCGGACGAGCAGGGCCGCTTCGAGTACGCCCCCGCCAACCTCGAATACGGCGAGCATACCGTGCGCGTGCGGGCCAGCGCGTTCGACACCGAATTGGGCCGCCAGCGCGCCGGAGCGTGGGTGAGCATCACCTTCACCTACCAGCAGCCAGCCGCCCTGGTGGTCGAGTGGCTGGCCCTGCTCAACGACACGGGCGAAAGCCAGACCGACCGCATCACCAGCGACCCGACCATCCACGGCCAACTCGGCGGCGAGTCGATCGTCGCCTTGCAGCAGGTGGAGATCGACCTCAATGCCGACGGCCGCCCCGACGACACCACCACCAGCGACGAGCAGGGCCGCTTCCTCTATCAGCCACGCGGCCTGCCGGGCGGCAGCGCGACCGTGGCCGCACGCGGCGTCCACTGGGACTCCCTCCACCAAACCTATGTCTACGGCGCGTGGGTCTCGCTCAGCTTCACCTACCAGCCAGCAATCGAGCTGGGCGGGCCCGAATTCCCCGGCCTGGCCGAGGGCACGGCCGAGGGCGGCCAGACCGCCGCCGCGGCGCTGGCCGCCGTGCGGGCCGCCATCGGCACCGCCCTCGCCTCCCATGCCGCCGCCGCCGGCCTCGACGCACCACCCGGCTCCGTCAACCTCGGCCTCTTCCGCTACCACACCCTCACGGACGCCGCCTTCGGCCGCAATCCGCAGCGCGGGCAGTATGGCTTCGAAGAGGGAAGCCTGCCCGCTCAGCAAGATTGGCAGGCCTTCTTCACCTTCCACCCCACGCCCGCGCTTTTCCCCCTGGACCTCGAACACGAGCAGGAACTCGATGTCGCCGAAGGCGGCCCCCAGCAAGGCAGCCTCACCAGCGGCACCCTCCTCTCCACCCTCCAGATCGCCCGCAGCGGCGGCGAAAGCGGCACCTTCACCATCGAGCTGGCCATCTCGCTCGCCTTCGACCGCGGCGAGCACGGCCTGCGCAGCCTCTCCACCCATGGGGGCGACGCCCCGCAGGACTTCCTCCTCGCCGCCGCTGGCAGCTACTCCCTGCTCATCTCCGTGGCAGGCAGCTACCAGCCCGGCCAGGCCGAGGAGGTCCTCTATTCCGGCACGATCACCGTCTCCGAGTCCCTGGCGTTCACGTTCGCCTCCCACGCCTCGGCGCCTTACTCGGGGACCGTCGGCGGCCGCACCGCCCAGGGAGCGAACACGCACACCGCCGGCGGCAGCGCCGCCTTTATCCGCCAGATCTCCGCCGGCAGCTTCAGCACCAGCACCCTCGCCGCCCACGCCGCCCAGATCGACTACGCCACCCAGCAAACCTTCAGCCAGAGCTATACCCTCTACGACGCCGGCGATTATTACCCGGCCGGCAGCGGCTCCTCCGGCAGCTACGTCCACGCCCGCAGCTACAGCGTGGCCGCCTCTTCCACCGATGCCGGCACGCTCTCCATCGATGCCGCCGGCCCCGCCGCCGTGGGCGCGTTTGCCCGCGACGAATCGACCTCCTACTCCTTCACCCTGATCGAGTCCCGCACCCATGCCCTCAGCCACCCCGGTGGCAGCATCGTGCATAGCTTCGCCAGCAGCGCGGCCGGCGGCATGTCCTTCAGCCGCCAGGAAATGGGAACCTACTTCGTCTCTCCCTCCAGTTATGTGGCCAACGTGACCTTCACGGTCAGCGAAATCGGCGGCACCACCTCCTCCGGAGACACCCTGGCGGCCTACGCCTACGTCTACCAGGGCGTGAATGTGGCCGACAGCACCCACTGGCAAACGTCCAGCTCGATGGACTTCACCTACTCCGAGCTGGGCAACTACACGCTCGCCGACGGTACCAGCCTCGTAAGCGGGTCCGGTTTCTCCAGCCATGCCTCCTTCGCCCACTCCGAAACCGTCCAGCAGACCGGCAGCCGCCTGGGACCCAACTTTCAAGGGACCCTCTTGAACACCCGCACCACCGACAGCACCCTCACCCAGTCCAGCGCCGGCACCGGCTTCACCATCGGCCCGCAGGGCACCAGCGCCAGCGGCAGCACCACCCTCGCCTACTCCTCCACCGGCGGGTACACCCTCCTCTTTAGCGGCTCCGGCAGCGATGCCGCCTCGAGCTACGCGTTCACCCACTGGCAAGCGGGGACCTACTCCAGCCAGTTCGATAGTACGGGCATCTTCGTCCAGAGCCCCGCCACCAGCTCGGCCAGCAGCAGCTATACCTCCACCAACGACTTCGCCTACGACTACACCGTCGACCTGTCAGGCTCGCGCAGCACCGCCCTGGGCTCTGCAAGCTTCTCCCGCTTCGAATCAGGCAGCGCTGCGGGAAGTTACAGCGACTCGGGGAACTACCAAAGGATCGGCGATGCGGTCAGCGTCTCGGGCAGCTATCAGTTCGACCTGGCGGGCCAGAGCCAGTTGCACCTGCAAACCACGGGCCAGTACCACTGGGCCGCCGGCCAGGGCGCGGTGAGCGGCACCTACACCCTCCTCGTGAGCACCAGCGGCACCCGTAGCGAGACGCAAAGCGGCAGCTACACAGACGACAGCACCAGCGGCAGCTTCTCCAGCCACACCACCAGCCACGGCAGCCAGCAGCTTGTCCTCTCGGGCAGCCATAGCTCCCCCTGGATCGGCAGCACCTATACCTACCAGGAGACCACCCACACCGCCTCCGACGCCACGCACTCGGGAAGCTTCTCCCGCGGCCCCTCCGGAGACACCACCAGCGGCGCGATCCACCGCAACTCCAGCGGCACCACCGACTCCAGCGGCCAGGGCACCCAGTACCACAACTACTCCTATCCCACCGGCAGCGCTAGCGGCCGCGCCAGCGGCAACTGGTCCCAGCAGGTCGCCTGGAGCGAACAAGATAGCAGCTCCTACACCACCACCCCCACCAGCCACTCCCTCTCGGGCAACTACGCCCGCAGCCGCGACACCACGTACTTTGAAACCTCCACCGGCAGCGGCTCCCATGCCTCGCCCGTGCTGATGGTACTGGGCGTCCCCACCGGTACCAGCGGCACCTACCACGAACAGCGGATCCGCTTCGGCACCACCTCCAGCCAGGAGAGCGCCGCCTACAGCGACCCCCGCACTGCCGCCTACGCCGCCACGGGTACCTTCCAGAGTTCCCGTTCCGAAACCGTCTTCTCCTCCTCCTCCGCCCAGCATCACTATGTCGAGCTGGCCGCTTCCGGCACCAGCACCCTCGTCCAGCAGAACGCCAGCCAGCACGCCTATAGCGAGACGGGAACCTTCACCGCCAACGCCGCCGGCATTACCCGCACCGCCGATTACACCAGCCAGGGCAGCGGTACGGCCGTGGCCACGGCCGCCAACGCCGGCCATTACGGCCGGCACGCCCCCGGCGGCGTCAACGGCGGCCATTACGCCTCCTGGCAGACCACCAACAGCCGCTCGCAGCACAGCGAAACCGGCACCTACACCACCGGCCCCAGCGGCATCTACCGCTCCAACAGCTTCCAGAGCAGCTCCGCCAGCAATAGCCAGGCAACCTCCAGCGACAACCCCACCTTCGGCTCCACCCAGTTCGTCCCGGGACTCGGCTCGCGCGTCACCAGCGGCTCCGCCAGCCACCAGTCCCAGACCCAGACCGCACGCACCGCCCGCCAAAGCGGCACCAGCGAGTGGCTGGCCGACACCCCCCTGCAACAGTCCGTCTCCTTCGAGACCACCGAGAACATCGCCACCACGGCCAGCGGGCAGGCCAGTGTGGGCACCCTGCACCTCAACTCCCCCTTCTACACCACGGTGAGCGGCTCGCAGTCTTCGTACCACACCCAGACGAGGCTCACCTTCTCCGAACAAGGCAGCTTCTGGCAACAGGGCACGGCCGCCCCTACCCGCGCCGGCACCTTCTCCAGGGCCGCCTGGCAGCAGGTAAGCCACGCGGGCCAGGGCTTCCTGATCCACGTCGATCGCGAGTACACCACCACGCAGGGAGAGACCTCATCGGCCGCCCGCCACTACGCCTACGCCGAGGCAACGAGCTATCTCGACGACACGCATACCGGCCGGTACCAGGAGAGCGAGATCACCTCGGCCCAAAGCGACAGCACCCTCCGCGTGCAATCCCACCCCAACGCCCCGCCTGGCACCCCGCACCATACCGCGGTCCAGCAGCTTCACGCCCAGAGCACCAGCAGCTCTTTCGCCCAGGGCACCTTCACCCGCGCCCGTGGCCTCCTGGTGGCTAGCACACAGCACTACCTCTCGCTGCAAGACACGGTACTCTCCACTGACTTCACCGCCCACACCAGCACGTCCAAGGTCGACCCCGACTGGCGCCCGCCCGCCGAACCGCAAATGCGCCAGCCCGCATCAAGCGATTGGACCAGCGACTTCTGGGAGAACCCCCAGGCCGAGCAGTTCGAACGCATGATGGATGGCACGGCCGGCAAGCCCGCCCCCTACCAGGGCACGCCCTACGATCCCGCCGGCGCCGACCAGACCCTCACCTGGACCCACGATGTCGACAGCAGAAGTAACAGCACCTCCCACTTCTTTGTCTTCGGCTACCATGCCCACAGCCCCAGCGGCTCGGACTACTGGTCCGTCTCTCTCCTCAGCGAGCACGAACAGGAAACCAGCACCGAGACCGAAAAACTGGCCGCCCAGTACGACCTCCCCACGCGCCGGGGCCTCTTCGCCGAGGCCATCACTTACGAATCTTCCTACCAGGGCGACGATTGGAGTTTCACCACCACCACCGGCGGCACCACCACCTCCCCCCTGCATGCCTGGAGCACCACGCAGGAAACGTATCGGCAGAGCTTCTCCTCCAGCTCTACCGTCACATCCTCCACCAAACTCTTCGCCTGGCTCGACGACGGATACAACCACCACACCCACCAGCGCCAGCACACCGTCTCCGAATACACCAGCTTTTCCGGCCGGTACGCAGGCCATGCCACGGAGCAGATGGAGTTGCAGGGCAGCGGCACGCCTACCTTCACCCCCGGCGGCAGCCACTCCTCCCAGGAGATCGAATCGGGAGGCAAGACCGAGACCCTCAGCTATACGGCGGGTTTCGGCCAGCTCGGCAGCCCCAGCTTCGGCGGCTCCGGCAGTTCCGGCGGCTCGGGCGGCGGTTCCAGTGGCGGCTCTCCTGTTCCTGCCCCCGATGAACTCCTCTGGCGCCTGTGGGTCCTGGGAGGCAACATCGGCTGGGCCGTGGTCGACATGGCCGCAAACACGCTCCCCCTGACCTTCACTGGCGGCTTCGACGTGGCAGACCTGCTGGGCGAAAGCGGCCAGGCCTGGCTGCAAACCAGTCCCGCCCACGGCGGCTCCGGCTCGGCAAACTCCGGAAATACCAGCGACATCCAGAACTTCATCCAGGGTGCCCTCGACCTGCTGGTGATTTTCCAAACCACCTTTGACTTCGGCCCCGCCGCCCTGCGAGAAACCTACTCGTCCCAACGGACCACCAGCCACAAGTACGTCGATACCACACACGGCACGCAACGCAGCTACCAGGTCGACAAACAATCCCTCTACAAGGTGGATCACACCCAGGCCTACCAGCTCGACGCCCGCTACGACTGGGTCCACCAGGAAACCCGCGACCGCACCTACACCGACGTGGGTGACTACTCCGGCAACCCCAAACGCGGCACCGAAACGCTCACCACCCGCCTGGACACCTTCACCCTCCACACCAGGACCGCCCACGGCACCACCACCACGCTCTCTCAAAACGGCCCGCATTCGTACAGTCACACCAAATCGGTGAGCTACGACACCCAGCCTGTGGGCTGGGACGAGGCGCCCGAGCCGGAGACGCCGCCCGAAGAAGAGAGTTCCCCGAAAAACAAACTGCTCGACGCCATTCAAACGGTCCTGGACGTCATCGGAATTTTCGACCCCACCGGCATCTCGGACCTGGTGAATGCCGGCATCTCGTTTGCACGCGGCAACTACGAGGATGGCGTGATGAACCTGGTCAGCGCCGTTCCTCTTGTCGGCGATGTGATCGGCAAGGGGGCCAAGCTCGTCTCCAAGGCGGGCAAGGCCATGAAGGCGGCGGGCAAGGCCTCCGACTCTCTGGGCGGCGTGGGCAAACTCGCCAGCAATGTGGGCGAGGTACTCGGCAAGGCGGCCGACCGCACCTGCGCGGTGGCCACCCCCTTGTTGCGCGGCCTGCAGATTGCCGGGGGTATCGAGACCGTGGGCATGGGCGTGGGACAGATCCGCGACGGAAACTACCTGGGTGGAGCGCTGACCATCCTCGACGGCCTGGCCGCGATGGCGAGCGCCCGCCACACGACCGTCTGCTTCACGGCCGGCCACCAGGTGCTCGTGTCCATGGAAACGTGCGGGGGGGAGGAGGGTTCCGCGGAGGCGTGCGGGGCAGGGGAGGGAGAAAACCAGCAGGCGGGCGTGGTCGTGATCGACCGCGACGAGATCCTCGCCGGCCCGGGTGCCAGTAGGAAAGTGGGTACGGCTCGTGGCACGACCCACGACGGGCCACTGCATCCGGCCGGCGGGGGCCTGCTGGCCGCCGCGTTGGAGTCATGGGGCCTGGCAGACCTGGGCCTGGTGCTGGACCCGGCCGCCTGGTCGCTGGAGAACCGCGCGGCCGCCACCGTGCTTCTGGTAGGCGCTGGACTTGCCGCACATCGTCTGCTAGACTCACGGCGTCGCAAGCTGCGGCCCCACCTGGCGCACGCCCTCCCCGGCGGACAGGCGTGCCACCTGCCGGGCGAGCCGGAGGCCCTCCCCGGGGGGCAGGCGTCTCGCCTGCCTGGCGCCTCCCTCCCGGCAGGCAGCCGCCGCCCGACGCGCGAGGAG
>JAIMBC010000155.1 GCA_023511675.1 Pirellulales bacterium
GGTTTGGCGCGGGTAACGCTGTTGCAATTGCACAATATGGTGGCCGAGGCGCGGGGCCGGCTACCCGATGCGCTGTCTGTAGAAGATGTGCTTGGTCCGGGCGGCGTGTTGGCGGCGCTCGAACGGCTGCGCGAGGAGGGGCTTGCCTTGCATCTCGGGCTGACAGCCGCTGGCAGCCCCACGGCTACCGCAGCGGTACTGGCCACGCGTGAGTTTGCTGCTGCCCAGGTACCGTATCACGTGCTCAATCCGAGTGCTGGGCGGCGTATGCCGCAAGGGTGGCCGGAGCAAGACTACGGCTGCCTGATCGATGTGTGCCAGCGCTACGGTACCGGCGTGCTGGCCATTCGCGTGCTCGCCGGAGGAGCCCTGACCGGCAAGCCGCCCAGTCCTCACACGCAGAAGACGCGCTATTTCCCGCTGGACTTGTACCAGCGCGACGCGCAGCGCGCGGCGCTGTTGGCCGCCCGCCTGCCGGCGGGAAGTTCGCTTGCTGAACTTGCGCTGAGGTTTGTGATCGGCGATCCCCGAGTTGCTTCGGCAATCATCGGTTTTGCGACGACCCTCGAAATCGAGCAGGCCGTTCGCGCCGCGGCCCGCAGCCAGCTTGCACCGCATGAAATGGCAGGGATGCTGTGATGCAGTCCGAACTGCCTGGCGACCCTGTCTAGCCATCTGCTCCCCCTGAGATGGCTGGAGCGGACCGGAGCGAGGGCGGTCCCAGCAGCCGCTCCCCGCAGCAGGCCGGAGTGAGTGGTCCCCTTGCGGCACGTGAGGGCGGCGTCGGGCGTCTGGGCGGCACGCTGGTGCTGACCACCGCCTTTTTGGGCTGGATGTTGGCCGGCACGCAGATGTCGATTACGCCGCTGGTCAGCCGCTCGGCCACGATCTCTTTCTTGTGGCCCGAGCAAACGACGCCGTTGCAAGAGGGGCAAAAGACGATGGTGGCCCAGTGGTTTGCTCGATACAATGCGGCGTTCTTGCTGGGTGCTGCCGCGGGCGGGTTGCTGTTCGGCTGGCTGGGAGACCGGGCTGGCCGTGCGCGTGCCATGGGCCTGAGCATCGTTTGTTACTCGTTGTTCAGCGGGGCGGCGTTTTTTGCAGAGTCTCCGTGGGTCATGCTGGCCTGCCGCTTCGCTTCGTGCTTGGGCGTGGGGGGCATGTGGCCCAACGGAATTGCCCTGGTCTCCGAGGTGTTGGTCAAGGTTCCCAGAACCGTTCTGGCGGGTCTCATTGGCACGGCCGCCAATGTCGGGCAGGTGCTGATGGCCATTGCCGCTTATTATGTTGAGATCACCCCTGCGAGTTGGCGGTGGGTGATGCTGGTGGGAGCATCGCCTGTGCTGGTGGGTGCGGTGGTGCTGGCGGCCGTGCCGGAGTCTCCACGTTGGCTGGCGGAACGCTTGCGGCCGCGGCCGGGTTCCCGGCCAGTGAGAGAGGTGTTTCGCCCGCCGCTGCTGGGGGTCACCCTGCTGGGAATTGTGCTCGGCGGCATCCCGCTGCTGGGGGGCTGGGGCAGCGGCAATTGGCTGGTTCCGTGGGCCGATGAGGTTTCAGGCACGGCGGACCCTCAACTGAAGGCGATGACGCAGGGACAGCGTTCTTTTGGCGGCGCGGTAAGCAGCTTGCTCGGCGGTTGGGTAGCCAGCCGCCTGGGCCGACGCGTTTCGTACTTCCTGATCAGCCTCGGCTCGCTGGCGACCAGTGCCTACATCTTCAACTACCTCTCGCCCCGGGACAGCAGCTTTGGCTGGTGGGCCCTCGTGCTGGGAGTGGTCAGCGGATTCTATTTCGGCTGGCTGCCGCTTTGCCTGCCGGAGCTGTTTCCCACACGCGTGCGCTCGACAGGCGCCGGCGTGACCTTCAATTTCGGCCGCATCGGCGCAGCGTGCGGCGTGATGCTCAACATGCCCCTGGTGGCTCTGTTCTCTGGCGATTACGGACGTGTCGGCGCCGTCACCAGCCTGATCTATGCCCTGGGGTTGGTGGTGGCGTGGCTCGTGCCGCGGCCTCGCGCAGACGATCTGGCGTGATGCCAGGTGCAGCCAAGCACCCTGAAGAAAGCGCAGCGAGCCGGCCTACTCCAACATCTCCCTCCTAGTCCCCGACGATCCGCCGCCGCCTACGGATGCGCACGGTCGCAGCTAGCACATCGGGTACCCAGCCGCTTGATCGGATCCGCCCGGCACGGCCGTCAATGCTGGCTCGTTCCCCGCGCGACCCGCCATCTGATGTCGACCTGCAAGACCCTCAGCGGGCCACGGGATAAGCCGCGTCTGAATTGCCAGCCAGCCCGCGGGCACGCCGGCTGTACTCTGCCGAGGCTCGGATCAGCTCGACAAGCGACGCGATCAGTCCCGGGCTGTTGGTGGCGCGATAGGGGCTGTTCTCGGGAAGCTGGGCCATCAGCCGCCGATGTGCTTCCGAGAGGTTGTGGTAGGGCAGGGACGGAAACAGATGATGCAGGGCGTGGAACCGCAGCCCTACGGGGGCCCACAGCTCCGTCACCAGCGGCCAGCGGGGATAGTTGATCGAATCGAGGAGCTGCTCCAGAAACGAGAGTTCCTCGCCCGTATGCCGAAAGCGGTGTGCGCCCATCGTGCGGACAGCGTTGAGCGTGATTACCGTCACCGCCGTCAAGTAGCCCTGCACCAACAGCCAGGGGGAAACCCGGCCGGCTATGATCAGCACGGCGGTGCCCAGTGTGTAGAGGAAACACGTCGTCTCCTGCACGCGCCACCAGCGCAATTCCCGCGGCGTGGGCAGGGGGCGCACGTAGCTGGGGTCCATCACCATCGACGAGGCACGCTGGTGTACCCACCGACGGAAGCGCGGGCTGATCCAGCCCAGCGGCGTCAAGATCAGGAAGCGGAGCACCGCCAAGAGAGGAATCACCAACGGCTGTGCCAGGTAGGCTGCTATCCCGCGCAAGGGCCCGGCCGCCAGCGGCAGGTATTCTCCATCCTCGCGGGTGCCGTAGTGCTTGCGAGCGTGGTGCGCCACGTGCGTCCAGTACAGGAAGGAAGGCAGCAAGAACGGGATGCCGCACAACACGTTCCAGGCAACCCGAAACACCTTGAACCGCTCCCGCGGCAAATGCACCAGCTCATGGGTGAAGAGCGCAGCGCGATAGATCGCCAGGCAGGAGACCACAAAGGCACACGCCTGCCAGACAGAGAACAGCGGCAGCCGAGATACGGCCAAAAAGCAACCGTGCGCTAGCGACACGGAGACCAGAAAATCGGCCCAGTAGATGACGGGGCGCGGCTCAAACAAGTCTTTCACAATGGCCCGCGCTTCGCGGATGGAAAAGCCGTCTTTCGTCGGGCACTGTGCGTTGGGGCACATCACGGCCCACCCTCTCCTGTTGCCTCAGACACGCCAAGGCCCCCATCTTAGCAGACAGCCGCCGCTTTTCCACCCACCGCGAACCCGCCCCAGCGTACCGCGCCGTCCTCGACCTAGCCGTTTCAAGCTGCGACCGCCTGCCTTGCGAACGATCCACCGCGACCACAATCGGCTTCGCCGGCCCGACGTCAACAAATCAACCCGGGGCGGCAGCAGGCACGCTAACCAACGCCGTGCCCGCTTAAAACATCGGTTGGCCAAACTACCCGCCGTAAGGGGAACAGGGGGCGGTTGCTGCCCGCCGCACTCGTCGATAGCATACGGCCATAACGATGGTCTTTTTGGGCACAACGTCGAGCGCCATGCCTCTTGCGCGAGAAATAGTGATTACTGGCCTGGGTGTTGTCAGCCCCATTGGCGTGGGCTGGCAAGGCTATTGGGCGGCGTTGCTAGCGGGCCGCAGTGGGGTGGGGCCGATTACCCAGTTCGACCCGAGCGGGGTGCCGATTCCCTTTGGCGGAGAGGTGCGCCAGTTCGATGCGAAGGAGTTCGTCAAGCCGCGCAAAAGCCTGAAGGTCATGGCACGCGAGATCCAGTTTGGGGTCGCTTGCGCCGCAATGGCCTACGAGGACGCAGGCCTGACGCCGCAGAGCGTGGATCCGGAACGCAGGGGAGTAGTGCTGGGCACCGACCTCATTCAGGGCCAGGCCGAAGATGTGGCTGAGGCTTTCCGCCGCGCAATCGTCGATGGCAGGTTCGATTTCAGCCTGTGGGGTGAGGCAGCCATGAGGGAGATCTATCCGCTCTGGATGCTGAAATACCTCCCCAACATGCCTGCCTGCCACATCGCCATCGCGCTGGATGCCCGCGGGCCCAACAACACGCATGCGCTGGGCGAGGTTTCCAGCCTGCTAGCGATGAGCGAGGCCGTGCGCGTGCTGGAACGTGGCATGGCGGATGTGATGCTCTGTGGCGGCACAGGCTCGCGGCTCAACCCAGTGGTGGTCATTCGCAGTTGCCTGACGGAGGTCTCGCACCGTGCGGATGAGCCAGAACGTGCCTGCCGCCCGTTCGACGCCGATCGAGACGGGCAGGTCAACGGCGAGGGTGCCGCCGTGTTTGTGATGGAGACGCGCCAGCATGCGCTGGCCCGCGGCGCACGGATTCGTGCCCGCGTGCTGGGCTATGGATGTGCCTGCGTGGGCGATCGGGATCGCAGGGACCCTGCCGCCGCCGTGGAGGCCAGCATCAGACAGGCTCTCGGCATGGCGGGCTGCTCTCCGCGCGACGTGGGGCACGTGAATGCCCACGGCATATCGACCCGCGAGGGAGATCGCATGGAGGCTCGGGCGATTCGTGCGGCGCTGGGAGATGTGCCGGTGACCGCTCTGAAGAGCTACTTCGGCAATCTTGGATCCGGCACGGGTGCCGTCGAGGCACTCGGCAGCGTACTGGCTTTGGAGCACGGCATCGTGCCGCACACGTTGAATTACGATCGAGCTGACCCGGCATGCCCCGTCAACGTGGTGAGAGGGCAGCCCCTGCGTGCCCCGCAAAGGGTGGCCCTGTTGCTCAATCAGGCGCCCACGGGGCAGGCGGCTGCTCTGGTGCTGGCTTGCGAGGAGTGACCCGTGCTGCTGCACCTCGACCAGGTGGCTGCTGCTGATGCGCATCAGCCCGGATCAGGGGCAACACCCGATGCGCTTGGGCACTTCAAGCACCAGGGACCCGCCCGGGCGGGCTCAACGCCAGGGCGGATTGCCCTGGCCGGCCGCTTTAACGCATGTTGCTGGCGCCGGGCAGCGTGGCGGCAGCAGACCGCCGCCGAGGGCGTTCATTCTGGCTTCGCGGTGCGGCGCTGGATCGTGTGCAGAATCATGTAGGCACTGACGGCCGCGGCCAGGTGCTTGAGCGTGTGGCCGCTGACCACCTGCCCTAACACGTAGATTTGTCGGTCTAGGGCCTCGCACGCCTTGGCCGCCACGTACCAGAGCAGGGCGGCCCATAAATCGCCGCTGCGCGTGAACGGCGATGCACAGCCCAGCAGCATGGGCGGCAGCAGCAACAGCGGCACGATTTGCACAAGCAGGTACGGCCGCAGATCGCCCCGGCCGGCCAACTCGCTGAAGTGCCAGTACAGAACGCTTCCGGCGCCCAGCAATACCAGCGGAACCAGCAGCAGCCGCCCCGCACGGGGACCGATCCGCTCCCAGACCAGGATCGAGACCAGCACCATGAAGGCCACCGCCAGGGGAAGCCGATCCCACAGCAATCGCTGGTTGTCGGGAGCCCAGTGGTACCAGGCTGAGCCCAGTCCCGTGCATGCAATGGCAGCAAAAAAGGCCGCGTACGGCCAGCGTGTGCCTGGTTGCAGCCGAGCCCGGCACCGCTCGGGTTCGCTCAGCCACCACACTCCCCACAGGCCCATCACCACCAATGGGATGTTTGAGAGCACGTTGGCCGCATTGGTTATGCCGCAGCAGCTACGCTGATCGGCAAACTGGTGGTACCACTGCGGCTGCGCAAAGGGAGGCACGGCCAGCAGCACTCCCACGGGCAGGAGGATGCCCACCATGAGGATCGCAGCCACCCACCATCGACCATGTACGGCCACGTTTGCATCCCCCCTGTTTGCCTGGACGACAGAGGCCGCACCGCACCTCCGCAGCGGCCCGCGGCCGGCAGCGTTTCAACAGCCGGCAGCGTTTCACCAGCCGCGCGGGCGGCGGCCGTGTGCACGAACGGGCCTTGCCCGACCTGACCAAAACAAGGTCATGTGCCACCCGCTCGGATCTCCACGATACGCTGGCTCGCCAGGTCTGCAACTTGTTCGTCACTATACTCCAGCCATTCTTTGAGCACCTCTGCCGTGTGCTGCCCTAGCAGGGGAGGCCTACGGCCGCGAGAGCTGGGCTGGCCGTGCCAATGCAGCGCACTGCCCAGCAGCGGCACCTCGTCTGGACCGTCCGCCGGCCAGACCATGCCCCGCGCCTGCGCTTGAGGCGTGGCCAGGGCGGCATCGACGTTCAGCACGGGCGAGTGCGGAATCTCTGCTTGCGCAAGCAGGTCTCTCCATTCAGCCGTGGTACGCCCGGCCAGCAACGCTTGCAGCAGCGGGATCAACACCGCCCGGTTTTGCACGCGCTGGGGGTTGGTTGCAAAGCGTGCGTCCTCGGCCCACTGCTGCTTGCCCACGGCCTGGCAGAAGCGCTGCCATTGCCGATCGCTGCCGATGGCCAGCACGATGTGCCCATCGGCCGTGGCAAACGACTCGTAGGGCACAATGTGCGGATGGGCATTGCCGTAGCGCCGCGGCGGACGGTTGGTGAGCAACACATCCTGGGCCACGTTCACCAGGCTGGCCAGGGTGCAATCTGCCAGGGCCAGGTCGAAGGCCCAGCCGCCCTGCGCAGAGGCCTTGCTGCGTGCGACCAGCCCCGCTAGCACGGCGGCCGCGGCGTACAGCCCGGTAATCACGTCCGTGATGGCCACGCCCGTTTTCATGGGCCGGCCGTCGGGCTCGCCGGTGATAGCCATCAAGCCACAGGCAGCCTGGATCATGAGGTCATAACCCGGCAGCCCGGCCCATGGGCCCGTCCGGCCGAAACCGGAGATCGAGGCGATCACCAGACGGGGATTGAGTGCCAGCAGGCGTTCGGGCTGCAACCCCAGGCGTGCGAGCGAATCGGGCAAGAAGTTTTCGACCAGCACGTCGGCCCGCTGCACTAGCTCTGCCAGCACGCGCTGGCCCGGCTCGCATTGCAGCTCGAGCGCCACGGAGCGTTTGCCCCGGTTGCAAGAGAGGAAGTAGCCGCTCGTACCGTCGGGGGCAAAAGGGGGGCCCCAGTGGCGAGTATCGTCTCCGCTGCCGGGCCGTTCGATCTTCACCACGTCTGCGCCCAGGTCGGCAAGGAGCTGCGTACACACCGGACCCGCCAGAATGCGTGAAAGGTCCAGCACGCGGATGCCGGCCAGAGGATAACTCGAGGTGGCGCTCATGGTGGGGCACTTCGCTGCCGCGGGCCAGGCGAGTATACTGCACCAACCGCAAGCCAAGAAGAACCTCTTTTTGTCGACGCATGGCCAACGCCTTTGATCCTTACCGCGAAGCCCTGGTGGTCGAAACACGCACCATCTGGCCCGACGAGTTCGCCTCCATCGACGAGGCCGAGCGCGAACGCATCGAGCAGCTTCTGCATGCCCAACCGCAACTGTGTGCCGAACTCGACTATACCCGGCTGCACACCGGTTTTTGTCGAGACATCACCGTCACCCAGGCCGACCTGGATCGCCTGGCCGGTTAGAACTGCCGCTCCAGCTTGATCCAGCAGACGTGCCATGCAAGGCGTACGCCGCGTCGTCAAAGTACCACTGGGAGAGCGCAGCTACTCCATTCTCATCGGCGCCGGCTTGCTGAAGCAGGCGGGGGAGTGGGTCCGTACCGTCACGCCCACAGATCATGTGGTGGTGATCACCGATTCCCATGTGTCGGAGCTGTATTGTTTGCCCATTCAGCTGACGTTGGTATCGGCGGGCTTGCGCACCCACGCGCTGGGCGTCAAGCCTGGAGAACGCAGCAAGTCTCCCTGGTACCTCGAGCGGCTCTGGGAGGACCTCGTCTCTTTCAACACCACGCGCAACAGCGTGGTGGTGGCGCTGGGCGGCGGCGTGGTGGGCGACCTGGCCGGGTTCGTCGCCGCCACCTTTGCACGGGGTTTGAGGTTCCTGCAAATCCCGACCACGCTGCTGGCTCAGGTCGATAGCTCGGTGGGCGGCAAGGTGGGCATCAACCTGTCTAGCGCCAAGAACATGGTGGGCGCCTTCTGGCAGCCGGCCGGCGTGCTGGCCGATACCGATACGCTGACCACCTTGCCCAAGCGCGAGTACCGCGCGGGCCTAGCCGAGGTGGTCAAGTACGGTGCCGCGCTGGACGAGGCCTTTTTCGCCTGGCTGGAAGAACGCGCCCTGCTGCTCCGCTCGCAGGACCTGGAGGAGCTGGACTACGTGATTGCCCGCTGCTGCGAACTGAAAGCGACAATCGTGGTGGAGGACGAGCGCGAGACCACCGGCCGCCGTGCCGTGCTCAACTACGGCCATACGTTCGCACACGCCTTCGAGACTCTCACCGGCTATGGCACGTTGCTGCACGGCGAGGCCGTGGCGATGGGGATGGCGTGCGCAGCTCGGTTGGCGCAGCGGCTTGGCATGATTGACGCGGCCACCGTGCGGCGCCAGAATCGCCTGCTCAAGCGGCTGCGCCTGCCCACCACCCCTCCCAAGCTGGATGTCGACAAGGCGCTGGCCGTTATGCGGCATGACAAGAAGGCCGTCGGAGACCGCCTGAGATTCGTGTTGCTCGAGAGCCTGGGCCGTGCCACCCTCGTGGAGGACGTGCCCATCGATGACGTGCGCGCCGTCCTCCAGCCTTGAGAGAAAGGACATCCTCCCTTTCTTCCGCCCTGCGCAGGCGGCCGCGTGGAGGAAGGCTAGCTTGCAGCCCCAGACGTCACGTCCTCCGCGCGGCCGACTGGACCTCCCCAAACGGGGTACCGCGGTTGACGACGTGATCGCAGAGACCACCCTGGGCTGCACGCCACGGTCGAGGCAGGAATCGGAATCAGGAGGGGACAGGCACTATTTCCAAATAGAAAAAGGTAGCGCGTTTCCTTGTTGATTCGGTTCTACGATGACGAGCGGTGCAGCGTTTCCAGAACGTGACAGCATCCTCGTTGTGCCATGCTCTTGCACTTCTGAAGAGAGACCTTGAGAACCTGCTGTACGTGACGAAGGTCGCGCAGCCGTTTGTCGATCTCGGCCAGCCGTTGCTGGATCAGCGCCTGGACTTCGTCACAGGAAGGAGGGTTGCCCTCCCGGCTGCCCAGCAGCGTCTTGACATCCCCCAGCGTGAAGCCCGTCGCCTGGGCAGCTCGGATGAAGCGGAGCCGGCGGAGCGATGCGTCTGTGTACAGCCGGTAGTTTCCCTCGCTGCGATCCATCGGCGCAAGCAGCCCGGCCCGCTCGTAAAAGCGGACGGTGCTCGTGGGCACCTCGGCGGCGCGAGCTAACTGGCCGATCGTGTAGCGTTGCGGCATGATGTCCTCACAAGTGCTTTGCAGGCCGACACTTACGTTCCAGGCGGTCTTCTCAAGGAAAAAGCCAAATCAAGGCCTTGACCTTACACTCAAGTGCAATGTCGAGAATAGGCTGAGGATCGGGACGAACACAAGGCGTTGTGAGCCCGAGCGGGGGTGAGACGAAGTCCCCCACTAGCCCAACACGAGGAGAAAGCCCATGGCCGCCGTTGCGAACCAGCATGTCGTGGCGGAGGCGTGTCCCGCTTGCTCAAGCAAGTCGAAGAGGGTTGCGCCGCTGACGGTGCGGTCTCTGCTCAAGCCTGAACCGGCCCCACGGGTCCGGGAGGAGCCGTACCGTTTCTGCCCCTCGCCGGGCTGCGACGTGGTGTACTTCAGCGAGACGGAGCCGGAGCACCGCTTTGTTCTCTCCGAGCTGCGGGTGCGCCTGGGGCAGAAGGAGACGGAACCGCCCATCCAGGTCTGCTACTGCTTCGACTGGACCACCGACGACATCGAGCGTGAGCTGCGCCTCACTGGCACCACGAGCATCCCTGACCGGATCAAGCAACTCGTCCGGCTGGGCTACTGCCGGTGCGAGACGATGAACCCGCAAGGCTCCTGTTGTCTGGGGAACGTGAACCGGGCGGTTCAGGAGGCGCAGGCCGGGCTCGCAGCCCTTCTCACCGCTGTCATTGGTTCGGCCTGCTGCTGGCTGCCGTTGCTGCTGATTGCCGTCGGCTTTTCGGCCGCGGGGGTCGGCAGCTTCTTCGAGCAGTACCGGCCCTATTTGTTAAGCATCACCTTCGCCCTGCTGGGACTGGCGTGGTGGTTCATGTATCGCGCAGCGATCAGGAGGGCAAGGGCAAGGCTGAGGCGCGAGCGGACAACGGCCCCTTCGGCCAATGCCGCCCAAGCATGCGAGGACGCACGGGCCAGGCTCGACTGCTGCGCCGTGGGGCAACCGGCGGAAGAAGGCGACGGCTGCTGTGGGGCGGGCACTCAGCCTCAAGCCGGTCAAGCCACCCCGCGGCGATTCACCATGCGGCAGTTCAACCAGGTGATGCTGTGGGCGGCCACAATTGTGATCATGCTGTTCGCACTCTTTCCGCATTGGATCGTTCTGTTGCTGCCTGGCGCCGGGCGTGACGACAGGGCGGTGAGCAACGCAGCGGCGCGCAGCGAGGCCGAGCAACAGCGCATCGTGCTGGAGGTGCGAGGCATGACCTGCGCGGCATGTGCGAAGACGGTTGAGCAGGCCCTGCGTGGCGTGTCTGGCGTATTGGCCGCCGACGTGAGCTTTGAACAAGGCCAAGCGGTGGTGTGGCTCCCCAGGGATAAACAACTGCCCCATAATGCCCTGGTGCAGGCCGTCCGCCGTGCCGGGTATGAAGCCGCGGTTCTCATGGAGCCGCCGCAGAATGGGAGAGTCTACCGACTCGAGCTTGGCGGCCTGACCTGCGAGAGTTGTGCTGAGGGCATCGAGCAGGCACTGCGGCAGGTGCCTGGCGTGCTCGATGTAGAGGTGAGCCATGTTCGATCCGAAGCGGTGGTCAAGGTTGGGCCTGGAATCGCGAGCCAGCCGGAGGAGCTGATCCAAGCGGTTCGTAATGCAGGTTTTCGTGCAGCTCTCAAACAGTAAAACATCTGTGAACCGTTTTCCTTTGCCTTTGTTCGAGGAGGTGCATCATGCGTAAGTGGATCCGGTCCGGTTTCCTGGTGGTGCCACTTGCACTGGCCGCCGCGTTGGTCTACGCCAATCGTCATGGGAGCACGCCATACTCGGCGAACGCGGCGGGCTTCGTCTGCCCGGTTACGGGGGAAGTGCTTCCCTGTGAGCGTTGCTGCCCCCTGAGGCAGGGCAAGGGAGGGCAAGGAGCGGCCGACGCCGCGAAGAGCACGCAGGGTTGCTGCGCCCGTCAATCCAGGGGCGAGTACACGGCACGGCAGGACCGCACATGACCGAGACGATTGAACGCACTGCACCGCAGGGGCCGGCAACGGCTGACAGCACGCACAAGCCCGCGGCCTGGGCATGTGCGGCATGGGCTGTGTCAGCCATCGGGCTGGGGGGCAGCCTATGGCTGAGTCTGGCCCTGAAACTGAAGGCGTGCCCGCTGTGCTTTTATCAGCGGACCTTCGTGATGGGAGTCTTCGCCGTGCTTGGCATCGGTCTGCTTGCGGAGCGGCGGCGTGCGGACCTGCTCTGTTTGCTCGCCTTGCCGCTTGCGCTGGGAGGTCTGGGGGTGGCGGCATTCCACGAATATCTGGTGATGACGAACGTGCTGGAGTGTCCCCGGGGCTTGTGGGGGCTGGGCACGGCGCCGGCGCAGAGCCTGGGGATGTTTGTGGTGTTGACGGCCATGGTCGGCGGCGGGCTCTGGTCGAGCAGACGAGGTGGGCGAACGCATTGGCTGCCTGCCATGGGCGGCACTGCCTTGCTAGGGTTGCTGCTTGCTTGGGCGTCGGTGGCGAGCGCGCCAGCGCTGCCTGCGCCTCCGCCGCAGCCCTACGACGCGGCAACCCAGCCTCTGGACACGTGCCGCCGCCCGTTTGCGCCAACGTAATGCAGCGGTGGCGGGTCCGCCGGGTGCAGAAGATGTTGTAGGAACCACGCGACGTTTACGGACGGGAACAACCTTGGTGTTGCCCTCGGCTAGCGTTGGCCGACGGATCGGCGGAATTACGGGGGTAGTCAGGCATGAAGGAGAAGGCAATGCTCCATCGAATGCTTGTGATCCTTGGGTTAGCGTTGCTGTGGTGCTCGTGCTGCATGTTGACGGGCCGTCACCTGCAAGCACAGGACCTTGCCAAGGCAAGCCGTTGCTACCTGCTGGAGATCCAGGGGATGACCTGCGAGGCCTGCGCTGCCCACGTGCAGAAGGCGCTGATGCAGGTGCGGGGTGTGGCGGAGGCGAAGGTGTCCTACGCCAGGGCCGAGGCGGAGGTATGCATCCAGCGCGGGTTCAACGTGACCGGCAAGGCGCTGGTGAAGGCAGTGGAGAAGGCCGGCTACAAAGCCAAGGTGAAGCATCAGTCGCGGGACTGATTGGGCGGAGCCTGCCGCTGCTGGCGGTTACCTCGCGGCGCGCGATGACGCGCCGCGAGGTGCCGCTGGGAAAACAGGAATCATGGATCTTGCCGTGGGTAGCCTGGCATGCGGCGGGGGCACGGCGTGGCACACGGATGGCGAGAGAGGTTCTAGCCGGCGCGGCTGCGGTGAAAGTGTACGTGCCGCCAGCGGCCGTCGATTCGCTGCCAGACGCGCGTTTCTTGCACTGCGGTTTCCACAGTGCGGCCTTGGGCATCGAGCTGTTGGTTGAGCCGCACGTAACAGACCACTGCGGCATCGTCGGAGAGCACGCGCACCTGCGGCGAGGCCATGGTGGCCTGCGCCGGGCCGCTGCTGGCCGGCAGCTCAAAATAGAAGCGGTGGAAGTCCAGGCCCGCCACCAGGTGGCCGCAGGACTCCGGCTCGAAGGCGGTGAGCGACTCGTGGCACAGCTCGGCGTATCTTCGCCAGTCCCGCCGGAGGATGGCGTTCAACAGTTCTTGATTCAAGGCGAGCAGTTCAGCCTGCGTATCAGGTGGCATGGCGTGTGGTCTCCGCAGGTGGAGCCGAATCTTCCAGCAGGCCCAGGCGGACCAGCTTGGTGCGGCATTCGTCCCGCTCCCGGCAGCGGCGCAGTTCTGCCCAAGAGGGATCCTGGACGGCGAGGAAGTCGTCTTCCGTGGCTCGGCTGCGGCCGGCGGCGTGCAGCCGTGCCATCAGGCGTGCGATGACCTCGCATTCCAGACGAGAGAGAGAGAGTGCCTCCAGGCGGTAATCGACGAATGCCTCCCAGACCAGGGGGAACAGGGGACGGACGATTTCGTGACCGATGGTGTGGGCATACTGGCGGATCTCCTCCTGGGCGTGGGGGTCCATCCGCAGGGCCAAGAAGTGGAGCAGGTTGTGCAGGTCGATCTTCCAGTAGGCTTCGGTGTAGGTAGAGAGGGGGAGGTCCTTGCGGGCCTGCTCGCGCGCCACGCCGCGCTCGAGGCGGCGCTGGTACACTTTGCGCGTGTATTGCAACAACTCGGCTTCTTCGGCCGAGAGTTCAGCGCCGATCTCGGGCGGTAGGAAGCCAGCACTGCCCTGGCGATTGCTGGCCGCCTGGACTCTCCACTGGTCCGGGGGCGTCTGCTGCGCGGCCTCGATGGCCACCGAGTAGCGTGTGCTGTACTCGTTCACGTTGGCGGTGCGGTGCCGAATCCATTGCCGCCAGCAATCCATGGGTACGCGGACCAGCAGCTTGATCTCCGCCATCTCGAAAGGCGTGGTGTGGCGGTGCCGCATCAAGTAGCGGATCAGCGCACGGTCGTCCGAAACGCGTCGCGTACCTTCGCCGTAGCTCACGCGTGCCGCTTGAACCACGGCCTGGTCGTCTCCCATGCAGTCCACCAGCGTGACGAATCCATCGTCCAGTACGCGGAATTTGCGCCAGCGGAGGTTGGAAATCTGGTCAGCGTTGCTGTTCATGCGTAGGCGCTTCGCGAGATCAGGCGATGTGGGGGCCGACAGGCAGGCCGCGGCCTTTCGGCCTTGAGGAGGGGAGAGGGTGGGCATCCTG
>JAIMBC010000156.1 GCA_023511675.1 Pirellulales bacterium
CCGTCTCCGGCGTGGGACCAGCCTGGATGAAACGGCTGGCACGTTTGCAGATCTGCTGGATGATGTGCGCCAGCACCGTGACAATCGCACTTGCCAACGCGAGCCGAGCCAGAGTACCGTATCGCATGTGGGCGTCCTTTCCTTCTGGGGTCTTCATGAACAAACAAAAGCCTCAGTTTCCGAAGGGACGCCCTTTTCACCAATAGCAATCCGGGAACTCCCGGCCCTTTCGCCCATCGGCCCAGCCAGAAACACCGCCTTTCGCGCGCACCAGCGGGACTGCACCCTTTCGGACCGTACAGGGGGGCGAGCAGCGTGCAAAAGATCAAGTGGTGGAAGCAAACCTCGCAACGAGGTGCCGCTCTGACCCGGCGATGCCGCACCACTTTACGGTGTGAAGGCCCTACTTCTTTTACGCCCCCTACCAATCGAACCACTTTTTCAGCGCGTGGAGGGTTGCGGCGCGGCCAGCGTGGGCAATGGAAGTAGTGAGGGGGATGTTCTTGGGACAGACCGCCACGCAGTTTTGCGCATTGCCGCAAACCTGTATGCCGCCCTCTTGCATCAGGGCTTCAATGCGCTGGGCAGCCTGCATGCGGCCGGTGGGATGCGTGTTGAACAGCATGGCCTGGCTAATAGCGTGGGCACCGACAAAGCCGCGGTCGTACGCCTGCTGTTCGCGGCGGGCAAACTCCTCGTCGCTCTCTCCCTCGCGGCGTGTCAGCTCGATTTTCAGATACTGGGGGCAGGCCTCCAGGCAGCAGCCGCAGCTCATGCACTGGCTGAGGGGATAGGCACGTTGCTGGTCTGCGGGAGACATCTTGGGGCCCGGTCCGAGGTGGTAGTAGCCGTCCACGGGGATCCAGGCCTTGACGCGCATCAGGGCGCGGAACAGCCGCTGGCGGTTTACGACCAGGTCTCGCACGACGGGGAACTTGGTCATCGGCCGCAGCTCGATTTCGCCGGGCTGCTCGGCCAGCAGCTTGTCGACGAGGGCCGTGCAGGCCTGCCGGACGCGGCCATTGACCAGCATGGTGCAGGCTCCGCACACCTCTTCCAGGCAATTGCACTCCCAGGCGACGGGGGCCACGGGCTGGCCGTCCTCAGTCTGGGCCTGAGCGGCAATTTGCTGCAAGACGCTGATCACGTTCATGTCCCGCTCGCGTGTGACGCGGAACCGCTGCCAGTAGCTCGGCTCGCCGGGCCCATCCTGACGCAACACGCGGACGACGAAGGTGTGCGGCAGCTCGCTCTGCTGGCCGGCGGGTGCGAGGGGAGCGGGGCGAATGGTGTGGTCTGATGCGATCATGGGTTGCTAGGGGTCTGGGTGTACGGTTGGAAATGGCAAGCCGGCCGATGCCCTAGCCGCTTGCCACGGCGGCGCCAGCGGGTCGAGGTTGCGGTCGTTCGCCGTCGCGCGGGGGCACGGGGGCCGCTGGGGCCTGGCCCTGACGTGCCTTCCAAACTTCTTCGATCACCTCGGCCCCCACCAGGCCATAGAGCCGCGGCCGCGGGGGGATCATGGAGGTATCGACCTGTTCGTAGCTGATCTGAGGCTCGCCATCCGGGCCGCACTGGGCGATGGTGGTTTTCAGCCAGCGTCGGGTATTCTCTTCGAACCGGTCGCACCAGGCTTCGGCCTCGCGCCGCCGCTCGGCGGTATCGGTCGCGGAGAGGCCCGGCAGGGCGAACTCTGGCTTGTAGTGCGCGCCACGGCATTCGTCTCGCAGCAGCGCGCCGCGCAGGATGGTCTTGGCCAGCGGAAACATGTCCCGCAGGGCCTTGGTGAAGACGACGTTCTGATTTGTCCAGTTGCCCGTATCGGAGAGGGCCGCCCGTCGGCAGCGATCTTCCAGCTCGCAGACCTGGGCGTAGGCTTCGCGGAGCACATCGTTGTGGCGGACGACCGTGGCGGCGCGGGTCATCACCTGGCCGAGTTGCTGGTGCAACAGGTAGGGGTTTTCCTTACCATACTTGGGGGCCAGCAAGGCATCGTGCTCCTGCTGCTGGCGGCGGACGGCCTGGTCGAACAGGGCGGCAGGCAGATCGTGTGCTGAGCCGCCGGGCAGATTTTTCATCCAGCTCTGGATCGACGGCGCCACGATCAGGCCGCTGAAGATGCAGCTCAATAGCGAGTTGGCGCCCAGCCGATTGGCGCCGTGGTACTGGTAATCGCATTCGCCAATGGCATAGAGCCCCGGAATGTTCGTGGCTTGATTGCGCGGCGAACCCAGTTTGAGGCCTCCCGCGGGCGTACGTTCGTAATCGACCCACAGTCCTCCCATGGAATAATGCACGGCGGGAAAGATCTTCATGGGCACCTCGCGGGGATCGACGCCCTGGAACTTCTCATAGATCTCCAGGATGCCGCCCAGCTTGCGATCAAGCACTTCCCGGGGCAGGTGCGTGAGATCCAGGTAGACGCACAGCCGATCTTTCTCGACCGAGAGCCCCTCGTACGTGCAGACGTTGAAGATCTCGCGCGTGGCGATATCGCGCGGCACGAGGTTGCCGTACTTGGGGTAGCGCTCTTCGAGAAAGTAATAGCGTTCTGCCTCGGGGATCTGGCGGGGATCGCGGGGATCCTGCGGCCGGCGGGGAACCCACACGCGGCCGCCCTCTCCCCGCGCGCTCTCGCTCATCAGCCGCAGCTTGTCGGAACCGGGCACGGCCGTGGGATGGACTTGAATAAACTCTCCGTTGGCGTAACGCACGCCCGCCTGGTAGGCCCGGCTGGCGGCACTGCCCGTGCATGCCATGGACATCGTCGAGCGGCCGAAGATCAATCCGCAGCCGCCGCTCGCCAGCACCAGCGCATCGCAGCGGAAGGCGCGGATCTCCATCGTCACCAGGTCCTGCGCCACGCAGCCGCGGCACACGCCTTGCCCATCAAGGATCGGTGCCAGAAAGTCCCAAAACTCGTATTTCTTGATGCGGCCTTCCGCCTCCCAGCGGCGCACCTGCTCATCCAGAGCGTAGAGAAGCTGTTGTCCCGTGGTGGCGCCGGCAAAGGCCGTCCGCTTGAACAGCGTGCCCCCAAACCGCCGCTGGTCGCGGAAGCCCTCCTCCGTGCGGTTGAAGGGCACCCCCAGGCGGTCCATCAAATCGATGATTCGGGGCCCCCACTCGCACATCTCCTTCACCGGCGGCTGATGCTGCAAAAAGTCTCCGCCATATACCGTGTCGTCGAAGTGCAGCCACTCGCTGTCTCCCTGCTGCCGCGTCACCTCGTTGACCGAGTTGATGCCTCCCTGGGCACACACGCTGTGCGAACGCTTCACAGGAGTGAGGCTCATCAGGTCGACCTCCATGCCCAGCTCGGCCAGCTTCATGGCCGCTGCCAGTCCAGCAAGCCCGCCACCGACCACCACCACACGTCCTTTAGCCATGCCTTGCCTCTCTGCGATTGCGGCAGCCCCCCTCGAACAGCTTGCGCGGCGCCGGCCACGGCAAGCCCCAATGCGCTTGGAGACTGGCAGACCCGGCATCGCCACCAAGCCTCAACATGCCTGCCAACGCCTCCCTGCCCCACACCAAACTTTGCTGGCGCATGCTCATTTGTAACGGCCTTCGCCGCCGCCCAACTCCCTGGCATCAACCGGGCCGGCAGCGGCTGTTGCGCCGGTTGCGGCTCCGTCTCCGGCAGATGCCTCCCTCGACATCGCACGCGCAGAAACCCCGCCCCTCTCTGCGTTCTCCCCGGGGGACTCTCCCGGCGTGGCGGGCACGAGGGCCGGCGGCTCGGCCAGCAGATGCTTCCACTGCAAACGGGCATCTTCCAGCCTGCGCGCGGTGCGCGCATTTACTTGCCAGACTCCTACCAGCGCCGCGGTGCCCAACGCCATGACCAGAATGCCGATGGCCAGGCAGACTCGCCCCGCACGCCGCTGCGCGGCGGGGGAGGTCCAGGCACCCCAGGTGATGCCCATCGTCCACAGCCCATTGGCAAAATGAAAGACGCATGCCCCCACGCCGATCAGGTAAAAGATCGTCACCCAGAGCGAGGCCAACGCCTCATGGACGCTCGAGGACGCATGCTCAGGATCGAACTGCGCCCCCAATCCGGTGCGGGCCACCTGCTCTCGCCAGTGGGGCAGCGTGACCCATCCGTGCATGTGGAACACATGCCACCCGATGAAGAAGAAGGCAATCCAGGCGGTGGCCCGCTGTAGCGTGTAGCGGACGTTGGCCTCATACGGATACGCGCCGGTATTCGGCAAGCCGGTGCGAATGATGGCCACGCCCACCACAGCGTGAAAGATGATGGGCAGCAAGATGCACGTCCACTCCACGAACGGCAGTGCTGGCCCCAGGGAGTGGATGCGGTCGACATTATCCTGAAACGTGGCCGGCCCAGCCAGAATGCTGGCGTTGGTGGCCAGGTGGATGCACATGTAGGCACCCACGGGGATCAACCCCGTCAACGAGTGCAGGCGGCGGATCAAGAACTCGTGGCGTGCCAGCAAGGGCCGGGCCGCTTCGGATTCCACTGATGTAGACCTTTGCACTAGTCCGCCCGCCGGCCGCCTCGTGGCACAGGGCCGACGGAAAGGGCCCAACTCCGTCGGCCTGGGCATGCACGGCGGTAAACAAGTCGGGCATCGTTCACCGTAGTATAAAGGGCTTCCGATGCCTGACAAGCGTGGGTGCATCCTGCTGCGTTCGTGGCCCATTGCCTTCCGCATGGCGGTCGCCACAGGGCGTTGCCATGCGCGGCTTGCTGCCGGGCGGCTTGCGGTGCCAACAAAAGCGGCCGGGCAACGATGGCGACGGCGCCAGCCTTATCGATCGCCCCAGTGGATAGCCATTTGCCCGGCCGCCGGATGACGCCCGCCGTCGAGGCTGCCGCCACCACGGCAACGAGGGATGCGATTGGCACGCTGGCCAGCACGGGGCGGAGCCTCTCCACGCCACCAAGAGCTAGAGAGGCAGGCGGCCACAGGGCGGTTGGGCTACTAGCGGCGGGCGAATGCCAAAGGCGCGGGGGCGGTGCAACATCCTGATTAAGTTGATGAGCATGGTCAGCGCGAATCCCACAAGCGCGGGGGCGGCGCTGGGTGCTACCGGCGCGGTCCTTCAGGGTGGCAGCCTTAGCTTTTTGTGAGGCGAAGAAAGCCGCACCTCAAACTCTGCCGTTAGCAGACAGCACGTAAGACGAGCGTATTGGCAGCTCAGAAGGAGCGGGTACCGAGGTGCGTCGTCGCCTGCCGATTTGGCAGACGCGACGTTACTTTTGGGTCTTCCTGGGTTATGCACCTTGCCCATTCCATCTAGGCGCTGAGGAGATGGGTCGTTATAAGGTATTGTTAGGAATGATCTTGCGTTGAGCGAGTTGGAGGTTGCCCGCGCAGTGCGAGCAGGCGGCACGGCAGTTGCTAAGCTAGCATGAGTGGGCCGCGTGGCTGCCACGCGGCAGCGGGTATGCGATCTGGCCGATCGCTAACAGCCATGAGTGCGTCCTTACCGTCGATTCTAATCACTGACGACGACCGCACATTCCGCGAGTCACTGCTAGGGGTGTTTACGCCGGACCGGTATCGCACCTTGCAGGCGTCGGACGGGGAGGAGGCGCTATCGATCGTGGGCCGGGACACGGTTCATTTGTTGATTCTGGACCATCACATGCCGCGGCTGAGCGGGCTGGAAACATTGCGTCGCATGCGGCAGCTTCGCTGGTGGGTGCCATGCATATTGATCTCGGCTTCTGCCGACGAGGAGTTGGTGCGGCAGGCCTTGGCGGAGCGGGCATTTTTGGTACTCAGCAAGCCCATTTCCGGTCGGGCGATTGCCAGCGCCGTCGAGCGGGCACTGCGGGACGCGTACAATTGGCCAGCCTGCGAGTTGCGTGACGTGCGCTGGTGGCATTAGTGCGGGCGGGGACAGGGCTGGCCCATTTTTTGCACGCCCCATCGGGCCCGCCCCTCGCTGACGCTCTGCGCTGGCGGGGCGGGCTGGTAACAGCTCCCTGCCGGGATGCCCGCACGTCGCTGGCAGCGGCGGCGGTTTGCCTGCTTGCCACTTTGCTCTGGGACCTGGTGGGCGTCCATTCCCGCCGTCGTTTCCTTGGGAAGAACTAGCGCCGCAGGTTCAGCAACTCGTCCAGAAGTTGCTGGGCCGCGGTAATGACGCGCGTGCTGCCGCGGTACTGAGTGCTGGCCATGATCAAGTCGATCAAGTTCTTGCCAATGTCGGTGTTGGACTGTTCCACGGCACCGGCGATGATCTGTCCCAGGCCTTGCTCGCCGGGGTTTGCCATGACGGCCAGTCCGGAGTTGACGCCCACCGCATACAGGTTGAGGCCGCGGGCTTCCAATCCTTCGGCATTGGCGAAGCGAGCCAGCCTGATTTGGCCCAGGTCGCGTTGGGTACCGTTGTCGAACACGCCGCGGATCACGCCGTCTTCGCCGATGATGAAGCTGGTGAGCTTGCCGGGCTTGAAGCCGTCCTGGCGCGTGGCGGCCAGCGATGCGGAGGTGTCGGCAAGGCCGGAGAGGCGAGTGAAGTCGAGCTTGAACTCCAGCGGCGAGGTGCTGGGCACCGTGCGCCGCTCGATGTTCACACGGTCGTTGTTGGTGCTGATAAAGCGGCCTTTCCCGTCAAAGACAATGATGCCCGTGCCCACATTGATGCTGGCTCCGGAGAGCGGGGCGTTGTCCGGGCTGTTGGCGAACCAGCGATAGACGGTTTCGGTATCGGTGCGCCGCTCGAGCACCGCCGTTACGCGAACGTTGAGGGGGATGCCCAGCGAGTCGTAGACCACGAAGTCGGCCGTGGCGCTCTGGCCGCGAGCGCTTTGCAGCGAGCTGAAGGGCAGACTCACCGGCGAGGTGGAACCGCCCGCGGTGAGCTGGAGGGCGGAGAGTCCGATCTCGATGCGGTTATCGGTGCCGTTGTTCCCCACCAGTCGGATTTGGCCGTTGGAGGTCAGCGTGGCGCCCGGATTGGCGCCTGAGCTGTCTCCAGGGATGGGGTTGCTGGGATCCGGGCCGGGGACACGTGCGATGCCCAGGGCATCTTGCAAGAAGTTCATCAGGTCCAGGACCGTGCTGGAGGCCGTGATGGTGAGTTCCTTGGTACCCAGGAGGCGTCCTCCCTTGCGGCCAGTGAAGGAGAGGGTGCCTTCCTGAAACAACTGGGTGAAGGTGGTGTCGCTGCGCTGCAAGACATTGGTCAGCAGCGTATTGGTATTGATGCGGGGTCCATCGGGGTCGATCTGAGCCCGCGTTACCAGCACGCTGTCCTGCACGCTATCAGTATATGTCTGTCCAGGGAGGTTGTTAGGAATCTCGGCCACGAAGTGGAAGGTGGAGGCATCCGTTGCCAGGTTGCGGTAGATGCGGCGCACGGTCCACTGGCCGCTGGTATCGACGGGGATGTCGGTGAGCTGGATACGTCCGTTCACGACGTTGAGGGGGCCGATCAGCGGCGAGGGGCGGCTCTCGACGCCGGTACCTGGGCCGCCAATGGCGTTGGCAAAGGTGATGAAGTAGCTGTAGTTTCCCGTCAGAGAGTTGGTGTTGAGGGCAGGCTGGGTGACCAAGGTAGCATCGCTGACCGTGGAGTCCGTGAAGCTTTGGCCAGGGTTGTTATTGTTCACGGCGCCCACAAAGTAGTAGGTCGATCCCCCGTCCGTGGTGCGATAGATGCGACGTGCCGCGTACGTGCCGGTCGGATCGACAGGCAGATCAGCCAATGTGATCGTGCGATTGGAGCCGCTGAGCGTGATGGGGCCAATGGTAACCGAGGCCGTGCTCTCGGTGCCGGCCGGGGGCGGAGACGTGCTATCGGCAAACACAACCACATAGCGGTAGGTACCGTTGGCTGTCAGCGAACCTCCCGACGCCGTGGAGGTGGTAACCGCCGAGACATCTGGCACAGGTGCCAGCACCGGCGTGGCGGCCGTGGCCGGCGCGGCGAAGGCGGCATCGCTGAGGATGTTGGACTGAATGATCTCGGCCGTATCCGCCAGATCGCCGGTGGGTGTCAGGGTTCCCTCCAGGACCACGTTCTGGGTGGCCTTGGCCACCGCCTTGGCACCCAGCGGAATGGTCAGCGGCACCAGGGTCGTTTGCTGGATTTCGAAGTTCTCATCCACCCCAAAGCCCATCAATCGCTCACCGTTGATCGTGACCAATTGATTTTCGGCGTTGGTCAAAAATTTGCCGTTGCGCGTGTAAAGCGTCTCGCCCGTTTGGGACTGGACGATAAAGAATCCCTGCCCCTGGATGGCCAGGTCGGAGGGGCTGGAGCTGATCTCCAGCGTGCCCTGCTTGAAGTCGGGATTGATGGCCGCGACCTGAACGCCCAGACCGACCTGGCGAGGATTGGTGCCCCCATTGTTCGCCGAGGGCGCCGAGCCCAGGCTCAGCGTCTGCAGGAACTGCGTGGCGAAGATGGCACGGCTGGCCTTGAAGCCTATAGTGTTGGAGTTGGCCACATTGTTGCCCGCCACGTCGATCGTCGTTTCCGCGGCTTGCAACCCGGTAATCGCCGTGCTCAATACCGAGGACAGACCCATGTGTGCACTCCGTTGCTAGCTAGCAATACGAGTTGGTCCCAGCCGTTCTACTCGGCGCTGGACGCGATCTGCCTGATGTTCTTCAGACGCAAGGCACGCTGCTGGACAATCACCCGCGGCGTGCCCCCCTCCATCACGACGCCTTCGACGCGGCCCGTCACTTCTTGCCCGTCGTCCGTCAACCCATACACCAGCTTGTCGATCATGCCGCTGGCGGATGCGAGGTTTTGCCCCAACAGCACTGCTTGCAGCGTCTCGGTAAGCTGCGAAGTCGACTGAATACTGCGGATCTGGCTGACCTGCTGGAGAATATCCTGGTTGTCGGCAGGATTGAGCGGATCTTGATTCTGGAGTTCCGTAATCAGCAGCTTCAAGAAATCGTCCACAGTGACTTCTCGAAGCGTCCCCTGAGGGACGGCTCTTCCAGATTGGACGAGAGCGGATAGCAATTCGGTTTGCATGATGCTCCTCTCGGCATGATCATGGCTGGGGAGGCGTCGGCCGCACTAGTGATGAGCTGATACGCCTCATGGTCAGATCAGTACATCCAGTCCATGCTGGCCGCGCCGCCGCGCGGCGGCTGCCGGCGCGGGCTCTCCCGCGGCTTGGTTTGTACGTTGGCGGTACGGCGGCACTGCCCCGCCCCCGTGGTCTTGAGGAGAGGGGGATTGGCCGCCCGTGCCCGTGTTCAGGTAAGTGACGTCAAATCGCTCCAGGCGTACTCCCAGATCGGCCAGGCGTTCGCGAAGTTCCGGCAAGTGATCGAGCAGGAGCGTGCGTGCGGCAGTGGTTTCCGTGCTCAGGTGGGCATGCATGGTGCCCTCGCGGAGCGAGACCTCGAGCTGCACGCTGCCCAGCTCAGGCGGACTGAGGCGTAATCTCAACACGCCGCCCTGATCGGCCGCGGTGTGCAGGGCACGGGAGACGCGCTGGATCAGCCGCACGCGTTCGATCTCAGTCACGTGCACCGTGGCGCGGCCAGCGGCGGCTGGCAGGTCGTGGGCCAAGGGCGTAGCGGCATGGGGCATGGCCGCGCGCGTCAGTCCGCCCACGGCCTGGCCGTCCGACGACGCTGCCGGTACGCTCGTGGGGCGTGGCGCGGCTGTCTGATCCTCTGAGGGTCGTTGGAGCAGTGCGATCTCCTGCGGGAGGGGCCCGGCGAGCAATTGGGGAGCCTCGCCCGCGGCAAGCGGCAACAGATCGATGCGGGGAGCCGAGGACGACTCGGGTGCCATGCCTGGGGCGGCTCCGGCCGTTGGCAAGGCGTGCCATATCTGCGCTTCCAGGCTGGGCGTGCGAGGGTATCGGCCGCCGGTAGATGGATCGACCGGTGCTTGGTGGCGCAGGCCGAAGGGCAGTGGGCTCCGGCCTTGGCGGCTGCTCTCCACAGCGATCGGTGCCGGCTCGACTTGCGAGTCGACGATCTGTAAGGCGAACAGCTCGGCAGAAAGCAGCGGGGCAGGGTCGGGGGTGTGCGGGGCTGTCACCGGGGCAGGCAGCGGCACCGGCAAGTCCGCTGTCACCTCGGCTGGGCTACCCGGGGCAGCCTCGGTGCCAAGCCCCACGAATTCCATTTGCATTAAGGCGGCTTCAACCTGGGCTGGGCCGGCAGGCAAGATCTCCAGGCGGCTTGCAGCCGCGAGGTCTTCTTGCGCGAGAATGCCAGGCGCGGCGGCATCTGCCGCTGGCCCTGTCATGGGCTCCTCGGCCAGCATCGCGTGCGGGGCAAGGCGGCTGCCGCGTGGCCGGCCGCCGCGTGCTCCCGGAGGCAGCCGCCGGAGGGGACTCACCGCTGGGTTGTCGGCGGGGTTGGCAGTAAGAGGGCCAGATTCCTGCCCGCCGTTAGCATTGCCTGCCGTTTCGGGCATTTCGTGTTGTGATGGCTCGTGGGGCACGTTAAGGCTGACATGCTCCGGCGCTTTGGCGTCCCTTGTGGCAGAGGCGGTTGTCTGGCCGCGCGACTGGGGAGCCTCAGGGGGGCGGTCCGAACGCGCACTCGGAGGCGCGGCGCGAACCAGCAGCTCGCTGAACGAAGGCCCGGCCGTATCGCGCGGCGCGCCGCCCGTGCCCGTGTCCCCCACGGGGGCCAGCCTGGTCGGAGGCTCGATGGCTGTCAAGAACATGCGCGACACGCCGTCATGGAGAAAGGGCCGGCGGCTGCTTGAGCTGGCCAAAGGTGTCGTCGATGATCGGCACTTCGGCACCGCCTTCTCGCATGCGTTTCAGCAGCTTTGCCAGGTCTTCCGAGTCGGGTTCCGTTTTGAACTCCTTGAGGATCTTGGCCCGCTTGGCGATGGGCATGGCCGACAGGAGTGTGACGGCCTGGTCGATTTCGCCTTCGGCAAGCATCTTGAGAAGCTGGTCCTTGGCCTGCTTGGGCGGGATGTTCTCCAGGATCAGCCGCACCTGTTCCAGATTGGCGGCCAGTGCCCCGTCGCGGAGTTCGCGTAGCTTGGCCTCAAAGGCAGTCTTGATGACTTCATATCGGTCTTTTTCGTCCGCAAGTTTGGTTTGTTCGTACTTCAGGTCTGCCAGGCCGGTCTCGAGGGCCAGTTCGCGCAGTTCCAGGTCCCGTGCGCGCAGCGCGCGTGCACGAGCGATGTCGTCCAGCGAGGGCTGCTGCGGCGGTTCGGCAGGTTGGCGGCTGGCCTGGCGAGGAGGAGGGTCGAGTCCGCGGGCAACGGCCACCATGCGCAGCAGCTTTTCCTCGGTCAGCCAGCCCCGGTTGCTGGCATACAGGGCGCCGAGCACCGTGGCAATTACGGTCGCCATGCAAGCATAAAGCCAGGCGCTCCACAGCAACTGCACAAGGCGCTTCATGACGTGTTCTCCCCGCGGACGTTGCGTGCCGCCTCGTCCAGCTCGGCCATGGCACGGCGTGCCATTGTGGCAAGCTGCTCTTCTGCCTGCCGCTGCTGGAGCTTCTCCAGCGCCTTCAGGTCGCGATCGGCTGCCAGCAGCAGTTCGCGGCGGCGCTCCACCTCTGCCGCCACCAGCTCGCGCTGTGCCAGCACGTCCTGCTCCTGATAGCGCAGCACCGCCTCATAGCGGGTGGCTGCCAGCAGCCGGTCCACATCGACGGCGCCGGGCTGAAGCTGTTGCTCGCGCCGTGCTGCATCCAGCTCCCGCCGCAGGGCGGCCAGACGCTCCTCCAACATGTCCGCTGCATGCTGTGCCTGGGCCAGATGTGCCCGCGCCTGGTCTCGCACGGTCCGTCGCAGTTTCAGCAACGTCGCCAGGCGGAAGCGAAATGCGGCCATGCCCCTTGAGTCTCCTTACTGGCTCGGCCCCTTCACACCGCCTGGAGCGGCCGAGGTGGCTGGCGGCCGTGCCGTCGTGCCCGCCGGCTGTCCCTCTGCGGGCATGCCAGCAGCCAGCGCCTGGGCGCGAAGCTGGCACAGCGCATCGCGGGCTGCCTGAAAGTTGCTCGCCTCTTCGGGCCGCTGCTGGAGGAACTGTTGAATGGGTCCCAGCAGCTCCAACGCCGCATCCAGCGCGCGGTTGGTGCCCTTGCGGTAGGCGCCTACGGAGATGAGATCCTCGTGGTCTCGGTGAACGGCCAGCAATGTGCGGATCACGCGGGCCGCCTCGCGGTGTTGTGGATCGACCAGCTCCAGCATCAGCCGGCTGATGCTCTCCAGCACATCGATGGCCGGATAGTGGCCCCGCGCCGCCAGTTTGCGAGACAGCCAGGTGTGTCCGTCCAGCAGGCCGCGTACCGTGTCCGCAATTGGCTCGTTCGGATCGTCCGCCTCCACCAGCACGGAGTAAAATGCCGTGATGCTCCCCTGCTGCGATCTGCCTGCGCGTTCCACCAGCCGCGGCAGCACGGCAAACACCGAGGGCGGATAGCCTCGCGTGGTGGGCGGTTCCCCCGCTGCCAAGCCCAGCTCGCGCTGCGCCAGGGCAAAGCGCGTCAGCGAGTCCATGATCAGCAGTACGTCCCGGCCCTGATCTCGAAAGTACTCGGCAATGGCCGTGGCTGCATATGCGGCCCGCAGCCGCAAGAGCGCCGGTTCATCTCCCGTGGCGACCACCACCACGCTGCGGGAAAGGCCCGCCTTGCCCAGGTCGCGGGCCAGGAACTCGTTCACCTCTCTCCCCCGTTCGCCGATCAAGGCGATCACGTTCACATCTGCGCTGGAATGCCGCGCCATCATTCCCAGCAGCATGCTCTTGCCCACGCCGGAACCGGAGAAAATGCCCATCCGCTGCCCCTTGCCGCAGGTCAGCAGAGCGTCGAGCGCGCGGATGCCGGTACTCAGGGGGCTATCGATCGGGGGCCGTTCCAGGGGGGCGGGCGGGCGTTGATCGAGGGCAATCCGATGCCGCAGGACGGCCTGGGGCTGGCCGTCGATGGCCTTGCCGCAGGCGTTGATCACGCGTCCGCAGAGTTCGGGGCCGACGCGCAACCATGGTTGGGTGTGGACCAGGCGGGCGCGGCTGCCGGGGCGTACTCCCTGGAGGCTGCCCAGAGGATAGACGAGGGTTTGGTCTTCTTTGAAGCCGACGACTTCTCCCATCAGCGGAGTGGTGCCGTGCCGTTCGATCTCGATCTGGGCCCCGATGGGGACGGGGAAGCCGGCCACGGCGGCGGTCAGGCCGACCAGCCGTACCACGCGGCCCTCGATGCGGCTGGGCAACAGGGCTGCCAGGTCTGTGTCGAGTTCGGGCATCTCAGGCGAGTTCCTCGGCGAGGCGTGCGAGCTGGCTTTCAATCTGCTGATCGATCAGGCCGAAGCGCGTTTCCACGCGGCAACCGCCGGGTGTAAGTTGCGGGTCGGGGAGGAACTCGATGGTTCCCAGGCGGGCGAACTCGGCCGAGAGGCGCTGGGACTGCTCGCCCAAGGTCTGCAAGTCTTGGGGGTGGAGGTAGACGCGGACGCTGCCGGTGTCGGTGATCATTTCCAGTGTTTCCCGGACGAGTGCGGGCGCCAGGGAGGGGGGGCGGGTGAGTTCGCGGCGGAGGATGCGTGCGGCCATGGCGGCAGCCAGGCGGACCACGCGGCGGTCCCACTCGGCCAGCCACTCATGGCGTGTGGTGGAGATGGCGTCCATGGCGGCGCGGAGGGCAGGCAGCAAGGTGTCGAGCTGGCGCGCGAGGAGGCGTTCGGCGTGTTGGCGGGCCTCTTCGCTGGCTTGCTGGCGGCCTTGTTCGACGGCCTGGCGCTTTAGTTCCTCGGCTTGCTGCGCGGCGAGGGCGAGCAGGCGGGCGGCATCAGCGCGGACGGTATCAAGGTAGCCTTGTGCGCGTTGGGCGAGGTCTTCGAAGTTGAAGGGTACCGGTTGGGGGTGGGAGGGATGCTCATTGCTGCGGATGATGCCGGGCATGGGGAACTCCTGCGGCTGGCTCGTATACACA
>JAIMBC010000157.1 GCA_023511675.1 Pirellulales bacterium
ACACCAGCTCCACGTCGCCTCGGCCCTGCAGCAGTTTCTCGAACTCAGCCATGCGACCACACCGCCAGTGCCACCAGAGCGACAGCCCGGACACGCTCCGCAAGCATTTTAGCGCATGCCTGCACGACCGACAACACAAGACGCCTGCCGAGGGCGGCCGGCAGGTGCGGCGTCCCCTGGGCAGCCATTTTGTTGACTTCAGTTGCAGATGGTTAAGAATGGTGTATGCATGGCTCCAGGCGAAAAGGAACCGCGATGAGTCCTACCGGGCGTTGCCAGGCGAGCGCAGGCCGCGTAGCGAAGGCTGCCCGTCCGCTGAGGCTGGCGGCGCGGGCGGGAGCGCTGGCCGGTCCCTTGGAGTGCGCTTCGGCGGCTGGCAGGGGGGCAAGCGGGCAGTGCGGAGCGGCCGTGCCGGGCGGATCGGCCGGTTGGGCCAGTTGGGCCGTGTGCGTGTGGCTGAGCGTGTGGCTCGCGGCAACGGCGTGCAGAGAGGCGGCTGCCACGAACGTGCGGCTGAAGGACGGCCGGGTGCTCAAGGGGGGGGCCGCCAAGTTGGAGAGCATCGTCGTCGATCCGCGCCGTCTTTCCGCTCCCGAAGAAGAAGCCCCCGTTCCCCGCCTGATTGTGCTGGTCGACGACAATCTGCGGCGCTACTACGTTCCCTGGGGACAGGTGCAGGGGCTGGATGAGGGCGATGCCGGCGAGGTGTACGAGAAGTTCCGCATCAAGCAGCGCGTGGCCCGCAGCGGCTTCGCCGTGACGGCGGTGGGCGCCTTCTCCCGCGTGGAGCCCTGGGATGAATTCGGCCGACGCACCGTCGAGATGAACACCGACCGCGGCACCAAGGCCATCATCCAGGGCATGACCGAGATCACCCCGCAATGGACGCGGGTGCAAGCACTCCTGGCGGCAGGTCAGGCCATCGTCTGGGACCAACGCATCGCCACCGCGACCATTCCGCGAGACAAGCTCAGCCAGATCCTCGGCAAGCAGGTCGAACCGACCAACCTGGACCAGCGGCTCCGCTTGGTGCGCTTCTACCTCCAGGCCAAGCGTTTCAAGGACGCTCGTGACGAACTCGAGGAGGTGATTCGAGACTTTCCCGAACGCGAGGCGCAGTTCGCCAACGTCGTCCGCGATCTGACCCAGACGCAGGCCCGCGAACTGCTCGCTGAGATTCGCTTCCGCCAGCAGGCGGGCCAGCATCGCCTGGCGTTTTCGATGCTCGATCACTTTCCCACCGAGGGCGTGGCGGGGGAAACGTTGCAAGCCGTCCGCCGCATGCTCGATGAGTACCAGCAAGAGTATGACCAATACCAGCGCGTGCTGCGCACGTTCGAGGAACTGCTGGCAAAGCTGAACGACAGCCGCCTGCGGGAGCAGCTTGCGCCCATTCGAGAAGAGATCGTCAAGGAACTGAACATCAACACGCTGGGAAGGATGGCGGCCTACTTGCAGTTTGTGGACGATGAGGAACTGCCCCCTGAAGACCGCCTGGCACTGGCCGTGAGCGGCTGGCTGGTGGGCAGCAATGACGCGGTCCGCAAGCTGCCCGTAGCCATCAGCCTGTACCGGGCGCGGAACCTGGTGCGCAGCTACCTGGCGTCCGAACGCAACAAGGCGGAACGCATGCAATTGCTCGAGTCGCTCCGCGGCGAGGAAGGCGCCACGCCGGAGATGGTGGCCCGGCTGCTGGCACACCTGCGGCCGCCCCTCGAGCCCCCCGAGCCGCTGCCCAACGAGCCGGGCCTGTACGAACTCCGCGCGCCCGGAGCGCCGGGTCAGGCCGATGTCACCTACTACGTCCAGCTCCCGCACGAGTACGACGATCATCGACGCTACCCCTGCATCGTCACGCTGCACGCCGGTTTCTCCACTGCTCGCGAGCAGATCGACTGGTGGGCCGGCGAGCGGCTGGAAGACGGCACGCGCCGCGGCCAGGCGTATCGGCAGGGATACATCGTCGTGGCGCCCGCCTGGGGCGAACTGCATCAGGCCGCCTATCGCTTCTCTGCCGCGGAGGTGGCAGCCGTGCTCAACTCCCTGCGGCATGCCTGCCGCCGCTTCGCCATCGACACGGATCGCGTGTTCCTCAGCGGACACTCCATGGGGGCCGATGCAGCGTGGGACATCGGCCTGGCCCACCCCGACTTGTGGGCCGGCGTGATCCCCATCGCCGCCGGCAGCGACAAGTTCATCGCCCGCTACTGGCACAACGCACGCTACCTCCCCTGGTATTTCGTGTGCGGCGAACTGGATGGAGACAAGCACGTCCGCAATGCACGCGACTTCGACCGCTATCTGCAGCGAGCCTTCGATGTGACCGTCTGCGAGTTCCAGGGCCGCGGACATGAGTTCTTCGCAGACGAACTGCTGCCGCTGTTCGACTGGATGGGCAGGAAGCAGCGCAACTTCCACCCCCGCGAGTTTCTCTGCCGCTCGATGCGTGCCTGGGACAACTTCTTCTGGTGGGCCGAGCTGGAAGAGATGGCGCCCTCCTGCCTGGTCGATCCGGAGAGCTGGCCGCCGCCGCGCGGCACTAAGGAGGTACAAATCAAGGGCAGTATCAACAACGGCAATGGCCTGCTGCTCACGGCGGGCGCTAGCCGCGCCATCCTCTGGCTCTCGCCCGAGGTGGTCGACTTCGGACAGCACATCAGCATTACCTTCAACGGCAAGCGGCAACGCGCCATCGAAGACGCCATCCGCCCCGACCTGGGCGTGATGCTGGAAGATGCACGCACCCGCGCCGACAGGCAACACCCCTTCTGGGCCAAGGTGGAGGTGCCGATCGGCCGCGTGAACAACGTCGCACTGCGCAGCCGAGGCAGGCAAGAGCGCTGATGGCCGCCCAGCGACTCACGGCGCTAGCCGCCTGGATCTGCCCGGCCTGGCTGTGGCTGGCCTGGGAAGTGCCGCAATGGGCCTGGGCGCAACAGCCGCAACACGACGTGATAACCATTTCCCATCCTGTGCGGTTGCCGGCGGAAGGCATCGCCTGCGAGCGGATCGCGCTGGGTGAGCCGGACGATTACAAGCCCTGCCTGGCCATGCTTCCCTCGGGCGAGTTGCTGCTGACGGCCTTCCACCAGTATCCGCGCGGGGGTGGCAAGGTGCTGGAGCAGAACCTGCTGTTTCGCTCAGCCGACGGCGGCCGCACCTGGAAGGGCCCCGAGCTGCTGGGCTTGTTGGGCCGCGAGCCGTACCTGACCGTGCTGGCAGACGGGACGATCTTCCTCACGGGGCACCTGCTGGCCAACGACGTGCGCAACGAGCACGGCTACACGCATGGCTGGCTGCACCGCTCGGTGGACGGCGGCCGAAGCTGGGACTCATTGCGCATCGCATCCGAGGAGATCAAGCCCGGCGCCGCGAACCACACCTCCCGCAACGTGCTGGCCGCGGCCGACGGCACGCTGCTGTTGGGCGTCGATTATGATGGCGGCGGCGGTCCCTACTTCCTCTGGCGTTCCGCCGACGGGGGCCGCACCTGGGACAAGTCTCTGCCCTGCCGCCCCGAGGACTTTGAGAGCCAGTACGGCTTCTTTGGCGGCGAAGCGTGGCTCTGGGAGGCCCGCAGCGGCCGCATCTGGGACGCCGGCGGCCACGGTGAGGTGGCCGGCCAGCAGGCGTGGCTCTGGGAGGCCCGCAGCGGCCGCATCTGGGGGCTGGTGCGCGTCGATAGCAACGAGTTTCCCATCCGCGGCCGAGAGATCCGCGCCCAGGACGATCAGAGCGACCACTTCATCTTGTGGTACAGCGACGACGCCGGCCGCACATTCCGCCGCGATCGAGACTTCGGCGACTACGGCGAAATGTACATGTCGCTCGTGCGCCTGCATGACCAGCGGCTGCTGCTTACCTTTACCGTGCGAAACCTGAATCCGCCGCTGGGCGTGAGAGCGCTGGTGGGCACGGAATCCGCAGACGGCTTCGACTTCGATTTCTCGCGCGACCGCATCATGCTCGATACACGCACGCCTGTCGGCAAGCCGCAGGGAGGCGGTTTTGGCACCACCGTCCAGCTTGCCGACGGCACGCTGGTGACCTCCTACTCCTACCGTGGCGAGGATGACAAGACGCACCTCGAGGTCGTGCGCTGGCGGCTGGCGAAGCCATAGCTGGCAGGCCAGTCTGTCCGATCGGCCGGATGCGCCAGATCGGCTACATCCGTTCGATCAGCCGGATCCGTCCGATACGTCGGCTCCCTCCGCTCACCCTCCCCTGCTGCCCCAGGCCTGGCGCAAGAAACGGATCCAGTTGCCGTGCATGATCAGGGCCACGTCCTCCTCCGGGTAGCCTCGTGCGCGGAGCATCTCCGGCAGGCGTGCCAGATCGGCAATCGTGTCCAGATCCAGCACGGTCTGTTCCTTGCCGTAACCGCCGTCCAGGTCTGTGCCAATGCCGGCGTGGCGTGCATTGCCCGCAAGCTGGCAGACGTGGTCGATGTGATCGAGCATCTGTTCGAGGCGCACGCCCGTTTCCTCCGGCGTGGTCTTGCCGCGAATCCAGCCGGGCACCAGCATCCAGGCATCCAGAGCCGCTCCGATCACGGCGCCCCGCTCGAAGAGCGCCTTGAGCTGATCGTCGGCAAACTGCCGTTCCTCCGGGACCAGCGCCCGGCAGTTGGAGTGGCTGGCCCATACCGGGCCATGGAACGCATCGAGCGCTTCCCAGAAACTCTGGTCGCAAAGATGCGTCGCATCGAGGATCATGCCTAACCGCTCCATTTCTGCTAGCAACTCCCTGCCGCGCGTGCCGATGCCGCCGCTGGAGTGCGTGCCAAAGGCATACGTGCCGGGTCCGTAGTGGGCCGGTCCAACCGCGCGGAGTCCCTGCGCATAGGCGCGTTCCAGATGACGAGGCGTCAGAATCGAATCGGCCCCTTCCAGACTAAGCACGTAACCAATGGGCTTGTGGTCCGGCGCACCGTCCTGCCACAGCGCGAGATGGCGGTCCAGACCTGCGGCATCCACGATTTGCACCATCTCCCCCGCCTCTTCCATGGCGCGGTACCAGGCCAAGAGACCCTGGGTGTGCGCCCAGGCAATCTCCGGGCTGTGCCAGCCCGGCAGCGGATTGCCGGGCTTCACGTAGCGGCCGATCAGCGTGGCCACGCACAGCCCCACCCCGCCGCGGCGCATCTCCGGCAAGGAGACCGTGCCCCGCCCCCGATCCACTTTGTCTGTCTTGCCGGCCTCACGGCGGCGGATCTCCTCCACCGGACGCGTCAAATCCCGGTTCCACTCCAGGGCGTTCATGCTCAGATCGAGGTGGGCATCGAAGATCAACATGGTCGGTCTCAGGTGAGAGGCAGGCGTTCTGGATTGGCAGGTGTACTGGGGCAGCAGGCGTTCTGCGGCGGCAGGCAACCAGGCGGACCGGCAGGGCGAGCGTGCCAGACGCCAATCGTTGGCCCGACGCCGCGCAGGAATTGCGAGTGTAGCCGGCCAGGCGTGGCCTGCAAGGCCAGGCGAACTGCCCGCGCCAAGTCGCAGCAGGCCGACGTGGTGGCGTATAATCGACGCCACAGTTTGGTTCCAGGAAGCAGCTCTCGGGAAACCGCACCATGTACGCAATGCGACAACGCCGAACAGCGCCCTCCCTTGCCGGAATGCTGGTTGGAGGGGCCTTACTACTTGCCCTGGCGGGCCGTACCTGCCTGGCCGAGGAATTTGCCGTACAGTTCCAGCCAGACATCCAGTACGGCACAGGCGGAGGCGAACCGCTGCTGCTCAATCTGGCACGCCCCAAGCTGGATGAAGCCGCGCGGCAGGCCAGAGGTCCGCTGCCGGCCGTGGTCTGCATTCACGGCGGGGGCTGGCAGGGCGGCAACCGCTCGCATTTCGACGAGCTGGCACGCCAGTTCGCTGCACGCGGCTATGTCGCTGCCACGATCAGCTACCGGCTGGCGCCCAAGCATGTGTTCCCCGCCCAGATCGAAGACTGCAAGTGCGCCGTGCGCTGGCTGCGCGCCAAAGCGAGCGAGCTGGGGGTCGATCCCGAGCGCATTGGCGCCGTGGGCGGCTCGGCGGGTGCACACCTGGCCATGATGCTGGCGGTGATGGATCCCGCAGACGGCCTCGAAGGAGAGGGCGGTTGGCCGGATCAGTCCAGCAAGGTGCAGGCCGCGGTCAGTTTTGTTGGACCAACCAATCTGGTGGGGAGCTTTCCGCCCGTCTCCACGGCGATCTTGCACACGTTTCTGGGCGGGAGCATGGAGGAAAAGCTGGAGCTGTATCGCAAGGCTTCGCCGATCACGTATGTGAATGCGGGGGATGCGCCTCTGTTGTTGTTTGCCGGCACCAAGGATCCGCTGGTGCCCTACGACCAGGCTTTCCAGATGACCACGGCCCTGCACGAGGCCGGCGTGCCCGGCCGCGTGGAACTGCTGATCGGTGCCGGACACGGCTGGGCCGGCAAGGAGATGGAACGCACGCTGCGAGCGACGTTCGAATTCCTCGACGAACAGCTCGGTAACAAAGCGCCGCCGCCACCGGCCGCCTCTCAGCCGTAAGCGCGGTCCGCCAGCGCAGCATGCAAACACTGGCCGAGGCGGGATTTGAACCCGCACGAGGGTTTCCCCCCACAGGATTTTAAGTCCCGTGCGTCTGCCGGTTCCGCCACTCGGCCTCCTGGGCCAATCGTATCGCGCTGCACTGCGCACGCCAACGCCGCTGCCGGCACGCCCCCACAAGCCAGATCCCAGCGTCCCGCTCAACCTGAAAGCCGGCTTTCGCCCAGAACCTGCCGTTCGCTTCGGCAGCAGCTCTCTCTTCGTTTTCCGACACCGGCAGTGATACACTGCATACAGCATCACCACCATGCCTCAGTGGCAGCAGAAACGCCTTTCCAGCCATGCCGATGGACGAACTGGCCGACTACGACTACGAACTGCCGCGCGAGCTGATCGCACAACAGCCGCTGGCACGCCGCAGCGATGCCCGCCTGCTGCTCGTCGATCGCCGACGCCAGACCATCGCGCACCACCACGTCCGCGACCTGCCCGAACTGCTCCGCCCTGGCGACTGCCTCGTCCTCAACGATACCCGCGTCCTGCCCGCTCGCCTGATCGGCCGCCGCGATCTGACCGGCGGCCGCTGGGAAGGACTGTTCCTCGCCGCGAACGCCGACGGACTATGGCGCGTGCTCGCCCGCAGCCGCAGCCGCCCCCAGACAGGCGAAACCGTCACGCTGCTCAACCTGCAAGGCCAGGACGACCTGCAACTACGCCTGCTGCTGCGCGAGCCGGACGGCCCCTGGATCGTGCAGCCGTTATCGTCAGCACCCGCCTTCGATCTGCTGGAACGTGTGGGCCGCGTGCCCCTGCCTCCTTACATCCGCAAGGGTGAAATGCGGCCAGAAGATCGCCATCGCTACCAGACGGTGTTCGCACGGCATGCCGGCTCCGTGGCAGCACCCACCGCCGGCCTGCACTTCACGCCAGAACTGCTGGCGCGGTTGAACGAAGCCGGCGTGCAGACGGCCTGGGTCACGCTGCACATCGGCCGCGATACCTTTCAGCCCATCAAAACGCAGCGGCTGGAGGAGCATCGCATGCACAGCGAGTGGGGGCGGATCGATGCCCAGACCGTGGCTCAGATCCTGCGAGCCAGACAAGAGGGCGGGCGCGTGGCAGCCGTAGGGAGCACCAGTGTGCGCGTGCTGGAAACCGCCGCCCGCAGCGGCCGACTGGAGCCCTGGTGCGGTCAGACGGACCTGTTCATCCGGCCGCCCTACACATTTCGGGCAGTAGACCTGTTGCTGACCAACTTTCACCTCCCGCGCACCACGTTGCTGGCCATGGTGTATGCCTTTGGCGGCAAGGCGTTGATGCAGCGGGCCTACGCCGAGGCGATCCGGGAGCGATATCGCTTTTACAGCTATGGGGACGCGATGCTGATCGTCTAGCCGCACAGGTGTACACATGCACCATACTTCGCGGCCGGGTACGGCTGCCAGGGCGGTCCTTGCCGCCGCCGGCCTTCGGCGGGCGATCACGCGCTAGAGCCTGCGCAACGCGGCGTATCGGCCCTGCGAACACTGGGGCGCGGCAAAATGGCTCCGGCGGAGCACGAGCTTCAACCGCGACTTGCCGGAGAAGGTATAATGGTTGGAGCTTGCCATGACGCGGCGCCACGTGCGCCCCCCTGTTAGAGCGGGCCAGTGTCTGTTCCAGCACTCCCGGAGCCCACGTGCCAGACCCCACCAACCCCAAATCGCAGCTCTGGACGCGCCGGCAGATCCACGTGCGGTGGCGCAAGGAAGACGGAGAGGAGGGAGGCGTCAGCGTTCCCAAGCCCTGCGCCGTGGTGGGAAGTCTGCCCGGCTGCGACGTATATCTCTCGCACGGCGGCTTGCCCAGGCGTGCCCTCTACCTGCACGCTACCGACATGGGCCTGTTCGCCCTGCACCTGCAAGAGAGAGCAAAAGGTTCGCCCCATAAGAACAGGTGGCTCGACCGCGAGCAGCCCCTGATCCTGGGAGCCTTCCAGCTCACCTGCACATTGCGCGGCGTGGGGCCCCTGCCCCCCAAGGACCCGCCCGACATTACCGACAAACTGCCCGACGATGCGGCCGTGCCGCACCTGTTGGTGCTGACCAAAGGCGAGCCGATCCGCCAGCCCATCCGGCGCAGACTGACGCTGGTAGGCAGCGGCAAACCCAGCAAAATCCGCTTCGAGCACGCCAGCGTGGACGAGACGCATTGCGTGCTCTACTGCCAGGACGGCAACCTGTGGGCCATCGATTTGCTGAGCAAGCACGGTACGTTTGTCGACGAGCGGCGCGTAAACGTGGCCCTGCTTTCGCCGGGCTGCCGCCTGCGCCTCGGTGAATGCCAGATGGTCTTCAAGCCGGCGGTACAAGCAACGGCCACACCCCCAGACGATCCGGCTGCCCGCTACTATTCTTCGCGCTCCCGAGTGTCGCAAGAAGCGCTAGCGCGGATCATGGACTATCTGGAACGCGACCTCGGCAGCCCCCCTCCGCAGGAAGAGTGAGCTGCCGCCACGCCCAGCGTCACCAAGCCTGCGGGCCGCAGCGCCGCTCGACGGCTTAACGATCACGCGACACTGACCAATGGCCGTACGAGGCGTGACCGCTCGGGAAAATCTGCCAGAAAGGCCGTGTCTCTTGGTGTAGCGCCGCTCAGGGAGCCAGCACGCGAAGCACGTTGCGCACCGGCTGGCCGGGGACATACACACGCTGCCGCACGATTACCGGCCGCCCTACTACGTAGGCGGGCACAGGCACATAGCCAGCCACCGGGCCGCAGACGGGCGCTGGGTAATAGGCCACGGCCGCAGCCCGATAGTAGGTGACCACGGGAGCCGGACCATACACCACGGGTGCCGGCACCACGACCGGAGCGGGCACCACCGCCGGCCCATAATAGGCCACGTGTGTGGTGGGGACGCGTGCGAAGAACTCCTGGGCAGGCGCAGGTGCCGCAACCAGCAGGACCAGCGTCAGAGCAGCCAGGGCGATCAGCTTTTGATTCATGTGCGGTATTCTCCTCATCAATGGTGCAGATCCTTCACATCAAGCATAGGTTAGCTTCACGCGTTGCGTGAAACAAGGAGGGGCATTCGGCCGTATTACGGCCGCAAGCCCGGCACAACCGGCTGCCGTTGTGCTTTGTCCTCGCACTCCCGTCGACCTGAACGGGCGTGGCAGCCGCCCGGCCCTCAGTGTAGCCATGGTACCCACCGTACCCAGCCGTCAGGGGCCGTGGGGCAGGTTTACCGCTGCCTTGGCATCAGCTACCATCAAGGGGATCGACCTGGTTCGTCTTGGCCCATTTCCGCGGTCGTTTTGCCCTGTGGAGCCGGCGGCCAGGGCGCGAACGGGAGGAGAGCTGCCGTGGCGGGGTGCATGCACCGAGTCGGCTGCGGCCGAGGGCCGATTGTGCTGCTTATGCTGTTTGCGGGGGTGGCGGGCAGTTTCCGCCTTACGACGGCGGGGCCCGCAGACGACTTTCGCGCCACCCGCAAGGGCCTGGTCCGCCAGATACAGGGGCGTGATGAGCAAGCATGCCTGGCGGCACTGGAAGAACTGCGCCGCTTCCCAGTTGCTGATGCCGCACGCCTGGCTGTGGCGGCCGTCGAGCGGCATCAGAGCCGGGCGGTGCATGAGGCCGCGGTGGAGACGCTTTGTGCCCTGGCTCAACAGGCGGAGCCTGCTCGCTGCCTGCGGCAGGCACTGGCGAAAAAGCTTGCCGGCCGCCAGCCTTCTCGCGCGCTGCTGCCGATCTTCCTGGCGCTTGGCTCGAGCGGCCCAGAAGCTGCTGCGCAACTGCGCGAGGTCCTGGCAGAGGTGTACCGGCCTGTCACGCCGGCGGCCGCGCGCCTGCTGGCCGTCATCGACGCACTGGGGGAGCGAGCCGATGCGCTGGCGGTCGCGGCGGCTGCCACGGCGGCGGGCAGCAGGCCGTTCGACGAAGACTTTGCCTTTCGCCGAGCCGTGGTTCAGGCACTGTTATGCATCCGTCAGAAGGAGGCGTTGGACGCGTTGCTGGAACTCTTGCCGCGCTTGCAGGGGGAGGTGCGCGGCGCGGCGATCGAGTACCTGGCCCAGGTAACAGGCCAGCCTGTGACGAACAGCGAGGCCGAATGGCGGACATGGTGGCAGACGCACAGGGAACCGTTCGTGTTCCCGCCGGCAGGCGGGGCGGCCGCGGCTCTTGTTGCCGGCCCGCGGGCCGCTGACTCGTATTACTACAACTTGCCCATCTATGCCCGTCGTGTGGTGTTCGTCATCGATACTTCGACGAGCATGCGTGGAGATCGTTTGCTGGCAGCACAGCGCGAGCTGATCAACACCTTGCAGAGCTTGACCGACCATGTGTCGTTCACGGTCGTGGCCTTTGACAGCGCGCCGCGTGCCTGGCAGCCGACGCTGGTGGCAGCCAGCCCCCCGGCCAAGACGGCCGCCTGCCAGTTCGTGGCCCGCCAGCAAGCCAGCGGCGCCACGGCGAGCTTCGATGCGTTGGAGTTGGCCTTCTCCTTCGATGCGGAAGCGATCTACTTTCTCACTGATGGCGCGCCGTCGGCCGGCAAGATCTCGCAGCCGGACCGGATCGTGGAAGCGGTCACCCAGCAGAATCGCTTGCGGCGGATCACCATCAATGCCATTGGCATTGGTGTGGGACCTGAGGGAGGGTCCTGCGAGGTCTTTCTGCGCACGCTGGCGGAGCAGAACTTCGGGCGGTTCCGCCGTGTGGATGAATAGCGAAGCCAGTGCGCGTCAGTGAGCGTAGGGCAGCATTGCGGGGGGCTCGAGCGCCCCTGCTGCCGTCACCTGCGGTCCAGATGGCCAGACTTGTTGATGGCCCGCAGCAATCGCAGACCCAGGGCCAGGCTCACCAGACAGCCGAGCGTCCCCAGCACGGAGAGGCGGCTAAAGGCCGGCGGCCACGGAATCAGCGGCCCGATCTCGTGGGCCAACAGTAATGTGGAGCCGAGGAACAGCGCGCTGGTGATCATGCCAAACACCAGACGGTTCACCGAGGGCTCCAGACCGCGGTGGTCGAGATGTACATCGAACTTGCCGCTCTGGATCTGCTGCAAGATATCGGTGAGCCCTCGCGGAAGCAGGGCCAGCAGGCGCTGGAACTCGCTGATCATCCGCCGCAGCTTCCGCGCCTGCCGCGCTGGAGACATCCGCCGCCACAACATCCGCTTCTGGTAAGGCTGCATCACTTCCAGCAGGCTGAACCGCGGCGCCAACAGGCGTGCCGTGCCCTCCAGCATCACCAGGACCTTCAGCAGCAAGGCCACCCGCGCCGGCAACATGATGTGATACCGCCGGATCATCTCGGTCAGCTCGTTCAGTGCGCCGCCCAGGTCGAATTCATCCAAAGACAGGCTGCCGTAGTGGGCCACGAAATCGGCCACATCGATGCTCAACCCCGCCTGATCGAGTTCCGGCGGCACCGCCCCCACACGCGTGATGATCGCGGTAAGCTGCAAGGCATCACGTTGCATCACGGCCAGCAGCATCTCTTCGATCTCTTCCAGCAGCGGCTCGTCGATGCGGCCCACCATGCCAAAGTCCAGCAGCCCGATCACATTGCCGGGCAACAGCACGATATTGCCAGGGTGCGGATCGGCATGGTACGTGCCATGCATGAAGATCATGTTCAGATACAGCTCGGCGCCGCGGCGGGCCACCTCTTGCAGATCCATGCCGGCCGCCGCCAGCCGCTCGGTGTCGCTCAGCTTGATGCCTTCGATGTATTCCATGGTCAGCACCCGCGCCGAGCAGAGCTTGGGATACGTCCGCGGGATGTGTACCGTGGGGTCGTCAGACAGGTTGTGGGCGAACTGCTGCATGTTCCGCTCTTCGCGGGTAAAGTCGAGTTCTCGCAGCAGCGTGCGCTGGAACTCGGCCACGGTCGCTTGAGGCCGGTAGTAACGGAATTCGGGAATCCGCTCGGCGAGCTGGGCCAGCCCCGCGAGAATCTCCAGATCGATGCGCACCTTGCTCTCAATGCCGCGGTGCTGCACCTTCACCGCCACGCGCTCGCCGGTGTGCAGCCGTGCCCGGTGCACCTGCCCGATCGAAGCGCTGGCCAGCGGCTGCGGCTCGAACTCCGCAAACAGCGACTCCAAACTGCTGCCCAGTTCCGCCTCGATGGTGGCTCGCACCGACTCGGGCGGATCCGCCGCCACCTCCGCCTGCAAGTGTGACAGCTCCGTCGCCAGGGCCACGCCCACCAGGTCCGCCCGCGTCGAAAGCACCTGCCCCAGCTTGATGAACGTGGGCCCCAGCTCGGCCAGTGCCAGGCGGATGCGGGTTTCAGGCCGCTGCCGCGCCAGCACCTCCCCGGCCCGGTCCTTGAACAGCTCCTTGGCAAACTCGAGGTCCAGCCGGCTCACCCAGTCCGCCAGCCCATATTTGCTGAGCACCGAGAGGATCTCGACCGAACGGTTGACGTTGCGGTACAAGTGGGGAATGCTCAAGAGCTTCATGTCTGTACTCTAACCTTGCGGAACGGCCTGCTGAAAGGGTTCTGCCCCCGCTTGCCGCGGGCACCCATCGCCGCAGCCGCGGGGGGCGCATTCGGCGGGGCAGCCCGCTGGCGGCGGCGGGGTGTGCCGCCGCGCTGGCAACCGCGTGTGCAAAGGGGATTTCTGCCATGTCTCAGCTTGATGGGGAGCTAGCCGGCCAGGTGGCGGCCGTCACGGGCGCGTCTCGGGGGATTGGGCGTGCCATCGCCCTGGAGCTGGCGGCCGCCGGCGCGCGCCTGGTGTTGGTGGCTCGCTCTCAGCCGGGCCTGGCAGAGACCGCCGCGGCGATTGCCGCCGAGGGAGGCGAGGCGCTGTGCCTGCCGGGCGACGTCGCGTGCCTGTCGGCCCATGAGCGGCTGGTGGAACAGGCGTGGGCCTGGCAGGGACGGCTGGACGTGTGGATCAACAATGCGGGCGCGGACGTGCTCACCGGCGAGGCAGCAAGCTGGTCGTTCGACCGCAAGTTGGAGGCCCTCTGGGAGGTGGATGTGCGAGCCACACTTTCCTTGGCACGGCTGGTGGGTAGGCGGATGCGTGCGGCGGGGAGCGGATGCATCCTGAACATGGGCTGGGACCGCGCCGAGCATGGCATGGAGGGCGATAGCGGCGAGCTGTTCGCCGCTGTCAAGGGAGCGGTGATGGCTTTCACGCGCAGCCTGGCGCGTTCGCTCGCGCCGCAAGTGCGCGTGAACTGTCTGGCCCCTGGATGGATCCGCACGGCCTGGGGGGAGCAGGCCTCCGCGTACTGGCAAGAGCGTGCTTGCCGCGAGTCGTTGCTGCAACGCTGGGGCACGCCTTGCGACGTGGCCCGTGTGGCGCGGTTTCTGGCCTCTCCGGCAGCGGCCTTC
>JAIMBC010000016.1 GCA_023511675.1 Pirellulales bacterium
CCACCACACAGCCCACCAGCGGATTTGGCTCGACAGCTCCGCGGCCCGCGGCCGCCAGTTCCAGCGCGCGGGCCATGTGCCATTGGTCGAGCGCCTGCTGGTCCACGGTTTCATTCCTGATCGGGCAACCACAGGCCGGGTTTTGCCGGGGCCGTCTGTGCTTCGGGAGTCCAGATGGTGTCGCTGGGAGGTGGTTCGGCGGCCGCCGCTTGCATGGCGTGCAGGGCCTGTTTGAACATGTGCATTTGCTGGAGCGATTGGGGATCGTTTGGGAAGAACTTGGGGATGACGGACTCCAACTGGTGTACCAGCGCGAGAGCCTCAGCGGTTTTGCCCAAACTTGCGAGGGCTGGGAGCCGAGCGAGGTCGAACTCGAGGGAGGCGGTGTCACTGTCAGAGACGGCAGACCGCGCTCGTTCGAGCCATTGGAGCCGCTCTTCCGGATGAAAGGTATACTTGCCAAGGTGCTTGCAGCACTCCACAAAGGCAGCATGGCTCTCATCGTCGGTGGCGTCTTGCAAGGCTTCTGCAAACCGCCTGATGGCCGTCAGGTGCGATAATTGAATCGCGGTCCGCACGAGTTGGACCGGAATGGCCCTGGCATTTCCGTCGAGCCGCACATGGGCGAACAGTGCGACCGGCAACAGCGGCAAATCGGGATCGCACTCCACTTGCTGAGGCTGCGGCAGTCCGAGTCGTTCTCGTACCGCGGCAAATAAGCAGTCTGCCCTTGAATCTTGCGTGCCATAAGCGGCTTCCCAGTTCAGCAGCAGCGCCAGCAGCTTGATGCGCAGCCTCGGGTCGGCGGCGGCCGCTTCAGGGGTTTGCCCCTCCAGATGGGGCGATGGCATCTTCTGCCATGCTTCCAACCGCTTGAATACCAGCCTGTGCACAGCCTCTTGAAGCTCGGCCAAATTAGGTACCGCGCTCATCAGTGGTATGGGCACGAGGTCCGAAACAATGATCCGAGGAACATCAGGCGCCTCCAGCGGCCTGACAAGCCACGGCTCGCCGCCCGGCGCATTGCCCAGCACGTCGTGGACGACCTGGGGAAACTGCCGCATGCCTGCGGCCGATCGAGCCCAGGCCCCCAACACCGGGTGCTTGAACTGGTCTCCAAACAGCAAGTGCAATTCCGCCAGCACGTCTTGCAGGCTGCCGTCTTCATCCTCATCGGGGGCTGCCGGCGGAGGATGCTCCAACACTGAAATGACCCACATCCCCTTCGCATCGTCGCGTATGCGAACGAAGCACCGCGGATGTGTCTCCACGTGGCTCTTCAGCAGCTCGACCTCGCGCACCTCCCAGGCCAGGCAGGGCGGCTGCACCAGCAAGGTCGACTGGGGCTCCAAAAGCTGGGCGAAGGACTCGGCCAGCACGGCCAGATCGAGGCAGCCCTCCAGCGCCGCGGCCTGACGGAAGGCCTGCACAGCACCTTGGTTGTCGGCCAAAATGCCGCGCACGCACCCCAGGCGGAACCAGGCATGCTGTGCCGTCGGGTGTGCCGCCACCAAGTGCTCAAGCTGCCCCAACTCCGCAACGAGCTGGAGCTGCTGCTGGCATTGGCTGCTAGCGCGAAAGGCCTCTGCCCAGGGTACATCTCCCACAGGGTACGGATTCCCGCACAGCGGAAGCACCGCCAGATTCCGCACCGAACTCGCCCACGAATGCAACTCATTCAGCACGGGGATGTTTTCGGCAGGCGTCTCCGCGAAGAGGGCCACGATGTAGCCGAGGTGCCAGGCAGCCAGATACGCGTCCGCCTTGATCAGCGGCAATAGCAAGTAATAAGCCGACATCTCCAACAATACGCGATCTTCTGACGTCAGCACCGACGGCACGCCTGCATACCAGCGCGTCACCCCTTCCTTTACATTCCCGCTGGCAACAAGCTGCGGGGCCGACAGAGCCAGCGCGAGCGGCGGAACAGGTTCCTGGGCCAAAATCGGCTCCAGCAGCTCGGCAGCCGCAGCCGAATCACCATACTCCAGGCAACGGGTGGCCGCCTTGACCCGCAAGCAAGCCCGGTCCGGGTACTTGCGCAACAGGTCTTCGAGATGCCGCTGGTACGCCGCATACTGATCACCCGCCACGAGTTGCGCCAGCCGGCCTAGCTCGCCCACCAGGTCGCGGCAGCAGAACTTCACCTTCTCCGGCTTGCCGGCGGGACAGCGTCGATAGGGGTCGAATCTCAAGACTCTCGCTCTCAGGGAGTTCCATCAGGTAGGGGATAGCAGCAACCGGCGCTGCTGCGCAATCAGGCCCAGCAGCTTGCGCTGGGGATGCACGAACTTCTCCACCCCCTCGCGGAGCAGCACCTCTTCGAGCTGTTGCATGTCGACCAGGCGATCGATCTCGTCCTGCACAGCCTGCTCGGGCAAGCGGTCCACCTGTCGGTCGAACACCAGCTTGGCCTGGCGGACGGCATCGTTTGTAGCCGGGGGATTGGTCTGCACATCGCTGCCCGCCAGGGCCTGCACGTATTTCCACGGCTGCTCCGATGGATCCTTCGTGCCCGTGCTGGCGAAGACGATCTGCTGGCGGAGCGGCGTGGGATGCTCGCGCCAGAACTCCGTGTTTTCCGCCCAAATGCGTTTGGCGTTGAGGATCCCCACCTGCCCCTGTGCCGCCGCCGAGAGCTGTGGAACATGCTGCCGCGTGTACACGTCCAGGCGAGAGATGAAAATGCTGTACACGCTCTTGAAGCGATCCAGGCTGCGCAGCCGCTGCGCCCCGCGCCACACGGCATCGCGCGCCGCGCGGTATTGCCGTGGCGTGAACAGCAGAGTCACGTTCAGCGGCACCCCCTGGGCAGCCAGTTCTTCCAGCGCGTCGATACCCGCCGGCGTGGCCGGCACCTTGATCAGCCTATTGATGTGCCCGGCAGACCACTTGCGTCCCAGGCTGACATACCGCGATACACGTTCGGCATGGGTCAGGCCGCTTGCGGGATCCTCCAGCAAGGGATCCAGCTCCAAACTCACATAGCCGTCATCCCCGCCCGTCTGCTGCCAGACCGCCATGAAGATCTGCTCCGCCTCGCTCACCAGCCGGTCGGTCAAGGTCCAGGCAATCGCCTCGTCGTCCAAACCTTGCTCAATCAGGCTGGCCAGCAGTTCGCGGCAGCGGCCGCTGTGGATCAACTCGGCCACAATCTGGGGATTCGAGGTAGCGCCGGTGGCCCCATCTGCCCTCGCCTGCGCCACCTGCTCCGGATCCACCGAGTCCAGCCAGAGCTGCGTACCGCAGGCCACTAGCGATGCAAGTCCTGTGTTCATTTTCTTTCCCGCTCTCTCCTGCGCGGCAGGGGCATCTTACCACACCTGCCCGCCAGCCGTGTAGCACCCCCACACACGCTTCCAACTTGTAGCTGGCAGCCGCGCCCGCGTACAATGCCAGTCTTTTGGCAGCCCCCCACTGCCTCCTGCCTTCCTGGGAACGGATTCGTCGATGGACGACATCATCATCCGCGGCGCGCGGGAACACAATCTGCGCGGCGTCAACCTCGTACTTCCCCGCAATCGTTTGATCTGTTTCACGGGTGTCAGCGGCTCCGGCAAGAGTTCGCTGGCCTTCGATACCCTCTATGCCGAGGGCCAGCGCCGCTACGTCGAAAGCCTCTCCACCTTTGCCCGCCAGTTTCTGGGCCAAATGCCCAAACCCGCGGTGGACCAGATTTCAGGCCTGAGCCCCTCCATCTCCATCGCGCAGAAAAGCAGCGGGCAGAATCCCCGCTCCACCGTCGGGACGATCACCGAAATCTACGACTACCTCCGCGTGCTATACGCCCGCGCGGGAACGGGCCATTGCCCCCGCTGCAACCGGCCCATCACGGCCCAGTCTCGAGAGCAAATCATCTCAGCCATCTTGCAATTGCCGGCCGGCACGTCGTTTCTGGTGCTGGCCCCCGTAATCCGCGCGCAAAAGGGCGAGCACCGAGACCTGTTTGCCGCCCTGCAGCGGCAGGGCTACGTGCGGGCACGTGTTGACGGGCAGGTGGTCCGCCTGGCAGACGAGCTGCGGCTGGTGCGCAACCAGCGGCACGACATCGAGGTGGTGATCGACCGCTTGACGGCCAGCCCGGCTGTGCGTCCCCGGCTGGCGGAGGCGGTCGAGCAGGCGCTGCGGCTGGCAGACGGCAGCCTGATCGTCAGTACCGAAGAAGCTGCCGCGGCTAACAAGGCAGAGGCGCCTCAAGCGGGGCGTGGAACCGATCAGTATTTCTCGGCGCGCTATGCTTGCCTCGAATGCGGGCTGAGCTTCGAGCCCCCCACGCCGCAGCTCTTCAGTTTCAACAGCCCGCTGGGCATGTGCACCCATTGTCACGGTTTGGGCGAGGCTTACGATCTCAACGTCGCGCTGCTGGTGGAGGATGCCACCAAGTCGCTGGATGAGGGGTGTGTGGTGCTGTTGGGGCCCCGGCGTACGTGGCGGCGCTGGTTCGACACCTGGATGATCAGCGTGGCGGCGTATCTCGGAGAGCCGTACGGCATTCGTGCCGAGAAGGTGCTCTCGACGCCGTGGCAGGAGCTGCCGGCGGAGGTTCGCCAAGCGTTCTTGGTGGGCACGGGATCGCGAGGCATACCGCTGCAGCGGGATCTCGGCCGGTACCGTAAAGGGGAACGCCTGCTGTTTCCCGGCGTGGTGGGGTTGGCGGAGTACCTGTTGGCCTCCCTGCCGCGGGAGGCGGATGCTGAGCGCTTCTTTGTGACGCAGACGTGCCGCATGTGCAAGGGCGAGCGCTTGAACGAACAGGCCCGGCACGTGCGGCTGACCAGCGAGCATGCTGCCTTTGGCGCTCACCCCTCTCTGTCGTTGCCGGAGGTCTGCAAGCTATCGGTGGACGAGGCGAGCGAGTTTTTCAGTGCGCTGCGGCTGAACGAGGTGCAGCGGCTGGTGACCGCCGAGCTGCTCAAGGAAGTACGAGGGCGGTTGCGGTTCTTGCAGGATGTGGGTTTGGGCTACCTGACGCTGGCCCGCACAGCGCCCACGCTGTCCGGCGGAGAGTCGCAACGGATTCGGCTGGCGAGTCAGGTGGGCTGCGGGCTGGTGGGGGTGCTTTACATCCTGGACGAGCCTTCCATCGGCCTGCATCACCGCGATAACGAGCGGTTGCTCAACACGCTGTGCCGGCTGCGCGACCTGGGCAACACGGTGGTGGTGGTGGAGCATGACGAGGAGACGATGCGGGCGGCGGACCTGGTGGTCGATTTCGGGCCTGGTCCGGGGATTCGCGGCGGCGAGGTGGTGGCCTGCGGCACGGTCGACGAGTTGGCCGGCAATCCCAAGAGCCTGACAGGGCGGTTCCTCGCTGGCAAGGAACGCATCGAGGTGCCGGGGCAGCGGCGGCAGCCGGGCCAGGCCTGGCTCAAGGTACGCGGCGCCCGGCATAACAACCTCAAGGACGTTCAGGTGGAGATCCCGCTGGGCCTGTTCGTGTGTGTCACGGGCGTGTCGGGATCGGGAAAGAGTTCGCTGGTGAACGGCATCCTGCTGGAGGCCTTGAACCGGGACCTGAACGGGGGCAATGGCACGCCGGGAGATCATGATGGCATTGAGGGGCTGGAGCATCTGGACAAGCTGATTGCCATCGACCAGTCGCCGATTGGCCGTACGCCTCGGTCGAACCCAGGCACGTACGTGAAGGTGTTTGACGAGATTCGGCGGCTGTATGCACAGCTCCCTGAGGCGCGCCAGCGGGGATACCGAGAGGGACGCTTCAGCTTCAACGTGCCGGGGGGCCGGTGCGAGGCCTGTGAGGGGAATGGCTCGCGCCGGCTGGAAATGGACTTTCTGGCCGACGTGTGGGTGACATGCGAGGTCTGCGAGGGCCGCCGCTTCCATCGCGAGACGCTGGAGGTGAAGTTCAAGGAGAAGTCGATTGCGGACGTGCTGGAGATGGATGTGCAGCAGGCGCTGGCACACTTCGAGAACGTGCCGCGGATCCGAGCCATGCTGCAAACCTTGCACGACGTGGGGCTGGATTACATCAAGATCGGCCAGCCATCCCCCACCCTTTCGGGCGGCGAGGCGCAGCGCATCAAGCTGGCGCGCGAATTGGTGAAGCGGAGTACCGGACGCACCCTGTACGTGCTGGACGAACCCACCACCGGGCTGCACTTTGCCGACATCCGCCTGTTGCTGCAGGTGCTGCACGGATTTGTCCAGTCGGGCAACACCGTGGTGGTGGTGGAACACAATCTGGACGTGATCAAGACCGCCGATTGGATTATAGACCTGGGGCCAGAAGGGGGGGATGAGGGAGGGCGGATCGTGGACGCCGGCTCGCCGGAAGAGCTGGCCCGGTGCCCCAGCTCCTACACGGGCCGGGCGCTCGCCCCGCTGCTCGGCCTGGCTCCGCGGCCGGCTCCACCGCGCACCCCGCCGCCCGAGGTGGCCAGCAGCAATGGCTGCATCCGCGTGCTGGGAGCACAGCAACACAACCTCAAGCACGTGAACGTGGAGATTCCTCGCCACCGCACCACCGTCTGTTGCGGACCGAGCGGCTCAGGCAAGACTTCCCTGGCCATGGACACCATCTACGCCGAGGGACAACGCCGGTATGTCGAAAGCCTCAGTCCCTACGCCCGGCAGTTCGTGGCGCAGATGCAGAAGCCGCTGCTCGAACACATCGAGGGACTCTCCCCCGCCATCGCCATCGAACAAAAACATTTCGGGCACACTCCCCGCTCCACCGTGGGTACAGTGACCGAAATCTATGACTACCTCCGCATCCTTTATGCCCGCCTGGGACAGCCCTATTGTCCCACCTGCGAGCAGCCCGTGGGCACCCAAACCACGGACCAGATCATCGACAAGATCATGGCGCTGCCTCCCAGCCAGCCCTTCTACCTGCTGGCGCCGCTGGAACTCGACCCCGCCCAGGAACCCCAGGCGGTCTGGGAGACAGTACGCAGCTCCGGCTACCGCCGCGTGCGCATCGACGGCCGTACCCGCGAGCTGGAAAACGTACCCCAACTCGAACGGCGCCGCCAGTATCAGATCGAGGTGGTGGTCGATCGGCTGACCCTGGAGCAGGCCGCGCGGCAGCGCGTGGCAGACAGCGTGGAACACGCCCTGGAGCTGGGACGCGGCGTGCTACGCGTGGCGCTGGTCGATCCCCGCCGTCCCGAAGAACAATGGCAGGTGGCTGCCCATAGCCTGCACATGGCCTGCGACCGCTGCGGCCGCAGCTTCGATCCTCTGGGACCCCACAACTTCTCGTTCAATAGCAGCCTGGGCTGGTGCCCCGGCTGCCAGGGCCTGGGCGTGCAGAAGGGGGCCAACCCCGCCGCGCTGCTGCGCTCGCCCCAGCTTTCGTTGGCGGAGGGGGCCGTTGCGCTCTTCCCCACTCAGAGTCCCATGTTTCTAGGGATGCTGCGGGCACTGGCGGATTACGCGGGCATTCCGCTGGACGCGCCGTACGATAACCTGGCGCCGCGTCACCGCCGCGTGTTATTGCATGGCACGGGAGATGCGTGGATTCCGGTCTATCCCGCGGGGGCAGCCGATGGGATCCCGCTGTTTCGTTTTCAGTACAAGGGGTTGTACCCAGCCCTGGAAGAGGCGGCGCGGCTGGCTCCCGCCTTCCGGTACAAGCTGGAGAGCCTGGTGGGCGAGGTGGAGTGTACGCTGTGTCTGGGCAGCCGCCTCCGCGACGACGCGGCGGCCGTGCGGCTCAAGGGCCGAACGATCCATGAACTCTGCTGCTTGCCCTTGGGCGAGCTGCTCAAATGCGTGAAGCGGTGGAGGTTTACCGGCGGCGAACGCAAAGTGGCAGGCGACCTGGTGCGTGAAGTGCTCAACCGTGTGCAATTCCTCGTGGACGTGGGCCTGGACTACCTGACGCTGGCCCGACCCACGCCCACGCTTTCTGGCGGAGAGGCCCAGCGGATCCGCCTCGCCAGCCAGGTTGGCAGCGGGCTGACGGGGGTGCTCTATGTGCTGGACGAGCCTACCATCGGTCTGCATCCCAGAGACAATCAACGCCTGCTGCGTGCCCTGCGGCAACTGCGAGACCTGGGCAATACGCTGTTGATTGTGGAGCACGACCGCGAGGTGGTGGCTGCCGCCGACCACCTGCTCGACTTCGGGCCGGGAGCCGGCGATCACGGAGGGCAGATTGTAGCCCAGGGCTCGCCGGCCGAAGTTGCCGCCCACGACCGCTCCGCCACCGGGCCCTACCTCGCCGGCCGAATGGCGATCCCCGTGCCGGCGCAGCGGCGCATGCCCTCCGCGCTGGGAGAGAACAGCACCGCCCACGTGCCGCCAGGCGGCGGCTGGCTCACCGTACACGGCGCCCGCCACCATAATCTCCAAAACGTCTCCGCGGCCATCCCTCTGGGAACATTCACCGTCGTGACCGGTGTGAGCGGCAGTGGAAAAAGCTCGCTGGTCAACGATGTCCTCTACCAGGCGCTGGCCCATCGGCTCCACCGCGCGAGCACCACTCCAGGCGCCCACGATAGGATCGAAGGCCTGGAACTCATCAACAAGGTGATCTGCGTCGACCAGCAGCCGCTGGGCAACGCGCCTACCTCGAACCCGGCTACCTATACCGGCGCCTTCGACCTGATCCGCCAACTCTACGCGCGCTTGCCCGATGCGCGGCTGCGTGGGTACACGCCCCGCACCTTCAGTTTCAATGTGGCCGGCGGCCGCTGTGAAAAATGCGAGGGGAATGGCCAGCTCAAGATCGAAATGCACTTCTTGCCCGATGTGTGGGTCCGCTGCGATGACTGCCAGGGCCGCCGCTACACCGCGGAGACATTGCAAGTGCGCTTCCATGGGCAGTCCATCTCCGATGTGCTGGAGATGCCGGTCGATCGGGCACTCGAGCTGTTTGCCAACGTGCCCGCCATCCATCGCATCCTGCAAACGCTTGCGGACGTGGGCCTTGGGTACCTGCGTCTGGGGCAGCCGGCTCACACGCTCTCGGGAGGCGAGGCGCAACGGGTCAAGCTGGCCGCTGAACTGGCCCGCCCAGATACGGGCCGCACGCTCTACGTCCTGGACGAGCCCACCACCGGACTGCATTTCTCCGACCTCGAACGCTTGCTGGATGTGCTGCACCGGCTGGTGGAGCTGGGAAACACGGTGTTGGTGATCGAGCACAATCTGGACGTGATCAAGACGGCGGACTGGGTGATCGACCTGGGCCCGGAGGCGGGTGCTGCGGGAGGGCGGATCGTGGCGGCCGGCACGCCCGAGGATGTCGCCTCCTACGCACAGCAGCTCTTGCGCAAGGGGAAGGCCAGCGGCCGCAAGGCGGCCAATGGCCTTGCACGCTCCTACACGGGAGAGCTGCTCGGCCCCGTGCTGGAGGCCGGGCCGCGCTGCGAACGCACGCGCGCCACGCCAGCTTCTGCCGCATCTGGGAGCGCCGCATCTGGGACCGGCCGTCCTGGAGCCGGTGTTGCTCACAGCAGGACATCTGGGCGCGATGCTCCTGGGGCTGCCGCCGTGCCCGCGCCGCCCGCAGCGCGCCGCTCTGGCAAGGCTGACCCGCTGGCGGACACAGCCGCTGCCCAACTCGAGATCTGCGAGCCTGTTCCCCAACCGTGGGAGGTGGACGGCCGCGCGTGGCACACCCAGCAGCGTGTGGCACACAACGGCAGGACCGTGAAGTGGGAGGGTCAAGCACTGGGGGCTGTTGTGGATCGCATCCAGCAGCAAGGCGGATTCGCGCCCACCAACTGGAACGCACGGTCGATCGTGGAGATTGCCGCGCAGCAGGCATCCACGTGGTTCTTTCATGCCCTTACGGGAGACGAATGGCTGCTGGCGCTCCGCTTCAGGGTCCCTGCGCGGACCTTCAACCGGCAGCAGCTTCTCGACGAGTTGCACCTGCCTTCACCCAGTGAAACGCCCTACCTCCCTCTTTACGGAAGCCAGCCGCGCATCCAGCTTGTGTCTCGTCCAGGCCAGTGGCTGGAGATCGAGCTGCGGGTGCACAACCTGGCCGAGATCGACCGCCCAGCGTTCTGGAAGTTCATCGAGCAGGCGGCAGCGGCATTCCAAGCACGCCTCGCCAAACAAGCCGAAGAGCCGGCCAAGTTCGCCCCCTGGACGAAGCTGGGCAAGGCCTGGCACTGTTCCACCAAGGGCTTTACGCCCGGCAAGAAGGTCCTCTGGCCGCAGACCACCCTTACCAACCTCGTGGCAACGCTCGAACGTGTGGCCCCCGATGCCGTCTTCCGCTGGAGCGAGCGAGACCGTGTGCTGGTCTCTCAGCCCGACAGCACTCGGCCCTGGGCGGTTCTGCACACGAAGCGCTGGCAATACCTGCAATTCTCGCTCTACGCACCGCCAGGACGCATCTCCCTGGGCCGCGTCAGCGATCTGGCACCCTCTGTCGAAGTGAAGCAGGCCCGCGCCTTCCAGGTCATCAAGCTGAGATTCAACGAACCCCACCAGACCGCCAGCCCCGCCTTCGAGGCCTTCCTCCGCGAGTTTCTCGAAGACGTGCGGGTGGCGGCTCGCGCTTCCTGAACCCTCGCCATGATCTCTCCCCGTTTCCTGTTCCGCTTTGCCGCCCCCTGCCGCAAGTTGAAGCCGCTCTGGCCGCCCGCCGGTCCGCTCCACGCGTGCTACCGCTTGCCCGCCCCAGCGGAACTGGGTGACGAGCCCAGCTACGCCGACGTCCGTGCCGCCTGGAGCGAAGAAGGGCTGCGCTTCACGCTCCGCGTCTCCGGAAAGCGGCATCCCCCCCGCTGCCGAGAAACCCACCCTGACGAAAGCGACGGCTTCCACCTGTTGATCGATACCCGCAACAGGCACGACGTGCATCGCGCCACGCGCTTCTGCCACGAGTTCGTGTTCCTCCCCGCCGGTGCGGGACGCCGCCTCGATGAACCCGTGGTCTTGCAGGTCAGGATCAATCGTGCCCGTGAGGATGCACCCCGTGCACCGCAATCAGCCCTGGCCGTCAAGGCAGAGAGGCGCATCGACGGCTATTTGTTAGAGTGCTTCGTGGCCGCCGCGGCCCTGACCGGCTTCGACCCCCAGGAGCATCGCCAACTAGGATTCCACTACTGGATCCAGGACCACGAGCTGGGCTTGACCACCTGGTGCGCCCCACGCGAGCTACCTCATTTCGATAACCCCACTCTCTGGGGCACGCTCGAACTTGTCGACTAGCGGCTTCACGCTGCCAGCTCACCGCACCAGGCCCAGCTCGGCAGCGATGCCCTGCATGGCATCGATCACAAACTGAATGTGCTCGTCCAGATCGACGCCCAGCTCGGCGGCGCCCCGCATGATATCCTCCCGATTCACGCTCGCCGCAAATCCCTTCTGCTTCATCTTCTTCCGCACGCTCTCAGCCCGCATGCCCGCCAGCCGCTCCGGCCGCACCATCGCCACCGCCGTGATGAAGCCGGCCAACTCGTCGCAGGCATAAAGGGCCTTGTCCAGCAAAGACACGCGCGGGCAATCCGGCAGGTAGTCCGCATGGGACTTGATGGCGTAGATCACATCATGGGGCCAGCCAAGCTGGGCAAGAATCTCTGCCCCACGTAGCGGATGATCAGGCGGAGTGGGCCAGCGCTCATAATCGAAATCATGCAGCAGGCCCACAATGCCCCACTTCTCTTCGTCCTCGCCGAACTTGCGCGCGTAGGCGCGCATGGCAGCCTCTACGGCCAGCATGTGGCGACGCAGGCTCTCGCTTTGCGTGTACTGGCACATCAGGGCATAGGCGTCATTGCGGTCCATATGCGTACAGGGTGCCAGCTTGCAGGCATGGGATCAAGTGGCAGGCTTGGCCCGCCCGTGGCACGGCGCACCGCAGGAAGAAGGGGGCATGGCGGCCTGCGAGTCCGCGCGGTTCGGGGGGCCTGATTGCTGCGCGGCGGTGCGCCACCCGCCCCAAATGCCTGTACCGGCTTCCGGCATGAACGGTGTGGGATACGCTCCTCCCCAGGCAGCCTGGTGCCGCCACGTTTTGAACCCGAACAGTGTCTGCGTGCGGCGATTACCGCCGCCACAGACGCTGCCAGCGCAGGGCGGCGTCGAGGCCATGTTCGGGATCTCCCGGCTGGGTCTCCGGCAGATCGTGGCCCGCCGCTCTTGGCAGGGCCGCCAGCGCTGCATGCCGCACCTGGCTCTCGTCGTTGAGCAGCGAGATCAACGTCGGCACGAACTCGGGCAAGCCCAGTTCTCCCATGGCGGTGGCGGCCAGGCGGCGCACGTCCACGTCCGGGTCGTGTGCCAGCCGCTCCAGGGCCGCGATCCCTTCGTCAGAATGCAGGCGCACCAGGCTCACCGCGGCGGCCAGGCGGAGATAGCGGTCCGGGGCGGCCAGCAGCTTTTCCAGGGGAGCCGTGTCGATCGGCTGCGGCTGCTCGCCCAGCGCCTGCGCCGCCGCCGCGGCCACGGTGGCGTGCGGATCTTCCAGGGCGGCCATCAGAGCCGGCACATGTTCGCGTGCCGGGAAACGACGGAGCTGCTCGCACGCCATGCGGCGGATCTCGGGGACGGGATGTCCCAGGCTGGCACGAGCCAGGGCCAGCGCCGCAGGCCGGCCGTCTGTGCTTACAGCTTGCAGCAGCGATCGCAACACCGTGGCATCAGCTTCTCGTGTACCAAGCATCGCCAGGCGTTCCAGCACCAGCCAGGGCAGCTCTCCCTCGCCAGCCTGCTGCGCCAGCTTGGCGGCCGCCTGGCGCCGGGCGGCATCGGGCCCGCCCGCCACCACATCCAGCCACACATATTCCTGGGCCAACCGCGGCAGCACATCATGCCAGATGGCCTCGGGCAACGGCTCGCCAGCCTGCGCGACGGCCGCCAGCAACTCCGGCAGCCCGGCTCCGAATGCCTCCAGGGCCGGCACGGCGGCGTGCGTCTGCCCTTCACGCAACGCTGCCAGGGCCTGGCGTACGGCGGACAGCTCGGCTCGCTGCGTGGCGACTGCGTCGGTTGTCGGGCCATGGCTGAGGTGTTCCTCGTCCTGCCCGAGCGCGCCAGGATGGCGAGTCGTCAGTGCGGCTGCGTCCCCCGGGGAGGGAGTGCCCGACGCTCCCTCCCGTGGCGACAGCCAGTGCTCACGCAATTCGGCCATCATGGCGCGGCGATGAGAGAGAGGGGCCTCGGGCGCGAATCCGGCTGCATCCGGCCAGAAGCGTGCAAGCTGGTCGCGTGCGGCCGCGCGGGTACGATACACTGGGTGCGCCAGAGCCTCGAGCAGTATTTCGCCCGCCAGAGTTGGTGGCAGCTCGCCGAGGGACATTACCGCGGCAAGCTGCACGTCGGGACTGCGATCGCCAAGCAGCCGCCTGAGCACCGCCGCTCCTTCGGCCGTGGCATCTTTGGCCAGCGCGGCTGCTGCTGCGCGGCGCACGCGCCAGGACCGATCGTCCACCGCGCGCCTCACTGCCGCGAACGCGCCTCGCATGCCGAGCGCACGCACGGCCGCCGCTCGCACTTGCTCTTCCTGCCGCGCCAACGCCTCGAGCAGGGCGTTTTCTGCCTCGCTGCCGGGACAACTGGCCAGCGCCTCCGCCGCCGCCAGCCGCACTGCAAGGGCCTGGTCGCTCATGCCCGTGACACAGAACCCAGCGGCCTGCGGATGTTGGAGCAGGGCCAGGCTCCGCAGCGCCTCGGCCCGCACCGCAGCGTCAGGATGCAGCCGCAGCCCAGCCGCGCTCTGGCCAAGATCGTCCCAGCCGCCGGCCGCCACGGCACGCAAGGCCTCGACCAGCACGACAGATGCCTGCGATGCCAGCGCCGCCTCGACCAGGGGGCGATCCGCAGGTTCCAAGCGAGCGCGAATGCCGCGCAGCAGTTCAGCGTGCAAGTCGGCAAGATAGCCGCCCTGAAGCTGCCAGGCCGCCTGTTCCCCGCCCAATTGCCGCAACACCGACCTCGCCGCTGGGCTTTGCAGCCGACCCAGCGCTTCGGCCGCCGCACAGCGGAGATTGGGCTTGAGTGCTCGGTCTCGAATGGCCTGCTCGAGGACGGCCAGCCCACTATCGTCGCCCCGCCTTGCTAGCACAATGGCAGCGTTCGCAGCAGCAGCTCCGCCTGCTTTGAGATGCGGACGCAGCTCGCCCAATTCGAAGGACAGCAGGGCCAGCGCCTCCACGCCTGCGTGCCTCCACCGCGGCTGGTTCGGTTGGTCCGGGCTCGGTTCAAGCTTTAGCCAGCCATCATCTGCCAGAGAGGCAATCTCGGCCGCAGTCAGGCGTACCGGCTCAGGCGCCGCTACCGCAGCGGCCGTGCCACGCTGTGCAACCGGTGGCTGATCCCCCGTGTGCGGCGAAGCCTGCGCAGGCAGTTTCTCGTGCTGCGTATGTGGCGATGCCAGCTCGCCGCGCAGGCCTTGCTCGGGCAGGTGTGCAAGTAACCCCCCCACCTGCCAGGGCGTATGGCAGCCGCAGCCCAACCCCAGGCATAGAACGACCCCGCAAAAGGTACGTGCCCGGCTGCCCAGTGAGCACTCTTGCATGCCCGACGCCCTACCGCCTTGCCCCCCTGTCTACCCGCGAGCAAAGCATGCCTGCATCTTGCCCTGGATGCAATGCCAGTTTGGCCTGCGGGGGCGTGGCGGCGTGGCTGCATGGCCCAAGGAGGAGCGAGCTTGCAACACGAGATGCTCAGGCGCAGCGTATCCAGGTTTTGATGGGCCCGAGGGCATGACACTCCGGAAGCCGTGTTCAGTCACCAGGCCGGCCAGGTTTCCCTGGTCGCGCGGGCATCTGCGACGTGGAGCCTCGCAGACAGCGCGTTTGCGGACAGGAGCCTGGGAACGAGAGAGAATTCGGCTGTGCCGAGGTTCGCGTCCAGCTTGTGCAACGCCGGGCAGATCACCTGGCGGCCGTTGCGGGAGCGTTCTTGGGGGGCGCGATGGCGCCGGCGGCTGCGGCGGGCTGACCGGCGGCATTCCCCTTGAGCCACTGCTCCAGTTCGCGGCTTTTTGCGGCGAGCTGCTGCAATAACTCTTCCTGAGAGAGCCGGGCACTCTTGGCCGCGAACTCCTCGGTCTCCTTGAGCTTGGCTGCGAGTTGTGTTGCAGCCTGCTTTGCCTGCGCGGCAGCCACAGCGGCGAGGCCCCGTGCCACCGCAGTGCCGTCGGTTGTGGGCACCCCCTCGATGGCAAGCCGCAGTTGGCCAAGGCGGTAGCTGAGCGTTCGGCTGACAACCTTGCGCACCTCTACCGTGGTGGCATCCTCATCGCTGGCCGAGGAGCGGCCCGAAGCAGCTTTCTTGGCGGGCTTTTTCGGATCGCCCCCCTCGGCATCGGGAGCAAACGGGTCGTCGCTCTCGTTGGGCTGTTCCTCCTTGTCGGCCTGCTCGCCGCCCGCGCCGTCCGCATCCTGCGCATCCGCCGGATCCTGACCTTCTTGCGCGGGTGCGTCCTTGCTAGCAGCGGCCGCCCCCCCCTCAGCCGCCGCGGCCTGCTGGCCCGACGGCCCCTGGGAATCCCCACCCGGCACGTCTCCCGCCGAGGGGACGCTGGCATGCGTCTGCCGCGAGGCATCTGCAATGACCTTGACGGCCAGCCCGCCGATGCCCTGTAGGGACTTGTGCACGGTATCAGCCGGGATGGCCCGATCTTGCAGCGCACCCAGCGCATAGGCGGCATCGCAACGGAGGGCCAGGTCGGCCTTGTCATCCGACACAACATCGCCAAGCACGGCGCCCACGCTCGGGCCCATCGCCTCTGGATGCTTCATCGCCAACAAAGACAGGCACCGTGCGGCCCGGCGGCGCAGCCAGATGCTGCCGGCAGAGCCGCCGCTGGCATCCTGGAGCATGGTGGTCAGATTCTGCACTAGATCCCTGCGAGCTTCGGCCGCAATGCCGTCGCGGCTGCGCAGATGGCGCTCGATGCCCACCAAGGCCCCCACGCGCAGGTAGTAGGGATGCTGCCCTTGCGTCGCGATTTCCATTAACGGCTGTAGCGCCTGAGGAAGCGGCACATAGTCCTCCCGCTGAGGAGGCGAGCCTTCCCGCAGGTTGAGATCTCCCACCACCAGAATGGCATTGTAGCGGACGGGCGCGGCATATTCCTCGTCGCGTGCCAGCGCAAGAAACTGCGTGAGCATCAGTTGCGTCAAGCGTGCATGCAGTTCCGCGCCACTGGCATCCTTGCCCACCTCTTGCAGGTAATACCGCTTGAGCTGGTCTCGCAGCTCCGTCAAGCGCGCGCGGTTGCTCTCGAATGTGAACGCGGCGATGACGTACATGAAGTACTCTTCAAACGCCGCCTCGTCCGCGGCAGGCACCTTGCCGGACCGCAAGATCTCTTGCACGCGGAAGCGCTTCAGCCGCGGCTGCTTTGGGATCTTCACCTTGCTGCCATCCGCCGCCTTGTATTCTCGCATCTCCTTGCTGCCGCCGGGGGCGGCCTGCCCCCAGCACAGGCACGCAGAGAGGCACCACGCCGTCAACAGAGCGAAGCCCGCCGCCCCAGCTCTACGGCAGAGGGCCTTCCAGGATGCAGCCTGCAAATTACGGGAGATCATAAAGGCAATCCTAGGCTGGAACGCACCTTCTGGATCAGTAGCCCTGCCGACCACGGCAGTATGCCGGCAGCCATTCGCCTCGCTGCCCCCGCACGCCAATCCTGGCTGGACGATGCACCCCAGCCGGCGCAGCCGCCTCGGCGAACATAAACCCAATGGCCAACGGGACTTTATCCAGCCTATCCCGCCGCCAGCGGCGGGTCAAGCAGCACGGCACGCGGACCCCGCCCTTCAGCACGCCAGAGTGTGGCCATGCGGCAGCATGCGGCGGCCGTGCAACCCCTCACCCAAGCCACTGGGAGGTGTGGTCATTCGCAGCGTACGAGGGATCGAGTTCGGTCCCTCAACCTCCACGCCACTCGGAGCTGTGGCGGCAAGCGCCTGCCGCGCGCCGCGGAACGAATCCTCACCGCCAAGCCATACGGAGGTGCACATCGCTCTCGGCTCGCTCGTCGCCGTCGCCCTACTCCTGGCCGTCGCCGTTGCACCAGGGACAACTCACCTTGCCGGTGCCGTTGCAGTAGTCGCAAGGTACGCGCCTGTCTACCGAGCCGCCCTGGGGGGTGAAACCCGCGGCGCCAACGGCCTGGCGCGCACGCACCTTACCCTCAGAGCAGCCACGCACCGGGCAATCGATGGCACCCAGACCGCCGCACCCCAGACAGGCATGGGCCGACCACGCCTGCCACTCGGTGTTCATGGCCACACGCAGCCCGGTGGGCTCGCCTCCGGCGGCGCTGGTATCGACATACAGCCAGCCTGCACTACCATCAAAATCGCGGCCGCCCTGTTGCTGACAGAATGCATTGAGCTGTTCGAGTTCGCGTTTCTTCAGCTTGAAACGTCCCCGGTTGGCATACATGGCCAGCCGCCGCAGGTTGTTGACGGCCTGACTCATGCCCGGGGCCTCGGCCAGGGCGCCCTTGAAATAATTGATGGCCACGGCCACATGGCCCAGCCGCAGCTCGATGATGGCCAGGTTGTTCATCGTCGCAGCGTTCTTGGGCGCCCGCTTGAGCGCTTCTTTGAAGGCCCGCTGGGCCTCGGCCGTATCGCGGAACTCCAGCGCCTCGATGAGGCCCAGCAAGAAGATGGCCCGCGGGCGCTCGGGGGCCAGCTTGTTGGCCTCTTTGAGCTTCTTGCGGGCAGCGTCGGCCTGGTGTGCGGCGAGCAGCTCGCACGCCTCGCTGGCCAAGCGGTCGGCCTCCACGGCGGGCTGAAGTTGCTGGAGCAGCTCCTGGGCCCGGGCGACGACCTCGGGCACAGCCAGCGGATCGCTTGCCACTCGACTACAGAGGTCGATGCGCTCGACGTCCGAGCCGCAGGCCGCCACGGCTCGGTCCAGCTCTTCTCGCGTGGCAAAAGAACTCTGCGGGGCGGCAGAGTCCGGCTGGGGGGCATCGAGTGGCTGTGGCATGGTCTCTTCGCCCGCGCTAGCGCCCGCCTGGGGCTGCTTTGCACCTGCACGCCGTGACGGATTGGCACCGGAGCGGCCCGTGTCTTGGGGCACATTGGCAGCGCTATTGCCTGCGGCTGCGTCAGGGGAGGTGATCTCGCTGGCCGAACCGCCTTCGGCGTCAGTGCCCTCGTCTGGGAGGCTGCCACCGGCTGGCGTTGCGCCAGGTGGGGTCGATGGCACGTCTGTGCTCCCTAGTGCCGGAGGCTGCGAGATAGCAGCGGCGCCGCGTTTTGCATCACCAGTTGCTGTGGCGCCACTGGCATCGGACGCCTGCGACGGTAGTGCTCCTACTTCGCCGGGCTGTGCCGGTCCGTCAGCCGCCCCCGCCGTTGCCGGCGGGGGATTGCGCCCGCTAGAGGTCATCTCGCTGCCAGGTGATGGGCTGCCAGTCGTGCTGGTGCTCTGCGTGGCAGTTTGGGCAGGCGATGAGGGGGGGGAGTTAGCCTTGCTGCCCACTACAAGTGCTTCAGGCGCCAGGTTGGCAACGCGCGGCCCGCCGCTCGACAGCAGCATGCCGAGGCCAAGGCCCACAATCAGCAGCACTGCCCCACCAGCCACCAGCAGTGCCCACTGAGGTGCAGCGGCTTTGCTTTTGGCACTTGCCGCGCGCGAGCGAGGTTGACGCTCCGACTCGGGCCGCTGGGGAGTGGAGGCAGCACGTAGCGGAATTGGTCTGGGCGGGACCGAATGGATCGGATCCAGACTCACGCTCGGATGAGGGCCCGCTTCTGCCGACTTGGGCGGTGCGTCTGACACCGTTTCAGTGAGCGCCTCGAGGCCAGCATGCGTGGCAGCGCCGCGCAGCGCGGCATCGTAACCGGCCTTACGTTTTGGATCGCAGAGTCCATCGCGCGCCTGCGCGATCTCTGCCAGCAGCCTCACGGCGTGTTCGCTGTGGCGGCTGGCCTGGTAGCGGTGCACGGCTGCATACCGCTCTTGGGCCTGCTGCTGGATCCGCTCGATGTCTGACTCAAAGGCTGGCAGGCCGAGCAGATCATACCAGGTGGGCGGCCGCCTATGGGGGGGGGATGCCCAGCCACTCGGCGTAGGGGTCGAATCCCGACACAGCCGCATCTTCGCTCGATGTGTTCTGCATGCCTGCCAGCTCCTGAGTCCAGAGACAAACTCGCCTGCACCTGGTAATACGCGGCACTGCGGCGGATCTTACACTGTTTTCCTTGTGCAAGCGAGTTTTTTCCCACGCCCTGGGGCGGGTATGCTGCGGCAGGTCGGTTCATGCGCGCCGGACGCCTGGCCCACGCCATGCCAGCACCCGCCCTGCACGTCTGCTCGAACTCGCTTGTGTACAGCTTGCTGCTGGAGTAGGCCCCGCTGTCACGCCTCACCTCTTGCCCAGGCAATACAAGTGCTTGCGTCCGCGGGCCAGCAGCAGGCCGTCGCTGGCGGCAAGCGAGGCCACAAACGTATCGTCGAGCTGGCTCTTGGCCAGCAGGCGATACTTGTCGTCTGCCGCCACCACATAGCAGTCGCCCGTGGTGCTGAGGAAGTACACGCGGCCTTCGGCCGCCAGCGGAGAGGCCTTGAACTCGCCGGCCAACCGCTGTTTCCAGCGCATGCGGCCGCTGTGGCGATCGTAGCACTTGGCCACGCCCTGATCGGTAATGGTGAAGATCAGGTCTCCCCACACCACGGGCGAGCAACTGTCTGGCGTGGCATCAGACTGGCTCCAGGCGATCTCGCGCGGCGAGCGTTCGCCCTTCTGTTCGCTACCCAGCGGCACGCCGAACAAGTCACCGCGCATGCCGCGGGTGGCGTAGATCATGCCGTCTGCGAAGGTGGGGCCGCACACGGTGCGTCCGCCGCGCAGGCCGGGGAGGTACCAGAGCTGCTCTCCGGTGGCGGGGTCGTAGGCATCGAGCTGGTTGGCCCCCATCACCACCAATTCCCAGCGGTCGGCGCCGCGGCACAGCAGGGGGGTGGTGTAGGCGTCGCATTCTTCAGCTTGTGCGGCGGTCATGCGCAGCGTTTTCCACTTCTGGCGGCCGGTGCGTTTGTCGTACGCTACCAGGTAGCTGACGGCTTGGTGCTGGGCATGCTCGGGCAGGTCCGCCAGCGAGTCCTGCATGACCGCCACGATCACGACGTTGCCGACAATCACGGGGCTGGCGGCATGTCCCCACCAGATGGTAAAGGGGCCGTGCTCCTGCTGGAGGTTGTGCCGCCAGAGTTCCGCCCCTTGCATGTCGTACGCGGCCAGCTCGCCATTGCCAAAGTGCACAATCACCCGCTCGCCATCGGTCGCGGGCGAGGGGCTGGCCAGGTTGTGCAGCTCGTGAAAGGTCTGCGCGCCGCGGCGGGGCTTGCCGCGCGGCACCTCACCTGTGCCCACCCGCTGTTGCCAGACCAGGCTGCCGTCCTGCTTGCTGTAGCGCAACAGCAGGAGCTGGCGTCCCTGCTGTGCGGTAAGAAACACCGCGTCTTGCCAGACAGCGGGCGTGCTGTTGCCCCACTCGGGGATGGGCACCTTCCAGAGCAGGTTGCGGCTTTCGTTCCAGACGAGCGGCAGCCCCTGCTCCCGGCTCGTGCCTGTGCCCTCAGGCCCGCGCCACTGCGGCCAGTTGCCTGCCAGGGCAAGTGAGAGGCAGGCCGCCCAGATCAAAACCGCAAGCCCGCCGGCGCAGCGCACAGGTGCGCTCCCACGTTGCGGCTACTTCGCCGCCTCGAGCATGGCGCGCAGCGATCTGGCGTCGGCCCCAACGCGGCGGTCGACCTCTTGCCCGCCCTTGAAAACAATGAACGTGGGGATGCTCATCACGCCGTACTTCTGGGCGGTAGCGGGGCTTTCGTCCACATTCAGCTTACCCACCTTGACCGTGCCCTGATACTCGCGGGCCAGTTCCTCGACCAGCGGTGCGATGGCACGGCACGGCCCGCACCAGGGAGCCCAGAAGTCCACCAGCACGGGGGTGGAAGAGGCCAGCACGTCGGCCTCGAAATTGGCATCGGTGAATTCCAGAGCGGCGCCTGCCATGCAATGTCTCCAACAGCAGCTACGCCGGCGGCCGCGGTTCGCTGAACCCGGCGTGCCGGTATGCGACGAATCCAACGTGCCCGCATTATAGCGCGGCCGACGCCATGGTCAACGCACGCCACCAGCGGCGGCGGCCGGCTCCCAACACGGCGTGCCACGCGCCCGCCGCCAGCCGGCCCGCGGCCCGCTCGGAACGTGGCGAGGTGTGGCTCGAACTCCCATGTTCCTCCAGCTCCGCCCCCCGCGCTCCACACCGCCGCCCGCCCGCGAACCTATTCCGGCAGGAACTCCTGCACCACGGTTACCTCGCGGATCTGCCGCGATGAGGGCTCGTACACGCGTATCTTCACCTGAATCCCCCGCAGTGGCACGGCATAGGGCGGGGGGGCCTCGCGCTCGTTGGCATCGTCTACGCCGTTTAGATTGTCGTTATCCACGCCGTCGGTTCCCTCATCGATCAGATTGTTCGCAAAAGGCCCCTCCCCTTGATTGAACCCGTCTCGCTCGTAGTGGTCGCTCCATGTGTCGTACACCATGCTCAGGCCGCTGCGCGGATCGCCCGGCCCGGAGAAATGCGAGAAGGGAACCGTACCCGGCTGCACGCCATTCGTATCGTTCAGGTAGTTCAGATCCACGTAGGCGCCCATGCCCACCACCCGCGCGGAACGCTGGGCCGGCGGCAAGTTGATCCACTGCTGAAACACTTGCAGGTACCCCGGATCGCCCGGCTGGTACACGCCCTGCCCCTGGGCGTCTGTCAGCACCACGGCCTGGGGGTCGTACGCCTTGACGTCGAAAGACAGCACGTTGGTGAGGATCGCATCCTCCGCCACGCGCAGCGCGTAGAAGCCATAGCGGCGGTTGGTCTGCAACAGCCTGCTGGGTACAGGCGGCGTGACGCCCGGATCGATAAACTCCTGCCAGGGCGGCTGGTCCACCCACAGGTCGAGCGGCTTCTGCCAGGGCGTGCCGGCATTGTTGATGGTATTCGCCAGGTCCACCACCTGCCTGTTAGTGGTGATGCCTGGCGGCATATAGGTGGGGTCGTTGGTTATGGCCAGTCCGCCCGGCACGATCAACTGGCTGAAGGGATCGCCGTACAGATTGGATTGCACAGTGGAGGCATTTCCCGGCAGGTTGGGCCAGCTTGGCGGACTGCCGCTAGCAGGGGTCGGCGGTGCGATGAGCGGAAAGGGCCACAGCCCCATGGGAGACGCATTGACGTCGAAGGCGCTGCACTCGGCCAGGGTGGGCAGGCCCAGGCGGCCCCAGAAGCGCACATCGTGGGGGTAGGCATAGGGCTGATGCGCGTAGCGGTTCTCTCGCTTGGTGAGATCTCCCAGCGAGTTGGCCACGATGCGCACCGGATACGGCCCGCCGGGTGTGCGATCCAGATTGCCGCCCTCTTGCCGTGCTGAGATGTCGTACAGCGCATAGTAGCCGCCCTGCTGGAGCATCTCGGGCGGTATTTCTGCGGCAGGCACCACCAGCAGCACGCGGCGGTAGAGCGTGTTGTGCCGTACGAACCAGGCCACCTCTGCCACCTGGGACTGGATGGTGACAAAATTGAAGGGCGGCTGCCAGTTGGGAGGCTGAGGCTGCGGCAGCGTGAAATTCGGCAGCGGCGGCACGGCAAAGCGGCCGATGAACGGCTTTCCCTGGCTCCGCGTGGTGAACATCAAAATATCGTCAAAGTCGCCGACAGAATTGTCCGGCAGCGGCGTGGCCCGCACGGTATTGACCGCCACCTGCGGGGCAGACACCAGGGACGTGGGGCTTTGCAAATTGGCGTTCTGGAACGGCTCCACCACCACGCCCTCGACATACTCGAAGTAGCCCTTGTTCTCCTCCGGGCGCAACGGCGGACGCATGGGAGCGGTGACTCCGGCCAGGTCCTCCTGCAAGCGGTGCCGTACAGCACGCAGCCGCTCCGCCGCTTCCAGCAGCGCACGGCTGTCCGCCACGCGGCCGCCCACATAGCCGAACAGCGTGACCACCGCCGCCATCATGATCAGCGTCAGGGCGGTGGCCAGCAGCACCTCCACCAGCGTGAAGCCGCGCCTGCAAACCGTTCCACTCTGGACCCTTGCCGTTCTCATGGCTACTCCAGAATCCGCTCCACCAGCACCGCACGCTGGATGTTCAGGTCTTCGCCCCGCTGGAAGCCCACCGGTATGGAGCGGTCGAAGATAAAGAACCCGCGGTGCCGCCTGACCTCTCCCGTGTCGCTGCCCAGCTCGCGCACGATGCGGAAGCCGTCGGGATAATGCGGCACATCCGGCGGCGTGTTCGTGGGATCGGTGATCGGCACCCGCTCGACCTCGAAGAATCCCACCGTGATCCAGATGGCGTACACGTTCGAGCGGGTCGTCAGCACGTTGCCCAGCTTGAAGTACGCCTCGTATCGGAAGTTGGGATTGCGGTTGGTATTGTTGTAGTCGTACTGCCGGGCCGCCAGCGGGTAGGGGTCGTCGGCAGGTGGCACAGCAAGAATGCTGTCCGCTGCGAACAGCGGGCGCGTGGCGTCCGCGGGATGGGCCCTCATGAACGTGCCGTCCACAAGGCCTTTTTGCAATTGGAGTAGTGGCAAGGAGGGATCGAATGGCACTTGGTACGTATTGCCGAACGAGCGGAACGGGTTGCCCAGCCGTGCAGGCCCCGGGTTGCGACCGTACGGGTCACCCAGGCGAGAGCTGGCCACACTCAACCAGAACTGTGGGCCGGACCACTCAGGGTCGTTGCTGTAGTCCTGCCGCATGTTCATCACGGCCCGCCAGATTTTGTCATCGACGTCCGGCACCGTATTGAGGTTGATCTTGCCCGGCTCGCGGTAGCGCGAGATGCGGTTGTACGGCGGATGGAACTCGTGCGGCCCCGCCGCCGTGCCCTGCAACAGGGCGGGGTTGAGCAGCACTTCGCACCCGCTGAAGCGCGAGGGGACGTGCACGTATTCCAGCAGCCGATAGAAATTACCTGAGAAATTACCTGCGTGTGGGGCGTTGGTGTTGGCCGAATGGAAAAAGTTCAACAGGTGAGAGAACGGCGGACCGCCCGCGCCGTTAGGCTGCATGTCGGCGTAATGGTCCGAGAACTTCTCGATGCGCGTACCCAGCTCGTGTTGCAACCGCGCGGGGGCGCTGGTGGGCACCAGCAGCAGCTCCATGGGGCTCAGGAACGGGCGGTTGTTCCATGCGAGCCACGGGAAGGGCCGCACGGGATCTCCCAGGTAGTTGGGGTCATAGCCGTTCGGATAGAGCGGCTGGTGGGCCGGGTTGTTGACGTAGGCCTGCGTGTACCAGCGTTCGTTGGGGGCCTGCGCGGCAGTCAGCTCCTGAAACGGACGGTTGAGGTACCCGAGTGTCTGTGCCAGGTTGTGCCCGAAGTTCCACGTGCCCTGCGTGGGGTTGGTGAAGTCGTCCTGGTCCACCTCGTCCTCGTCGGTCAGCCGAGGAGGCTCGGTGGGATCCGTCGGCCAAGGAGGCTCGGTGGGATCCGTAGGCGGCTCGTCGCGATCCGTACTCCTTGCCAGGGCATGCAACATCGGCTGCTGCCAGATGTTGTAGGTGCTGCCCGCCGCGGGCGTGCGCGGGAAGCCGCGCTGGCGTGTGGCAAAGCGGATGGGGTTTTTGTGATCTTCCCGCCGGTTCTGCTCCTGGGCCTCATCGTCCGGATCCCATTGTGGAAGCATCGTGGCCGGACGCCGATCGTCTCCGTTGAACACGGTGAGATCGATGGGCATCCAGTCGATGGTCAGGTAGGGGTTCACCGGCAGGTTCGGGTTGTAATTGACGTTCGGAGAACGGTCCCAGTTGAACGGCTCGGGGTTCCAGGGCAGGGTCGGATCGGCCAGGCGCTGCAAGAACACGGTTCGGTACTGGAGCACCGTACCCGTCCCGGCAAAGCCATTGTCCCGCAATTCACGGAAGGGCGTGTTGGCCATCGAGTCGAAAGGCTTGTCCAGCACGGGCGCGCCCGGGTTGGAGGCGGGAGACACCTGGTTCGTCAGCGGATCGACGTCAAAGAAGCAATCCGCGCGCAATGTCCCGGGCGCCTGGAGCAGACTGCCGGGCGGCACGGGGTAATACGACCCTGGCAGCGGCTCGGATACGCTCACGCCCACCTGCTGGAAGTTGGCGTCATAGTTGGCCTGCTGTCCAGCAGGAAGATCTGCTGCAGCCACAATGGTGATCGGCGGCTTGATGTCCGTCCCAATCGTGGGATAGCTGTATGGCACGGTGGGGGAATTGTTCGTGACGTTCATGGGATTGAGGCGCACCTGTTGCGGTGGCGGCTCTCCCTGGTTCTGATCCGACCAGCCGATCTGCATCGCCGGCCGCGGGCCGATCACACAGTACTCGCCGGGGCCCAACGTCACCGGCCCGCTGCGGTTGTAATAGGTGCGGCCATCCTCGGGCGAGCCTTGCGGCGCCACAGGAGCGAACCAAACAAACCGCTCCAGCTCGACCGGTTCGCGCTGGGCCTGCGGTCCGAGCGTGGGAAGCAGGCTGAAGTGGTCCGGTTGCAGCGAGACAATGTCCGGCGCTTGCTGGCAGCGCCGCGCCACGTCGTTTTGCGGGTAGTTTTGCGGGTCGCTGTAGCGGCTGCGGCTGATGGCCAGCCGCCACACCGGCCGTCCGTCCGGGGCCGTGCGGCCCAGATCCAGCCGCCCGTCCGGCAGGTAAAGGTCTCCCACCAGCGCCGGATTGTTCGGGTTGCGCGTGCAGTAAAGCTCGAACAGGGCCACGCCCTCGGGCACCCGGTACTGGTCGAGATCGTCATCTCCCTCGTCGCGCAACTGATTGTTCTGTCCGTTGGCCGACTCGATGAACCTCAGGTCGCGTACATGCCGGTCGTGCCAGGCCATGGTCTCGGTAAGCAGCAGTTCCGGATACTCCAGGCCCCACACCAGGCGGCGGTCGGGGTTGGCAAGCGTACTGTCGTCGGTGAAGTTCGGATCGTCGTCCTGCGTGCCAAAGATGCCGTCCGGGCCGGCGGGATTCACTCCCACCACGCCGTCCACCGTCCAGCCGTTGAACGGGTTCACATCGTACTCGAACGGGGTCATGATCGAGTCGCGGTCCATGAAATCCACCACGTTCACGCACCACTGCGCAATCCGCCGTGCGGACAGCTCCCCCCGTGCCTCGGGCCTGCCGCTTAGAGTGTCGTCGTCGTCCATCACGGGCAACTCGTAGTCCGAGTCCTTGAGCGTCATCAGCAGTACGAAGAGATGGCGGGCGTACAGATGGCGTGCCAGCAGGTCGTTGGCATCGAGCAGGCCGTCGTTGTTGGCGTCAAAGGCAATGGGGCCATAGGGGCCGTTCTGCCACAGCGGCTGGCCCGGCTGTCCCTGGCCCGTTGCGGGATGCTGCAACAGGTTCTCTATCGGCTCGTCCACCACGCCGTTGCCATTGTCGTCGATCCCATTGCCAAACGGTCGGTTCAGGTTCATCCGCAGGCCCATGACCAGCTCGGGCGAAAGCAGCTTTGCCAGCTCTGCGTTGATGTCACCCGAAAACCCATTGGCAATCAGCCGCGCGCGGACCAGATCCGTGATGTGCAGGTTCACGGGCGGGATGCCGATGTCCTTGTCGAGCATTAATTTGCGCAGCTCGGGTGTGGGCAGAATGGCCGGGCAGGGCAGGTCCCAGCTCTCCGTGGTGACCAGGCCCCGGCGAAGCGGGTCCGCCACCAGCGTGGGTGCCAGATCCTCGATCCGCGCAGGGAGCGAGCGGCTGTCTCGATCTCCGCGGCGCAGCAGGTACTCCAGCTCCGCAGGTGTGAAGGGGCTGTCTGCCGCTACCGTGGCGCCCGGCGCCTCGTCCCCCGTGTTCGGCACGCCGTCCGGCCCGTAATCGGGGCGGGCTGCCCTGGCAAGCGTGAGGTCGATTTCATAGGGATCGTCAATGGCGTGTTGCAGTGTGCCGGGATTGGGATTGACGGGCGTGCCGTAGTAATCGGCGTCTTCCCAGTAAGGCTGGCCGCGCAGATCGAGCGCAATGGAGCCGGTGCCGCCAATGTCTCCCGGCGTACCCTTGACGCCCAACGGCAAGAGGGGAAAGAAGCCCTCTTCGTACAGGTTGCCCTCGAACTGCTCGGGGCTGCCGCCCGCGAGAAACCGCACCATGGGCACGGGCCGGTTGTCGTCTCCCGTGTAGAGGTCGTCGCTGGTGCCGAACTGGCCATCGGGGCCAGGCGAGATGGGACTAGCGGTGCTGGTGAGGCCGGCGCGGGGCTGGCGGCCCAGGGCCAGCAGGTGCGCCTCTCCCCACCGGCCGGCCAGCGGCGTTGGATAAAGTCCCGCCACCGCCGGCCGCCCCTCGAGCAACTGCTGGTACTCGTTCACCACGCGCCCCGTGGCGCCGTCGATGTAGGGGGGCGTCAGCAGGGCCGCCAGGTTCACGTCGGCCGGGCCAGAGCCCAGGCCGAAGGGGAGGCGGACGTTCGGATTGCTGAACATGCCCCCCGCGTAGGCGGGCACCTGCCGCGGCGGCTTGCCCGTGATGTACCGAGCGCTGGTGGGCAGCGGGGTGGGCGGCCCGGCGGCAGGATCGGGCAGGTACTGGTTGGCATTCCCGTGCGCGTTGAGGTTCAGCCGGCCGTCCAGGTCGAGGCAGAGGATGGCCGCCAGCGGCTTGTACAGGCGGCCGTTGCGGTCGCGCATCACGCCCAGGCCCACGTCTACCCAGATGCTATCCGGCGAGCCGTCGCCATCGTTGTCCACGTCCCACGGACCATTCACGGGGTCGAAGTCGCGGCCTGCAAAGGGGACGTCCACCCCCTGATCGAAGATCCCGTTCTGGTTCACGTCCATGAAGTGCTCCACGTCCAGCGGCCGCAGCACGATGCGGCGCTGGAGTTCGTAGGGCAACGTGTTGAAGGGACTGTGCTGGCCGGGTTGCTGGGGCGACACCCCCATCTGATTCATCCAGTAGGTTACCAGGTCCGGGCGGTGCAGAGAGGGAAAACGCCGCACCTCCCAGCGGTTGCCGTTCCATTCCCTGCCGGCCAGCATCATGTTCTGGTAGTCGGGGGCGTCGTAGTCCTCGTCGGCGTGAATGCCGTGCAGCCGCGAGTAGGCGCGGTAGGTGGGCGTGGTCTGGTTGGGCAGCAGGCCGAAGGGCGCTTGCATGGGGCCATTCTGTGTGAGGAACGTATCCATTGCGTCGAGATTGCCGCTGTCCACGTTGTACCCGAAGCCCGTGCCGTTGAACGGCCGGCCATTGATCACAAAGCGATCTCCTGGGCGTGGGGCGCGCGCCGGGTCCCAGCCGGCGGTATTTGGGTCGATCCGCATGCCCTCGATGACCAGCAGCCTGAAGCGGGCCATACCCTGTGCCAGCGGTGGGGAGAAGTTCTGCGGCGGCTGATTGAGGTTGACCATGTAGCCCGTGATGCGCGTGCTCTGGTTGGCAAGGGGGCCATCCACCATGGTCCACACGCGGCCGTTGTAATAGCCGCTGGTGGGGTTCAGGTCGTCGCTGTCGCGCCAACCATACTCGCTCAGATCGTCCGCCGTGCCGTTGCCGTCGTCATCGAAATTTGCCCTGCCGGGCTGCCGGTCTGGGCCCAACGCGTTCACGTCTACATAGAACATCAGCGCGCCTCCCGGCGGCGGGGGGAAGGCGTAGCGCGGGTCGCCCGGCATAAAGCCGTCCACAGGATCGCCGGGCTGGGGCACGCCCGTAACGGGGTCGAGGACCACCGTGCTGGCGATGTGGCCGGTTACGGTCTCGCCCGCGCCATACAGGTCTTCTAGCAGACTGTGCGCGCCGATTACCGACGTGGGATTGCGCGGCCCACGCACTACCTGACGGAACACGCGCTGTACCAGATTCGAGGGCGGGTCATCCGTCTGCTCGAGATGGGCGGCTGCCAGGGCGTTTCGGCGCGAGTGTGACGCCGCCATCAGCAGCGCTATGCATGCGAGCGTGAACACCGCCAGGAGCATCATCACCACCAGCAGCACGGCACCGCGGCGACCGCGAGCGCTGCTGGCGGCAACGCGGTACAAACGCTTGCCCATGCGCGCCGGCCGCAGATATTCGCATGCTTCCGTGCCGTTTGCCCTCGATGCGGCGCCGGCCGCCTGCATGCGGGGCCTGGGGCAATCCTTGAGCTTGGCAACGCTTCTCGTCAACATCGGCAACGACCTTTTGAAGAGGCTCTTTCTTGCCAGCAGGAACCTCGGTGTACGGCATGTTCGCCCACGGCTGCTGGCGCCGAGCTACGCGGGCGGCACACGTCGGCATGCACCGCGTCAGCGCAGAGATCGAGACGCTCGACAACGCGGTGAGCGGCCGTGCGTGTTTTAGTAACCGGACAGATAGATGGTCTTCTCATATACGGCGATGGCCCCGTCGAGCAGCGTGGCATAGGCCGTGGGCGGGTCGTACGCAGGCCAGTTGTGTGGCGCAGCAAAGGCGGAGGAGTAAACAAAGCCGCCCGCCGCAGCGTCGGCGTCCAGGTGCCGGCCGGGATACCAGTCCGGCCCGGCCAGCGTCACGTCGCGGTAATACCAGGGGGAGTTGGGCTGGTCGGTATTGCCCACGCCCACCGACACAATGCGATACCAGCTCGCCAGACGCTGGCGGCCGTTGCCGCTGCCACTACGAGGTGGATTATCGAAGGCCGCGTCAGGAACATACGCCGTAAGCAGAATCCACTGCCCCGGTTTCACGTCCAACCAGCGTGGGCCGCCGCTGGTGCGCAAACGCACCGTGCCGCCGCCTACACTTGCAAGAGCGGGGTTTGCAGCAGGGTTGTGGTCCGGAAAATCGCACCACACCATGCGTTCAGGCGGGGCCGGGCTGTCTCGATTCGGCTGCGGCGGCGTGTTGGGCGGCGTAAGCAGGTCGCGCCTGTAGAACACCACCACGGAGACCGTGTATTGCTTGGCAGAGATGGCGTGTCCCTCGGTCCGATAGGGGTCATTGTCGAACATCTCGGATATGCTGGGGGCTACGGTCACCAGATAAGTGAAGTCTCCGCTGGTGGTGCGCATGGCCAGGTCGTCGCTGCCGGGCCAGCCGGCCTCGCTCGCATCGTCCGTGGTGCCATTGTTGTCATCGTCAGTGTTGGCCACGCCCCAGCGGCCATCCGCACCGGGCGACCAGCGCGGCTGGAGCGTGGGCCGCAGTTCGGCCATCCGCGGCACATCGAAGACCAGCTCGTCCGAACTGCTGAACAGCCGCCGGGCGGCCGCATGGCGTAGGTCTCGCGCAGCCGGCGGCAAGGCGCCGGGAGCCGAAAACTCCGGCAGCGTAAAGCGGTACATGGGCAAATTCGCGGCATCGCCCGCAAGCGGCGAGGTGGGAAACCAGCCCGGGATCACGGCATTTGCGGGGTAAGTCACCGCCAGCGGGTCGAGCACAAACGGCGGCAGCAGTGGCGGAGTAAAGCCCTGCCCGAGCGTCCTGCCAGCGTTCGATGGCTCCAGCACCGGCCCCCCGCCCACCTGGCTCCACCGCAGTGGAGAAAGCAACCCGCGCACCTGCAAGTCTCGAAACGCCGCCTGCCCCAGCGATGCCGCACGGTCGCTTCTGGCACCCTGCTCCATCTCGTACTTGCCGATCGGCAGCAGCGCCGCCACGCCCAGCAGCCCCACGGTGAGCACAAAGATGGCGACCAGCACCTCCAGCAGGGTGATGCCGCGACGGCTGGCGCCCACCAAGGCGCTGCCGCCGCCAGGCCGCGCGGCGCTGCTACCGAACCAGCCCAGGCCATGCCTCCGGCGCCGCCAGATCATCCTCTGGCGGCAGCCGTACCCGCGCCGGCTGAATCGGCAACACGGCACGTCAGCAACCATCGCCCCTGGACGGGACGCCCACACTGCCAACGTATGCACAACACGCAAGCGTACCATCAGCGTCCTCCCAGCCCCGCCTGCTCGCGGGCGCGGCGGCGGGCATTCCACACATCGTAGGGATTCTGCATCAGGCTGTTCTGGGCGGTAGTTACAATGCCGGTTGTCGGCTGGATTACAACCCACAGGCTGTTAAGATCCTCCAGGTTGGATTGCTGGCCCGGCGGCCGGGTGATGTCTCGATTCACCTTATCTCGCTGGCCGATCAGCAGGTACACGGGGCCTAGTGGAGGGCGTCCCTGCCAGGTTGCTGTGGGAGTGATTGTGTCCCACCACCAGCAGTACACTCGCTCGACACCCCCATTGGGGCTGAACAGAATTACCACAGGCGAAACATCCTCGGGTACGGGTGGCGAGCCGGAAGGATTGGCGGGCCGCGGCCTGAAGGTGCCCAGGTCTCCCTGGTCCAACCCCGAGGTGGCGAGCAGACTCCCCAGCGCATCGATGCCGCCCAGGTCGATACACGTACCTTCGGGAAGCTGGAGCGATCCCACCGCCGACCGCTCCGGCTGCATGCTGATCAGAAAGCGTACCTTCTCAGACAGCGGAAAGGACGCAGTGCGTGGGTCGGCCACTGGCCAGGGCAGGACCGTGGGGCTGGAGCCGGGCCGCAGCCCGATCTGGAGCACAAGCGGGAACCCCCCGGCCTGGGGCGGCACGTCCCACCAGGGGTCGCCGTCGCTGTTCACCAGGTTCCCTTCGTCGAAATAGCCGTCGGCGTCGCTGTCGTTCACGCTCAGGACGAGATACTCCTGGCTGTGCGCGTTGAGGTAAACCACATCGCCAGGCCGCACGAGGCGGGGGCTGAGCTGACCGAGATTCACCGTGGCGCCGACGGTTGCCACGCCCGTCTGGGGATCCACCCCCAACGTACACAGCCGCAAAGCTGCCGACTGCGAGTTGCCTCCGTACAGCGGCGGTACATCGCTCAGGTGCAGCAGCACGCCAGCCGAGGGGAGGCCGCGCTGCCGCTCGATCACCACGCCCCATGGCCGCCCGGTCTGGATGGCCCGGTTGCGTGCCGCGTTGAGAAACACATTCACCTGCCGGGCCGCCTCGCGCAGCCGGCGGCCGCGCAAGCTGGGCGCCACGGTGGCCACGGTGATCACCGTCACGGCCAGCATGATCAGGATCACCAGCATCAGCTCCACCAGCGTGAAGCCGCGGCGGCTGCACGGTAGGCGGCAGGCCTGGCGTGGCGCGGCCGCACATGGCGGGACATAGCAGAGCCGCCCTGCTGCTTCTGCTACAGTCGATCGTGGCATGTGTGTCATGGCAGGCATCGACCCTTTCGTTTTAGCGGCGCAGCGGCTGATGGCTGTGGATGTTGTCCTGCCAGCCATCGCCAAGCGGCTGGCCGGTGTTCGTGGCGTAAGGATCGTTTGGACCGCCCAATTCGGGATTGGTGTTTCCGGCGAAACTCGTGAGGATCATGTCCAATTGATCCGGGCCGGAGCTGTACACGAGCGGCACCAGGCGATAGGCACGCGGCGGCCCGTTATACCCCGCCGGTGGATCGACCTTGCTGGGATCGAAGGGGTCGTGATCGCCAAGGGGGTCGCGGGGCGTGGGCTGCAAGTCGGAGACGAACTGCGGCGCCCAGCGCAAGAAGCTGATGGGCTGGCCCCAGGCGTCGTGGAACTCGGGCAGGCCGTCGCCATCCAGGTCTCCCACGTCTTTGGCGGAGAAGCGCTCGGTGCCCAGCGAGGTGTCCATGCCCAGGGTGATGATCATGTACAGACACTCCGCCCCCTGGTACTGCTGGGTCGCCTGGGGCGTGCTGGCCAGGCGGTTTTGATAAGCCCGCGTGACCGCGGGCAAGGGCACTTGCACCGGAAAACCAGGCGGCCCAAGCAATGAACCAGCTTGAATGTCTGCAAACGTCTGCGGCAGCTCCAGGCGCATCAGCTCGCGCAAGGCCCACAGGCGTGTCTCAGCAAACATTCGGCTGGTATTGAAGGAATTGCCGCTGGTATCGGATCCCCGGTACACGATCGACGTGGCGTCCGCCTGGCTATAGCCCTGCTGCATCAGCCGTTGCACGCTCAGGCGTTGCAAGTCCACGGGCAATCGCCGCGTACGGTAGCTGTCCCAGCGGAGCATCACCTGGGCGTGCAGCTTGTTCACCAGCGCCTGGGTGCGTACCGTCTTGGCACGCGTCTCTGCGTGCCACAGCGCGCCCAAGGCCAGCGAGGCCAGCACCCCTATGATGGTGATCACCAGCAGCAGCTCCACCAGCGTGAAACCGCGGCGTGCAGAGGCGCAACGCCAGGCCGGAACGTGCAGCCGCTTTCCCCGGAGCTGCCTGGACCGCGGACCAGCTTCGCCGGCATCAGACACGTACAGCCCGAGGATCACGGCAACGAGTCCTCCAGCTTGCCGCTGGTGAAGTTGGTCAGATTGTCATAATCTCCCTGCTCGTAGCCCTGGCCCAGCGGGAAGACCTTGGCCCAGATGCCCGTAGGCGGAGAGAGGGAGTAGATCCCGTCTAGCCCGGCACAGATGATCTGGAACTTCTCGGGGTTCATCCAGGTGTTGGCCGGGTTGGCAGACAGGTAGGGCTGAGCCAGGCCCCAACTGGGGTTGTTGGGCCCGCCAAAGGGAATGGTGCCGGCAATGCCCGGCGGCGCAGGGTAGCTGAGGAACAGATCCGGCTGGTTCATCATGGTGCCGGGCTGCTGCATGCGCAGGCTGGAGGGGCCGTAGGTGGCGGCATCGAAATAGACGTAGGGCGGGCGGCCGGGATCTCCCGCGGGCGGGAGATACTCGAGCCAGCCGTCCTGGTCATAGTCGACCAGCCGATTCTGATCGAACTCGAAGAGGACCGGCAGCCGCGACCCGCCGAGGGAGAAGGGATCCGAAGGCTCGGCCGAGAACCCGGCCACCTTGTTGCTGAACTGGCCAATCAGACGCTGCCCCACGGGCACATACGTCACGTCGATGGGCGCCGGCAGGCCGCCCAGCCAGAAGGCCAGAGCCTCCGCGGCATCCAGGTAATCGATGTCATACAGCGTGATGCCCGAGTTGGGGTGCTGCGGCGGCGAACCGCCATATGCCCCGGCATACGCACCCAGAATGTGCTGGCGGACGTCGAAGTAATTGCGCACGCCGTTGCCATCGATATCCGGAATCACATAGCCCGTGAAGGCCACACGCAGGTGTGCCACCAGCCGCTCCTGCCGCAACCGCTCGGGCGGGTTGCTCGAGACCGTGTCATACTGGCCGAAGTTGGTGGGGTAGCCGCCGCGCTGGTTCTGATACTCCTGGAGGGCCTGATCGAGCATGTCGATCTCGGTGACGATCCGTGCCCGCTGGGCGGCCTGCACGGCGCGGAAGCCCGCCAGGCTGGCCAGGGTGACCAGGATGCCGATGATCAGGATCACCACCAGCAGTTCCACGAGGGTAAAGCCCCTGCTGCGCCGGAGGGCATGGCGTTTCATGTTGGGGGTACTCCGTGTGTGCAGTTGGGATCGCGCCGATCCACGGGATCGCATCGATCCGCTGGGTGGCTGGCCCAGGATGGGCAAGTGGCTGGTCCGGGTCACAACTAGCTCAACTTCTCGATCAGGGTGACCAGCGGCAGGAACAGGGCGATGACGATGAAGCCCACCATGCCGCCGAGGATCACGATCAGCAGCGGTTCGAGCAGCTTGGTGAGGCTTTCGGTAAGCACGGCGACTTCTTCGTCGTAGTTATCGGCGACCTTGTAGAGCATGGTGTCGAGTTCGCCGGTTTCCTCGCCGACATCCACCATGTTGACGACCAGGTCGTCCACGACGCGGTTGTTCATGCGGGTGAGGTAGATCAGCAGACCGATGGGTCCGCCGACGAAGACGAACCAGAAGTAGGCGCAGACCACGTTGAACTGCGGGCGGGAGAATTCCTTCATGGGGCGAGCGATCGACTCGCCCTCGCGGATGGACTCATAGATCTTGGTGTACATCCGCTCGAAGACGTAGTTGCCGCTGGTTTCGCGGGTGATGTTGAGGGCTTCGAGGATGGGGACGCCGCTGGCGACGAGGGTGCCGAGGGTGCGGCTGGTGCGTGCCACGATGTTCTTTTCCACGATCTGGCCGAAGATGGGGACCTTGAGCACGAAGGTGTCCCAGCCGGCCCGGCCGTAGGTGAACTTGCGGATCAGCTTGATCTTCAGCCAGATGGCCAGCGGAATGAGGGGAATGGTGTAGAAGTACTCCACCACATAGTTGGAGATATCGATGAGCAGCACGGTCATGGCCGGCAGATCGATCTCGAAGTCGGCGAAGATCTGGGTGAAGGCCGGCACGATCTTCCACATGATGAAGGTGAGGATGCCGGTGGCCACCAGCACGACCATGATGGGGTAGATCATGGCGCCGCGGACCTTGCGGCGCAGAGACATGGATTTTTCCTGGAACTCGGCCAGGCGGCGGAGGATCACTTCCAGGGCGCCGCCCGCCTCGCCCGCCTTGATCATGTTCACGTACAGGCGGTCGAAGGCCTTGGGACACTTGGCCATGGCCTCGGAGAGGGTGGCGCCGCTCTCAATCTCGTCGCAGACGTCCAGCAGGCTGTTTTTCAGGCGGCCGGGCCGCTGCTGGCCCTCCAGGATCCGCAGGGAGCGGAGGATGGGCAGGCCGGCGTCTTGCAAGATGGAGAGCTGCCGGGTGAAGGTGGAGAGCTTCTTCAGGCCGACGCCGCCGATGACGAAGGAGCGGCCCGCGCGGCCCTTGCGTTCGGTGGTTTTGCGGGCCTTCTTGACGGCAATTTTGGTGACGAAGTAGCCCATCTGCCGGATGGTGGCGTGGGCTTCTTCCTCGTTTGGGGCCTCGATTTCGTCCTTGATTTCCTGTCCGGTGGCGTCGCGGGCCTCGAACTTGTAGATAGGCATACCACTAGCGCAAGCAGGCCGGGCAGCGAGAGCGGATCAGCCCGCCCGGAGGGCCGTTTGCCGGAACGTGTACCACAAGCAAGCGGCCGCGCCGGCACGCGGCAGCCGCCTGGACGCTAGCTACTGGCCCGGGATACGTCAGCGAGGCGGCGTCACGCCTCGATGATCGTCTCGCGTACGACCTCCTCTACGGTGGTGATCCCGTTATGAACCGCGTCCATGCCTGCCTCGCGCAGCGTGACCATGCCGTAGCTGCGGGCCTTGTCCCGCAGCTCATCCGTGGAAGCGTTGCGCATGATCATGTCGCGCAGCTCGTCGTTCATGACCATCAGCTCGAACAGCCCCACGCGCCCCTTGTAGCCGGTGTTGTTGCAGGCCTCGCACCCCTTGCCGCGATAGAATTTCTTGCCCTGCACGTCGGTATGGGTCAGTTGCAATTCGGCCAGCATTTCGCTGGACGGGCGGACCTCGGTCCGGCACTGCAAGCAGATGCGGCGCACCAGCCGTTGCGCCAGAATGGCCTCCAGCGTGGCCGTGATCAGAAACGGCGGAATGCCCATGTCCCGCAGCCGGGCGATCGTGCTCGGTGCATCGTTGGTGTGCAACGTGCTGAACACCGTGTGACCCGTGAGCGAGGCCTGCACGGCAATCTCGGCCGTCTCGGTGTCTCGAATCTCTCCCACCAGGATCTTGTCCGGATCCTGCCGCAAGATGGAGCGCAGGCAGTGTGCAAAGGTGTTGCCGATATCCGGATCGATGGGGACCTGCACAATGCCTTCCAGATCGTACTCCACCGGATCCTCGGTGGTGATGATCTTGTCCTCGATGCGGTTCAGCTCGTTGAGCGCAGAGTAGAGCGTGGTGGTCTTGCCCGAACCAGTCGGCCCCGTCACCAGAATGATCCCGTTGGGCTTGTTGATCACCTCGCGGAAACGGCGCAAGGTCTCGGTATTCATGCCCACCGCGTTCAGGTCGAGCTTGACCACGCTGCGGTCCAGCACCCGCATCACCACGCTCTCGCCGAACATGGTGGGCAACACGGCCACCCGCAGATCGACCGGGTGGCCGCCCACGGTCAGCTCGATGCGGCCGTCCTGCGGCAGCCGCCGCTCGGCAATGTCTAGATTGGCCATCACCTTGATGCGTGTGGTGATGGCAAAGGCCAGGTGGCGCGGCGGAGGGACCATTTCGTACAGCACGCCGTCCGCCTTGATGCGGATCTTGAACTCCTGCTCGAACGGCTCGAAATGCAGGTCGCTGGCATGGTCCTTGATGGCCAGCAGCAGCACCATGTTCAGCAGCTTGCGGACGGGGGCCGCGTCGGCCAGGGCCTCCACGCTGGTCAGGTCGAAGGTCCCCTCGCGCTCCGCCGCGGCGGCCGCCTTGGCCAGCTCTTCGTCCTCCTCCATCTCGCTGATCAGAGACTCGACGCTCTCCTGCGACGAATAGTAGCGGTCGAGCGCCGCCAGAATGTCCTTCTCCGTGGCCACCACTGCCCGAATGTCGTAGCCGAGAAAGTTCCGCAACTCGTCCAGAATCTGGATCTTTTGCGGATCGCACATGGCGATGGTCAGCGTGTTGTCCCGGAAACTCAAGGGAATGATCCGGTAAAGCTGCGCCATCGGCTCCGTAACGTATTGCAACACCTGCGGCGGCACCACCACGTCCGCCAGACTGACCGCCTGCATGCCCATCTGCTCGGCCAGGGCCTGCGCCAACTGATCGTCCGTGATCAGGCCCATGCTCTCCGCAATCCGACCCAACAGCTCGTGCGGCCGCTGCTGCTGCTCCTCCAGCAACAGCTCCAACTGCTCGTCGGAGATGAATCCGAGGTCTACCAGGATTTGACCGATGCGGCGAATGGCCATGAGCGTGTTCAAGGGGCGCCAGGCAGCGCGACGGGACCGCCTTTTGGGCGTAGGAAAGCGCTGCCTGGCGCGTATGCGAAAGTGAATGGTTGTCTTTACGTGTGCCTGTGACTCGTCTCTAGTGGCGGTGTGCCTCCTTGCGTGTTCCCTGGGGGGCTTCTTCCTCTTCGCCCTCCGGTTCCTCCTCGTCGAACAGGCCCCGTTCAGCCCGCTCGATGCGGGCCGCCAGATCGTCCGGCTTCTGGGCCTTGATTAGCACCTCGTCCTTCTCGACGATGCCCTCTTTCCAGAGGTGGAACATGTGGTCGTCCAGAAGCTGCATGCCATACTTGGCGCCGGTCTGGATCACGGAGTTGATGCGAAACGTCTTGTTCTCGCGGATCAGATTGGCCGTGGCGGGCGTGACCACCAGCATCTCGTGCGCCGCCACCCGCCCCCCGCCGATCTTGGGCAAGAGCGTCTGCGAGAGCACCGCGATGATCGAGGTGGAAAGCTGCGTGCGGATCTGATCCTGCTGGTTGGTGGGAAAGACGTCGATGATGCGGTTGACCGTGCCCGCCGCGCCCGTGGTGTGCAACGTGGCGAACACGAGGTGGCCCGTCTCCGCCGCGGTGATCGCCGCTTCGATGGTCTCCAGATCCCGCATTTCGCCCACCAGGATCACATCGGGATCCTGACGCAGGGCACGCCGAATCGCCTCGGCGAAACTCGGCACGTCCACCCCCACCTCCCGCTGATTCACCGTCGAGCGCTTGTGCGTGTGATAGAACTCGATCGGATCCTCGATGGTGATGATGTGGTGATCGACCGTCTCGTTGATGTAGTTGATCATGCTGGCCAGGCTGGTGCTCTTGCCCGAACCCGTCGGCCCCGTGACCAGGAACAGCCCGCGAGGACGCAACACCAGCTCCTTGCACACCTTGGGCAGCCCCAACTGCTCCATGGTCATGAACTTGTTGGGGATCTGCCGCAGCACCATCCCCACACACCCCTTTTGCTTGAACACCGAGACGCGGAACCGCGCCGCCGTGCCAAAGGCAAAACCGAAGTCGCTGCCGCCCACCTCTTGCAACTCGGTCTGGCAGCGTTCGGGCGTAATCGACTTCATCAGCGCCACGGTGTCATCCGGCGTGAGCACCTTGGTCTCAAGCTGCCGCAACCGCCCATGCAGGCGGATCACCGGCGGCTGCCCAACGGAGATGTGCAGGTCGCTGGCCCCCTGGTTGACGACCGTGTGTAACAGCTTGTCGATGAGAATCGTGGCCATGGCGAGGGATTATTCGCTTTCAGTGTGCTGAGAAACAAATCTCACGTGCTTGGATGACCTGAAGGCAGACAGGCGGCCTGCCGGCCGCCGCACGTCTGCATCCCTTCCATCTGGGCAAGCGCCCCAGCAGCCCCCGCATGCCGCTACCCCTACTCCTGCTCCGTCCGCTTGGCGACCCGGAACACCTCCTCCAGCGTGGTGACGCCCTTCATGGCCTTCGCCAGCCCGTCCTGATAGAGCGTCCGCATGCCGTTTGCCAGGGCGCACTTGCGCAACTCCTGCGTGCTGGCACCCTGGAAGACCAGCTCGCGCAAGCGGGAATTCATTACCATGATCTCGAAAATCGCCAGCCGCCCCCGGTACCCGCTCCGCTGGCAGTTGCCGCACCCCTTCCCCTTCATGAAGGTCGCCGTGCGGGCCTGCTCGGGCGAGATGCCCGCCGCCTCCAACACCGCCTCGCTGGGCCGGTAGGGCTGCCTGCACTTGGGGCATACAATCCGCACCAACCGCTGGGCCATCACCGCAATCACGCTGCTGGCGACCAGATACCCCGGAACACCCATGTCCACCATTCGTGTAATAGCGCCGGGCGCATCGTTCGTATGTAGTGTACTGAAAACCAAGTGTCCAGTCAAAGAAGCTTGGATTCCCATCTCCGCCGTCTCGGTGTCGCGCATCTCACCCACCAGGATGATGTTGGGGGCCTGCCGCAACATGGAGCGAATGATGCGCGCAAAATCCAGTCCGATGCTGTGCTTTACCTCCACCTGGTTGATGCCCGGCAGGTAGTACTCCACCGGATCCTCGGCAGTGATGATCTTGCGGTCTGGGCGGTTCAGCTCGTTGAGTGCGGCGTAGAGGGTGGTGGTCTTGCCCGAGCCGGTGGGCCCCGTGACCAGAATGATGCCGTTGGGTCGCCGGATCAGGCTGTTGAAGGTGCGAAAGTCCTCCTCCGACAGGCCCAACTGGCGCAGCCCCACCTTGATGCTGTCCTTGTCGAGGATCCGCATGACCACGGTCTGGCCGTGGTTGGAGGGCAGTACGCTGACGCGGAGGTCGAGTTCCTTCTCGCCGACGGTCATCTTGATGCGGCCGTCCTGGGGGCGGCGGCGTTCCGCAATGTCAATGCGGGCAAGGATTTTGATGCGAGAGAGGATGGCGCCCAGCAGGCGTTTGGGGGGGCTATCGCGTTCGACCAGGACGCCGTCGATGCGGTAGCGGATGCGGATGCGGTTTTCGAACGGCTCGATGTGGATATCC
>JAIMBC010000158.1 GCA_023511675.1 Pirellulales bacterium
ACCGCCTGGTCCCCGGCCTGGCGCTGGTGATCCTTTACACGGTGTTCAACTTCTCCCGGATTCTCGACGCGCTGCGGACCCGTCCGGCGCGGCTGGGCGGGACGGCCATCGCCACCCTGGTGCTGGTGGTGGGAATCCGCGAGAGCGCAGGCTTCAATGCCCTGATGGTGCTGCTCAAGGTCTCCGTGGTGTTGTTCGTGATAGGGGTGGGAGCGTTTTTTGTGGACCCGTCCAACTGGTGGAAGGATTTTGCGCCCTACGGTTACGGGGGGATTTCGCTGCCCTTCCTTCCCCAGGGCCAGCCGGTGGGAGTGCTGGCGGGCGCAGCGACGATTTTCTTTGCCTACATCGGTTTCGACTCCATCTCGACCCATTCGGAGGAAGCACGCAACCCGCAGCGAGACGTGCCGATCGGCATCATCGGCTCGCTGTTGATTTGCACGGTTCTGTACGTGCTGGTCACGGCCGTACTCACCGGCATGGTTCCCTACAATCAAATCGACATCAACGCGCCCGTGTCGAACGCCTTCATGCAGCGGGGCATTACCTTCGCGGCGACGCTCATTTCCGCCGGAGCAATCGCGGGGATCACCAGCGTGCTGCTGGTAATGATGCTCAGCCAGCCGCGGGTCCTGCTGGCCATGGCCCGAGACGGACTGCTGCCGGAGCGTTTCTTCGGAGACGTTCACCCGCGCTTCCGCACGCCCTGGAAGAGCACGCTGCTGACAGGGCTGTTCGTGGGTAGCGCCGCCGCGCTGCTGCCATTGGACATCCTGGCAGACATGGTCAACATCGGCACGCTGCTGGCATTTGTGATGGTGTGTCTCGCAGTGCTGATCATGCGCAGGACGGACCCGCATGCGCATCGGCCGTTTCGGGCGCCGCTCGGGCCGGTGGTACCCATTCTCGGCATCGCTTCTTGCCTGACGCTCATGCTGTCTCTGGGCGCGGAAAATTGGCTGCGGCTGGCGATCTGGCTAGCGATCGGCCTGCTGATCTACTTCTGTTACGGCCGGCGGCACAGCCGGCTGGGCAAGCAGTTGCGGGGCGAGTTGGCACGCCACGGTATCTCGCCGGCGGGCATGCCGGCCGGCGAACCGTAGCCGCGGGGAGATTATCTGCGGTCCCGCGGCCCTGAGTTCGGCGCTTGACAGCCGGTATGGAGAGCCATAGATTCTGCGGCACGTAGGTGCTCACGGCCGGTGTCTTCGCCAGCAGCGCACGCACCAGTGGGCTTGCAGTGCGGCGTACCAGCAGGTGTTGTGCCTGGGGCGGGGCGGCATGGCGGGCCGCCTTGCAGACGGGGGTGCTGTGGCTTTCTGGCTAGAGCTGCTCGTTGCGGTCCCGGATGAACGGTTGTTGCTACTCGGTGGATAGCGGTTGATGGCGCAAGCGGTGCGTGTGATCGTGTATGTTCCACGCGAGCTGCGCAAGGAGTGTGGCGGCGCGTCCACACTGGCCCTGACAGCCGCTACGGTAAGGGAGCTGCTCTGCGAGGTCGAACGCTGCCATCCACCCCTTTATCGCTGCATCTGTGATGAGACAGGGGCCGTACGCCGCCATTTGAACGTGTTTGTCAACTCCATGCATCTGCGCGACCGGCAGGGGCTCGATACCGTGCTGGCGCCAGGAGACGAGGTAGTGATCATCCCGGCTGTTTCTGGGGGCTGACAAGGAGATCTCACGATGCCCGAGCGTGTCGTTCTCGCCATTGGAACCAAGAAGGGCCTGTTTGTCGCCGAGGCGGCAAAGACGCGGGGAAGGTTCGAGCTGCGCGGGCCATTCGGCCCAGGCGTGGCTGTCTATGCCACCCTGATCGATACGCGTTCTACGCCACGCATCTATGCGTCGAGCTGCAATCCCTTTTTCGGCATGAAGGTGCTGCGTTCGACCGATCTGGGCAAACGCTTCAAGGAAACCAAGGCGGCTCCGGCATTTCCCAAGGAAGATGGGCGGGCCCTGGCCAACATCTGGGCCTTCGAGACCGGCGCGGGCAAGAAAGAGCTTTGGTGCGGAGTCGAGCCGGCCGCCCTGTTCCGCTCCAGCGACGGCGGCGACTCGTGGGAGCTGGTGCCGGGTATCAGCAACCACGAACACGCCCGGCAATGGCAGCCAGGCGCCGGCGGCCTCTGCCTGCACACCATCTTGCAGCAGGGCAGCCGGCTCCACCTGGGCATCTCCACCGGCGGCCACTATCTGAGCGAAGATGGCGGCCAGACCTTTGTCCCCGCCAACCAGGGGGTGGGCGCGGGCTTTATGCCCGATCCCTATCCTGAATTCGGTCAGTGCGTTCACAAGATCGCCGCTCATCCTGCTGCGCCGGGCCGGCTGTACATGCAGAACCATGGCGGCTGGGCGGAGTGGGACGGACCGGGGGGCCCCCGCCCCCACATTGGCGTGCTGCGCAGCGACGACCATGGCAAGACCTGGTACTCGATCGCCAAGGGCCTGCCCTCCGACTTCGGCTTTCCCATCGTGGTTCATCCGCATGATCCCGACGCCGTCTATGTCATGCCGCTCGCACCCACGACGCGCACATGTCCGGGCGGGGCACCCGCCGTGTGGCGCAGCGAGAACGGCGGCATGTCCTGGACCCGGCTGGCTCAGGGACTCCCCAAGAAGCAGAGCTACTTCACCGTCCTGCGAGACGCGATGGATATGGACCAGCTCAAATCGCCAGCGCTCTATTTTGGCACCACCACGGGCCAGCTCTGGATGGGCCGCGATGGCGGCGAGGCGTGGAGCTGTCTGTTCGACGCCCTGCCGCCGGTGCATTGCGTCAAGACGGCCGTGGTGTGAATCCCCCGCGGGCGGGCGGCGGCGGCCAGCCGCCACTTAGCCCGCCGTGGGGCGGTCGCTCGCCGCATGCGGCAGCGGGCCAGCGCGTGCTTGCTCCGCATAGGCGAGCCAGTACGTGACGGGAATGACAAACAGCGTAAAAGCCGTCGAGGCGATCAGGCCGAAGATGATCGACCAGCCCAGTCCCGAGAAGATGGGATCCAGCGTGATGGGCAGGCTGGCCAGCGTGGCGGCGCCGGCCGTCAGCAGGATGGGGCGCAAGCGCACCACGCGGCTCTCCATGATCGCGTCAAACAGCGGCCGGCCGCGGCCCACGGCCAGGCGAATAAAATCGACCAGGATGATCGAGTCTCTGGTCACAATCCCGGCCAGGGCAATCATGCCGATCATCGCCGTGGCGGTGAAATACACCGGATCGGCATAACCGCCCACCGTCTGTCCCGCTACGACATTCAGCAGCCAGAATCCCGGCATCACACCCAGCACGGTGAGTGGAATGGCCAGCATCACGATCAGGGGGATCAGAAATGACTTGGTCTGAGCCACGAGAATGATGTAAATCATCAGCATGGCGGCGCCGAAGGCCAATCCCAGGTCGCGAAACACGTCTAATGTAATGTCCCATTCGCCTTCGCCGGCGAAGTCGGCCTGAATACCGGGCGGCACGCTCCAGGCCAGCCCGCTGCCCGGAGTCAGGTAGCTTCTTTGCTTCAGCGGGCGGGGCGCGGCAGTCGAGACATAGCCGCTTCCTTTCGCCTGGTCGTTGCCGCTGTCGGCAAGCCGAGCCTGCTCAACCAGATCGGCCAGCATGTCCACGACGCATTCGGCCGGGGGACGCCCGGCCGTCTCGGCCAGCACATACACCACGGGCTGGAGATTCTTGTGGTAGATCGTCTGAGCGACGCGGCCTTGCTCCCACCGCCCCAGCTCGGAGAGGGGAACCAACTCACCGGGTGCGCCTTTCACGTGCAGCCGCGCCAGATCCGGCGCGCTCGATCGCTTTGAGCGCGGCAATCGGATCTTCATCCGCAACGGCTGCCTCTCCCCTTCCTGCCGTACAGTCTGCTGCTCGACACCAGCCAGGCAGAGGCGCATCGTTTCGGCAATCTCTGCCACGCTCACGCCGCTGAGGGCGGCCTTCTCCTGATCGACAATAAACACCAGCTTTTTCTGCGGGGCCTCGCGGACATCATCGACGTCCACCAGGCCCGGTTCGGCCTGCATGCGTTCCGCTACGGTCTCAGCGGCAGCCAGCAAGTCGTCATAGCTGTGGTCGGGCCGGCCGTAGATCTCCGCAACCACGCCGGCCAGGACGGGCGGCCCAGGCGGCAATTCGACAATCTTCAGTCTGGCTCCGTGCTTGCGGGCCAGCGCGGTCAGCTCGTTGCGCAGCCGCAGCCCGATGGTGTGGCTCTGCTGGCGGCGGCTCTTCTTGCCGACCAAGTTCACGCGCACCTCGGCCAAATGGGGGCCCCGGCGGAGGTAATAGTGTCTCACCAGGCCATTGAAATCCATGGGCCCTGGCACTCCCACATAGCTGGTGAAGTCCGTCACTTCGGGAACCGAGGCCAGATACCGCTCGAAGGCGCGGGCCACCGCATCGGTGCGTTCGAGCGTCGTGCCTTCGTCCATGTCGAGCAGCAGCAACAGCTCGTTCTTGTTGTCATAGGGGAGCATCTTCAGTGGCACAGCGCGGATAGCCGCCAGACTGGCGGCCGCCACGGTCAAGCCGCCCATGATGATCAGGAACAGCACCGCACGCCCACGCGAGGCGAGCAACGGGGCCATCAAGGGCCGGAAGAAGCGATAGAGTATCGTCTGTCTGACCGCCGCGGGGTCGTAGGCCTCGTGCTCCAAAAGGGGGGTGGCGGCTCCATCATGCGGTGTTTGCGGCAAGCGCCCTTTCAACAGAAGGAAGCTCAACCAAGGGGTGATGGTGAAGGCGACCAGCATCGACATCAGCATCGATACCGGCACATTCAGCGCCATGGGCGCCATGTACGGCCCCATCATGCCCGTGATGAAAAACAGCGGCAAGAAGCTGACAATCACCGCCAGCGTGGCGCTGATCAGGGGCGGCCGGATTTCCGCTATAGCATCGACCACGATTTCGCGGGAGGCCGCGCGGCGAAACTCGAAATGCCGCGCAATATTTTCCACGTCCACAATCGGGTCGTCCACGAGCAGACCCAGCGCGACGATCAGCGCAAATAACGTCACGCGGTTGATCGTGTAGCCGAACAGCAGATTGACCGCCAACGTCAGGCCGAACACGACCGGGATGGCGATGGCCACCACCAGAGCCGCACGCCAGCCAAGACTGAGGGTCAGCAGAGCGATCACGATCAAGATGGCCACGCCGAGGGCCTCGATCAATTCGTTGACCTTCTCGTCCGCGGTTTGACCATAGTTCCGCGTGACCACCAGGTCGATCCCGTCCGGGATCACCCTCTCTTCTCGCAGCCGCTCGGCCTGCTGCAAGACCATCTCGGCCAGGGCCACGGCATTGGTGCCCTTCTTTTTCGCCACCGCGATGGTCACGGCCGGCAGGGCGAGGTCCGGCCCGCTGGATGGGCCGTCCGCCCGCCGAGAGGAAGGCGTCGCCCCGCGCGTCTCTCCCACGAGCGTGCCCGGGCTGCCGGCATGGGCGGCGAAACCGCGTGCCGGCCCCCACCCATGCCGTACGTAGCTCTCGACCTCGGCCGGCCCGTCTTGCACGTCGGCCACGTCTTGCAAAAACACGGGCCTGCCGTCGTTCACGCCCACCACAAGATAAGGAAGCTGATCGGCACGGCTGATCCGCAGACCGCCTTCCACGCTCAGGGCGGCGTCGCCGCGTACGAACCCTCCGGCGGGAAGCGTCACGTTCGCCGCCTCGATGGCGTGCCGCACTTCCAGCGGACTCAAGCGGTATGCCGCCAGCCGGTCGGGGTCCAGTTCCACACGGACCACTCGGGGCTCCCCCCCCACGACAAAGGCGCGGGAGACATCCGAGATGGTAGCCAGCCTCTGGGTGGCCTCCTCCGCTACCCGCCGCAGCGTGTAGCTGTCTGCTCCGATGAGCGTCAGCGTCACCACGGGCACATCATCAATCTCGACCGGTTTGACAATCCAGGACGCGACGCCGGGCGGAATGGCATCCAGGTTCTCATTGATTTTCTTGAATAGCTTAACCAGACTGCGTTCCCGGTCCTCGCCAACGTAAAAGCGCACCGTGACAATGGCCTCGTGCTCGCGAGACATGCTGTAGACATATTCCACCCCGTCGATCTGGTAGAGCAGCTTCTCCAGGGGCGTGGCCACGAGCTGCTCGACCTCGCGGGCACTATGTCCGGGAAAGCTCACATACACATCGGCCAGGGGCACCACGATTTGCGGGTCCTCTTCCCGTGGCGTGACGATCAAGGCCCCGGCCCCCAGCAGCAGGGAGAACACGATCAGCACGATCGACAGCCTGGAATCGAGAAACAGGCGGACGATCTGGGACAGCCAGTCGCGGTGGCCCGCGCTGGCAGGCAGGCCGCCGCCCCTGCCAGGCACAGCAGCCGGAGACTCGTGGGAGGCGTGGGATTGCCCGCTGCTGCTCATCCGCGTCCTTTCTTGCGCGGTCTTTGCAAGACGACCCGCTCGCCCGCAGCCAGGCCCGCCAGCACCTCGTAATGATCTTCCAGCCGCCGGCCAAGCTGCACACTGCGCCGCTCGATGGTCCCCTCCGCCACCACATCCACCATTTCGAGCTGGCCCACCCTGGTGACAGCAGCCGCCGGCACCACCAGCAGTTCCTCCTCTTCCAGCGGGATGTCGATCCGCCCGAACATGCCGCTGTACACGCCGGGCGGACACGGACCCGTCACCTTGACGGTAAAGCTGCGGCTGGCTGCCTGGGCCTCGGGCACAATCTCGCTGACGGTCGCCTCGCAATCGTGGCCCAGGGCATCGAGGCGGCCGCGCACCTTCTGTCCAACCTGCAACCGCTGAGCCAGCGACTCGCGCACGGACACCACCATCTGCATCCGCGCGGGATCGTAAAGGGTGAGCAGAACTTGGCCGGGCGTCACGGTATCTCCCACTTCCACGCGCTTGTCGATCACCACGCCGGAGATGGGCGCGCGAATCGTGGCGTACTCGAGGACAACCCTGGCTTCCTGAACGGCCTGGCTGGCGCGTTCCGCCTCAGCCATGGCTGCCCGCCACGCGGCCGCCACCTGATCGAATTCCGCTTGCGAGATGGTGCGGTTAGCCACCAGCCGCCGGGCACGTTCATGGTCGGCCTCGGCTCGCTCTCGCACCGCCTGCGCAGCACGCAGCGCCGCTTCTGCCTGCTCCAGGCGCGATTGCAGGTCCGCGTCATCCAGGCGTATGAGGATCTCGTCCTGCGAGACCGGCTGGCCTGCCCGCACGCGCACCTCCACTACCTTGGCCAGCAGCTTGGAGGCGACCGCCGCTTCGTGTACCGCACGCACCGTGCCCACCGCACTCTCGAACCGCGGCCGGCGCACCAGCCGCACCTCAGCCACCTCCAGATGCTCCGCTGTTTGAGGCGGCACCGAGTGGGTCTCTTGCGGTACCTTGGCCCGAAACACGCCTGCCAGAACCAACAGCGCCGCAGCCAGCCCGGCAACCATCACCGCTGCCGCCAGCAGTTTGCCAAGTGTACGGAGCAGAGATGCCTTGCGGCCGCGACGGGCCTGCGGAAGTGGCTGCGCTGTCATAAGCAATCAGGGCCAGTTGACGCGTCCGGTGCGCATCTTCCAGAGAAAGTACCGTTCGCACCAGACCTTCATCCAGTGTGCCCACGGGTCGGGCGGCAAAAGCCGCCACTTGCCGTCGCGCGGCGCGTCCCCGCGGTCCGTGTACATGATGATGCCCTGGTCGCCCGCGTCAAGCACGTACTTGGCGTCGATCTCCCCCATCGGCTTGGGCTTGAGCGGCCGGCCTTCGATCTCGGCCGCAATGTTGTATGCCGCATGCTTGGCCATCACTTCGCTGATGAAGCCCGTCTTGGGCACGGAACAGCCCGCCTCACAGGGAGCAGGTGCCGCCACGGCCACACTCACGCCCGCCCCGTAAATGTTGGGATGGCGGGTGTGCCGGAAATACTCATCCACCACCAAGAACCCCCGCTCGTTGCCCAGGCCGGAACGCCGCACGGCCTCCACCCCCAGAAAGGGGGGGATCAACATGGCATACTTGAAGGGCAGGCCGCGGCCGCTCAGATCTTCGGGCTGCCCATTGGCCGCGGCACGCACACGCCTGCCCCGTTGCAGGTGGATCTCACCGGGCGTAACGCGCTCCAGCACCGCATCCAGCACCCAGTCGATCCCCACGTGGCGGAAGAACCACTCCGTCATGCCCTGTGCATGCTTCAGCCCGCCGATGCCAAAGTGGCCCGCAAACGGCTCGGCCGTCACAAAGGTGATCGGCACCTTGTCGCGCATGCCCGCCTTGCGCAAGGCGTACTCGAGGTTGAACACGAATTCATATGCTGCCCCAAAACACGAGGCATGCTGCGTGGCACCGATCACCAGCGGACCAGGCTCCCGCAAGAACTCCCGCCAGGCAGCCCCCGCCTGCAAGGCGTGCTCCACGGTACAGATGCTCTGCGTGTAACCGCCATGCGGTCCCAGGCACGGAGGCCAGTGCCACCCGACGCTCGCGGCAGCCATTTAGCAACGCTACAGGGGGCACCTGATGCTGGTGTGCGGTTACCACGTGGGATAAGCTCTAGATTTGGCAACCGGCCCGAGGGGCGGCGGTTGCGGCAAGCTAGTGATGCCGCTGGCGCGGCGGTGTTGCTGGGACGCGTTGCCAGCTCGAGCCGGGCTTGGGCGCTGCGAGCGCATGGTGTGACTGGCATGGCAGCAGGGGAGGAGCGAGGGATGATGGAAACGGTGGTGCATGACCCGCCCGCAGCTTTCAGCGGGGATGGCTCCAAGGTAGGCGGCTGGTGGCATACGAGCCAGGGGCGCGTGGTGTGCGATTTGTGTCCTCGGGCATGCTCGCTGCACGAAGGGCAGGCAGGATTCTGCTTCGTCCGCCGCAACGAGGGGGGCAAGCTGGTGCTGACCACGTATGGCAAGAGCACGGGCTTCTGCGTCGATCCTGTGGAAAAGAAGCCGCTGAACCACTTCTATCCGGGAACCAGCGTGCTGTCGTTTGGCACCGCCGGCTGCAATCTGGGGTGCAAGTTCTGCCAGAACTGGGAGATCAGCAAGTCTAGGCAGGTGCTGGAGATTTTGAGCCGGAGGGCCGATCCGGGTGAGATTGCCCGGGCGGCTGCGCTGCTGGGTTGCGAGGGCGTGGCGTTTACATATAACGACCCTGTGATCTGGGCCGAGTATGCCATCGACTGTGCCTCTGCGTGCCGCGAACTCGGCCTCAAGGCCATTGCCGTCACCGCCGGCTACATCTGCCCCGAGCCGCGAGCCGCCTTCTTTCGCGTGATGGACGCGGCCAACGTCGACCTGAAAGGCTTCACCGAGTCTTTCTATGCACATTACACTCTTTCGCACCTCCAGCCCGTGCTGGACACGCTGCAATGGATCAAGGCCGATGGCCATACGTGGCTCGAGATCACCAATCTGGTAATCCCGGGCGCCAACGACGAGTTGGCCGATATTGAACGCATGTGCACATGGATTTTGGACCACCTCGGCCCTGACGTACCGCTGCACTTCACGGCCTTTCACCCCGATTTTCGCCTGCGCGACCGGCCGCCCACGCCTCCCGCAACGCTGGCGGCTGCCCGCGCACGTGCCATGGCACTTGGCATGCATTACGTGTATACCGGCAACGTGGCGGACGTGCCCGGCCAGAGCACCTACTGCCCCCAGTGCAAGCAGCGGCTAATCGAACGTGTCGGCTACGACATTACCCGCTATGATTTATGCACCGGCAAATGCCGGTACTGCCAATACCCAATCGCCGGGTTTTTCCGGGAGCAGCCTGGCTCATGGGGTACGCGGCGGATGGTGGTGGATCCCTCCTCGGTCGTCGGGCGGGGGGCAATCGGTCGCGAGGGTCGGGCCTAGGAGCTTGCCCCAGACAGGCCTCAGCATTCGTGCCAGGATCAGGCCTGATGTGAGTGTGAGCAGGGACGAGCGGCCGCGGCGGTAGCTACTGCGAACATCAAGGTGGGCAGGCGCAGAAGGGAAGACAGGCAATGCTGGGAGAGTTTTTGGCAGCGGCTGGTGCCTGGGGCACGCAAGTGATTGGAGAGATTGGCAATTACGAGTTCCTTTGGGGAGTTTGGCGAGTTGGCTTGAGAGGGGCGTTACTTTATATGTGCAGCGGTGTTCAATAGCTTGTGGAGGCAAGGTATTCGGTTGGTGAACGTTAGCTGGAAAGGTGAGCAGAGGTTGCAGCGATGAGATGTGTGTCGTCGTGGTGCCGCGGGTTGGGGGCCATCGTGCTGGTGGTGGGGCTGGAGAACGTGGCCCCAGCCCAGAGCGATCGAGGGCCGACCTCTGCGGGGGGTGCAAGTTCGAGCGATGCGGCAGCCGACTTGAAAGCGCCGGCAGCAGTTGCTGAAGAGCGGGCGGGTAGTTTGGACCGCCCAGCAGTGGCGGCGAGCGCTGCGGGCGCAGGCGACGCGGCCGAGGTCGCTGCGCGGGTAGACGAGCTGCTGGGCGAGGAGGTGTTTGCGCAGCTTGGGCCGGGCGAGACGCTGGCGCCTCGGGCCAGTGACGAGGTGTTCCTGCGTCGGGCGGCGCTGGATTTGATTGGAGAGAACCCCACGCCGGCCGAGGTGATCGCGTTTTTGCTGGACGAAACGGTGGACAAGCGTGCCAGGGCGAGCGAGCAGTTCCTGGCCGAGCCGCGCTTCGGCCACAACTGGGCACGGTACTGGCGGGATGTGATTTTTTACCGCCGGGCAGACGACCGTTCGCTGATCACGGCCCCGGCTACGGAGGAGTTTCTTGCCGAGAAGTTCAACCAGAACATCGGCTGGGATCTGATTGCGCGGGAGTTCATCGTGGCCACGGGCAACATCCGGGAGAATGGCCAGACGGCGGTAATTGCGGCGCAGGACGGCATGACGGAGGACGTTACCGCGGAGATCAGCCGTATTTTCATGGGCGTGCAGATCCAGTGTGCGCAGTGCCACGATCATCCCACGGATCGCTGGAAGCGGGAGCAGTTTCACGAGCTGGCGGCATTCTTTCCACGCGTGGCCGTGCGGCCGGAACGTCTTGGGGACATTCGCACGTTCGCCGTGGTCTCGGACGATCGGCTGTTTCCCCGGAGGCGGATGAAGAACGATGGGCGGTTCGGCCAGCCGGAGCATTACATGCCGGATCTCAACGATCCCGAATCGCGCGGCAAGCTGATGACGCCGACCTTTTTCGTTACGGGCCAGCAGCTTCGGCTGGGCGCCACGGATCTTGAGCGGCGCGGCACGCTGGCGGACTGGATGACGTCTCGGCAGAACCCCTGGTTTGCCAAGGCGTTTGTCAACCGGGTGTGGGGGGAGCTGATGGGAGAGGGCTTCTATGAGCCGCTGGACGATTTGGGTCCCGACCGGCCCTGTTCCGCTCCGCGCACACTGGAGTATCTCGCCGGCCAGTTCGAGGCGCACCAGTACGATATCAAGTGGCTGTATCGCACGGTGATGTCCACGCAGGCCTACCAGCGCGAGAGCCGTCCTCGGCGCACGCCGGAGCAAACGCCCTTTCTGGCAAATTGCAGCCAGCGGCTGAGGTCGGACCAGATCTTTAGCTGCCTGATGAATGCACTGGGGATCCCAAGGGAAATGCTGGGGGGAAGGGATCCGGGGAATCGTTTTCGGAACAATGGGCCGCGCTTCTTGTTCTCGCGCGTCTTTGGTTACGATCCCAGCGATCCGCGGCAGGAGGTGACCGGTACCATTCCCCAGGCGCTGTTGTTAATGAACTCTCCGATCATCAACAGGATGGTGCAAGCTCGTGGCCGCGGCGGAGAATTGGGCCGGCTATTGGCCGCGGAGCCGGAGAACGAGGGGGCGGTGGTCGAGCTGTACCTGCGGTGTCTGGCACGCCGGCCCAGCCAGGCGGAGCTGGAGGTTTGCCTCGAACACATTCGTACATGCTCCAGCCGTGGCGAGGCATTCGAAGATCTTCTCTGGTCGCTTGTGAACCGTACGGAGTTCCTGTATCGCCCATGATCTTGGCCGCTGTTGGTCGGCCGGGCTTGCCTGCTCTGCAGTTCAGCCATACAAGAGGTGGTTTCATGTCCTTGCAACTTGCACATCATGTTCATGCCGCGGTCAACCGATGGGGTGTGATCGGGCGGCGGCATTTCTTGCGCAACCTGGCGGCAGGCGCCGCCTCCCTGGGACTGGTGGACCGGCTGGCCTTGCAAGCCGACGAGCTGCGCCGGCAAGGCAAGGCCTGTATCTTGCTCTGGATGCAGGGGGGGCCCAGCCAGTTTGAGACCTGGGATCCCAAACCCGGCCATGGCAATGGGGGAGAGACCAAGGCGATCGACACCTCCGTGCCGGGCATCCAGGTGGCGGAGAATTTGCCCCGTTTGGCCGCCGTGGCCCATGAGCTGGCCATCATCCGTTCGATGAGCACCCGCGAGGGGAATCATCAGCGTGCCAGTTTCTTGATGCACACGGCGCACGTACCCGTGGCGAGCGTGCAATACCCTGCCATGGGCTCCGTGGTGTGGAAGGAACTGGGCAGCCCCGACTGCCAGCTTCCCTCGTTTGTGCGCGTGGGGCGGCGCTTTCCCAATTCCAGCGACGGCGGTCTGCTGGGCACAGACTACAATGCCTTCCTCGTGCCTCAGGCCGGCCGCCTGCCCGAGAATGTGCAGCTAACCACGGACCAAGCCCGCTTCCAGCGCCGTCTGGCACTGATCGACCGGCTCGAGGCCGCCACGACTGGGGCCGAAGCAGAGCTGGTGGCCAGCCATCGCGGTCTGTATCGCAAGGCGTCTCAGATGGTGCTTAGCCCGCAGATGAAGGCCTTCGACCTCGGCCAGGAGCCGGATGCGGTCCGCCAGCGTTATGGCGAGTCGGAATTCGCCGCGGGCTGTCTGCTGGCGCGCCGCCTCGTGGAGGCGGGGGTGGTGTTCGTCGAGGTCGGGCTGGGCAACTGGGACACGCATGACAACAACTTCGAACGCAGCCGCGACCTTACCGCTCAGCTTGACCAGCCCTTCGCCTGTCTGTTGCAAGACCTCCGGGAGCGAGGTCTGCTGGACCGCACGCTGGTGGTGTGGATGGGAGAGTTCGGCCGCACGCCGCGCATCAACCCACGCGCGGGGCGCGATCATTATCCCCGTGCCTTCAGTGCCGTGCTGGCAGGTTCAGGCATCCGCGGCGGGCAGGTGATTGGTCGGACCAGCGCTGGCGGCGAGGACGTGGTCGACCGTCCCGTCTCGGCACAGGATCTGTTTCGCACCGTGTATGCGGCGCTGGGTATCGACGCCGACAAGGAGAACATGAGTTCCATTGGGCGTCCCATCAAGATTGTCGAGGGCGGGGCCGTGGTTCAGGAAGCCCTCGCCTAGCCGCTCGCTGCATCGGGGGACCGGCGCTACGCCACGGGGCCGCCTAACCTGGCAGGTGCCCAGGTCGTACCGCGGCACGCGGCCTGCTCCCGAAGGCCCGGCGTGGCACGTCAGTGGGCTGCTGGGTGGGCAAGCAGCGGAGGAAGCAGCCGGCCGTGGTGGGAACGATGTGCTTGGGGGTACGTCCAGGTGCCTGGCTGTAGCGCAGAAGATGTTGAGGCGGGGACTGTGTGCATGGGGGGACGTCCCTGCCCTTAGCCCTGGATGGATGGCGCGTTCGTGGCTTCGGCGCGGGCATGCTTCACCAGCCGGGCAAGGAAGGCATCATAGGCCTCGCCGCTGGCCTGGACGGCTCTGGCCAGGCCGGCCTCGGGCGCCAGATCGGGGTTGGCATTGACCTCGAGGATCCAGGGTTGGCCGTGCCGGTCGACGCGCAGATCGACGCGTCCATAGTGCCGCACGCCGGTAAGCAGGAAAGCACGCAGCGCCAGCTCTCGGAGGGCGGCGGCAAGGGCCTGGTCTACCCGGGCGGGGCAGCGCACGGGGATCTGCTG
>JAIMBC010000159.1 GCA_023511675.1 Pirellulales bacterium
CTAACACATCTTGAAGGTATTGCTGCAATTCGGCGTTCGTCAAGCGTTTCGATGCTTCTGGGAGCCAGTGCACCAGAATCGTCTGTTTCAGCTCTTTACCCACCGGCGGCCAGAGGTGCGGCGGACCTGCCTGGGCCCGACGGCTGCGGTTGAGCACATGCGTGTGTATCAAGCTCGTAAGCTGGGCATGCAGGATGCCTGCTCTACAGCTCCTGATTGTTTCATGAACGCGCAGGCGAGCTGTACGCCCATCCCCCAGAGGGATGAGGTGGCCTCTGCGGGACGGCTGGTCGTGGGGCCGTGGCTGCTAGGGGCCTTGTAGTTCTGTGGGGGCACGTAGCGTGGGGGGCATGAGGCACAGACTCCGGTTGCAGACGTGTTGCCAGCCGGCCCTGATGGCCGCTTGCGCGGGCCGCTCGACAAACCGTGCTAGTGCCGTGGCCGCCAGCAGGGCCACTCCTACGGCCGCCCCCACGGCCAGGTGAGGATGACAGCCGCTGCCCTCCAATCCGTGGATGACCAGGTAGCCCAGATTCTGGTGTACCAGATACAGCGTGTACGAAATGCCGCCCAGTGCGGCCAGCGGCCTGGCTGCCAGCCAGGGCAGCCGGCCAAACACCGCCAGCCACAGTACCGCGGCAAGCCCGGCAATCACCGCTGCTGACTGCCAACCGGCCAGCAGGGCTTCGATCCCCACGCACGTTGCCGTCAGAAGCAAGTGGGCAAGTCTGGAGCGGCCGGCCCATGCATCGAAGCAGACGATCCCCAGCGCAAAGAGGTGGATGAACTTCAGGCCTGCCAGGGTGCGCAGCCGCTCCAGCCAGACCATCCAGCCTACGGCGTTGGGATGGTATTGCACGGCCCAGGCAGACAGTGCCGCGATTGCCAGCCAACCGCTCAATACCAGCAGGCGGTGCCGCAGCAATCCCGAGGAGGCAAGGAGCAGCATGGCTGCATAAAACAACAGTTCCACCTGGAGCGACCAGTAGGCCCCATCCACGGGACGAGCGTCGAAGAGTTCGGGCATCATGGTCAGGTTCCAGGCCACGTCGGCGGCGTGGAGCTGATGGCCGGGCAGGGGGGCGAGGTGCAGCAGGGCGGCTGTAAAGAGCATACTCACCCAGAACGCGGGATAGAGGCGCGCGAAACGTGCTGCAACGAAATCTCCGGCTGCAGGCCGGCGAGCGAGCACAAGCGAGATCACAAAGCCGCTGAGCATGAAGAAGAGATCGACGCCGTAGAATCCCCAGGCCAGGCTGGCGGCCAGCGGCGTGGCGTGGCCGAAGAGGTGCTCATAGCGCGTGGTGTAGTGAAACAGCACCACGGCAACTGCTGCCAGGCCGCGCAGGCCATCGAGTTCGATGAGGCGGGTAGGCATGTTGGCTTCTACCGTGCAGGGCTGGGTGGGGGTGTGGCTTGCTGGAAAGAGCAGGCAAGCCGCCCTGGCCGGCTTGCCTGTTCCTGCTGGGGGAGACAGTCTGAGCTGACGGATTGGGCAGCTTGCCCTCATGCTGATCGGCTGAGCATGCCGCGTGCCGGGGGACCAGGGCAGGTGTGCGGGTGATTGCAAAGGATTGATGCATATGAACTTGTGCCGTGCCGTGCGGCGGCCGGCCTGCCTCCCGCGCGGCTGCCGAGGCAACCATCCACAGTGTGGAAGTTGACTTTTGGCAACGCCCTGCCGCGTGCGGCCGGGGGACGCGAGCGTGCGCGGGCCATGCCTGCCTGCATGGCGGCGATGGCAGTTCGCCGAGGGAGGAGACAAGCAGATACAATAATCGAGGCGGATCGACGTGCCGGCTGGTACGGCCGTCCGCCGCTAACCTCTTTTGGACGCTTACCCCACGGCCATGTCTCATCCACCCTGCGGATACCACGGTCAATACCTGCGTATCGATCTGACCGCGGGCAGCGCGTGCGCCGTGCCTCTGGAGGAAGGGGTGCTGCGCCGTTATCTGGGGGGGTGCGGTCTGGGCGTGTGGCTGTTGCTGCACGAGGGGGCCGCTCGTTGCGACGCGTTGGCGCCGGCTGCCCCGCTCTGTTTTGTGTTTAGTCCGCTGGTGGGAAGTCCGCTGACCACATCGGCCAAATTTGCGGTGGTGTGCAAGAGTCCGTTGACGGAGCGTATCAACGATTCGCTGGCCAGCAGCCAGTTTGCGCTTGCCGGCAAGCGTACGGGGCACGATGCGATCGTGCTGGTCGGCCAGGCGGCGCGGCCGGTGGTGGTGGTGATCGACGAGGGGGAGGTGCGTCTCGAAGCGGCGGACGATGTGTGGGGGTTGACCTGTTCGCAGGCAGAGGCGGTTGTGCGCCGGCGGCTGGGACCCGAGTTTGCCACGGCTGTGATCGGCCCAGCCGGCGAGCGGCGGATTCGCTTCGCCACCATCTCCCATGACGGACGGCACGCCGGCCGGGGGGGGAGCGGCGCCGTGCTGGGCGCCAAAGGAGTCAAGGCGGTGGCCGTGCGCGGCACGCGCCGCTGCGCGTGGGCACACCCCGAGGCGCTGGTGGAGTACAGCCGGGCGCTTTCGCGCCGCTCGTTCGGCCCCGCCACGGCCAAGTACCGGGAGCTGGGAACCGCCGCCAACCTGCTGGCCTTCAATCGATTGCACGCACTGCCCACCCGCAATTTCCAGCAGGGCAGCTTTGCGGAGGCCGAGCAGCTTGCCCCGGAGCAGCTCTCTCAGGCCCGCGCGCGTGCTCGCAAGAGTTGTGCCGCCTGCACGATCGGCTGCGAGCATCTGTACGCACTGGACAGCACAAGCGGCTCAGCGAACGTGCGGGTTGAGTACGAGAGCCTGTTCGCGCTCGGCTCGCTCTGCGGCATCTCTGATGCTCAGGCCGTGCTGGCGGCCATCAAGCAATGCGACGAATGGGGGCTGGACACCATTAGTGCCGGCGGGACCATCGCCTTTGCCATGGAGTGCGCCGAGCGCGGCCTGCTCGATGCGCCGTGGCTGCAGTTCGGCCGCGCGGAGGCGCTGGCGCGGGCGCTGGACGAGATCGCCGCGCGCCGCGGCCTGGGAGAGCTGCTGGCCGAGGGCAGCCGCCGGGCGGCGGAGGCCCTGGGAGGGGAGGCAGCAGCCTTCGCGCCCCATGTGAAGGGATTGGAGCTGCCCGGCTACGAGCCCCGCGCATTGCAAACCATGGCCCTGGGTCTGGCGGTGAATGCGCGCGGCGCCGACCATAACCGCAGCGGTGCCTATGAGGCGGATTTCTCGGGCCAGGTCGATCGCCGCAATCCCGGCCTGGCCGCCGTACAGCATGTGGTGCAGAGCGAGGATCGCGCGGCGCTGATCGACTCGCTGATCTTCTGCAAGTTCTTGCGCGGCGTGCTGGCGGACTTTTACGGAGAGTGCAGCCACATGCTGCACCTGGTGACGGGCTGGAATGTGACGCCGGAAGAACTGCGGCTTTGTGCTCGCGAGATCGTCAACGCGCGCAAGCGGTTCAACCAGCGTGCCGGTTGGCGGGCGGAGGAAGACACGCTGCCGCCGCGCCTGCTGGAGCAGGCCCTGCCCGAGGACGAGCGTGCGCGGCTTTCTCGGCAGCAGTTTGCCGGGCTGATCCGCGCCTACTATCGGGCGCGCGGCTGGAGCGAGGAGGGTATGTGCGACGAGTGCGAGCCGCTCTCCGGCGGCGCCTGTCCGTCGTGAGGGCCATGTGCGGCAGCGCGATGCGGTGCGTGCGGCCGCATACTAAGATCGGCCGGAGGTGCAGGCGGTGTTGTGCCAGCGGCGGCGGACGGCAGCGGTGACGCGGAGCAGGCGAAAGAGTTCTTCTGCGCGGGATGGCTCGATGGGGCGCAGCAGGCGCCTCTGGCCGGCCTCCTGGACGGCGGCCAGTTCGCCGTCGCAGAGCAGCAGCGTGCTGCGCGGCTTGGCGGGCACGCGCGGCCCAGGGGTGAGGATGCCGGCCAGATTGAGGGGATCGGCGGCGGAGATGACGGTATAGCGGCCCGTCGCCGGTGCGTCTCGCAGTTGTCGGAGGCGATCGACCACGTCTAGGGCGGCGTATTGCTCCCCTGCCAGTTGGGCCACGAACCTGCCGCCATGCACGCGGCCCTGAGCTTCCAGCCGCCGGTACACCTGGCGCAGCTCGTACCAGGGGGGGGCGAGGGACTCGCGTACCAGCAGGTCGCGGCAGACGACGCCGTAGCGGGCCAGCAGCAGCCAGGCCCAGCGTTCGCAGCGCAGGGAGGCGTCGGGCCAGCGCAGCGGTGGGGGGAAGCGGCTCCAGCGGCCGCCGTGCGCCAGCGGCCGCTGGCGGCCGCGGCGGGTCCGCTGCATGTCGAGGCCGACCATCTGGCGGATGGCGGAGAAGGCATCGGCGGCCGCCAGTCCCACCGCGGCCAGTTCGGCCAGCGCCTCCTCCACGTATGCCGGCAAGAGATCGGTGGCGGCCGGCAGATCCGCCGGAAAGAGCGCCCCGTGTGCGGCAAGGGCCTCCAGCACGGCCTGGGCATGGGGCCGGAGGGTGGGTGGGTCGGTCCGTCGCCCGGGCGGCAACAGCCAGTTCAGGTCTTGCCGCTTGTACAGTGCGAGCGGGGCGGTGCGGTTGAGCCGGGCGGGTGGAGGATCGTCCTCAGCGCGGCGCGGCGGAGAAAGCCGCGCCCAACCGGCAAAGCCGTTCAGGCACAGTTCGTCGAGCCACTCGGCCTGGTAGTCTGCCACGCGAGCGGGGAGGAGGTCGCGCTCCCATGCGCCGGCGGCCGCCTCAAAGCCTTGCAACCGCTCCAGGGCCTGTATGAGGGCGGCGCGGCCAGAAGGGGCCTCAGCTTCGAGCTGGTGATAGGAGCAGAGAAACTGCCAGAACACGGCGGGCGAGACGGGCTGCACGCGCCGCCGCGCCCCAGCGAGCGTGAGGCGGTGGATGCGGGCCAGCAGCCGTCGATCGCACCATTGCAGGGTGTCGAGATCTGGAAGGAAGCGGCCGCGCAGCACCACACCTTCTGCTTCCAGTGCCTCGAGCGCCGCGGCCACGGCCGACTCGGGCTGGCGTAATCTGGCAGCCAGGGCCTGTGCGGTTACTGGACCTGAAATCTCGATGTGGCCCCGCACGGCCTGCTTGCGTGCATCGACGGCCTCCACGCTGCCGGCCCGTTCGGGAGGGAGCGAAAGCGCGGGCTGTACAGCGGCGTGCGGCCAGAGCCCCTGGGCAGCGGCCAACCGTTCGGCTGCCGCCCACATGGCGCCATCGGGCAAAAGCAGCCGCGCAGCCCGGCCGCTGCGCAGCAGCTCTTCGAACCAGCCCTGCCACGGCTCGCCTTCCTCCGCGGGTAGCGCGAGGAGCGAGAGCAGCAGGTCGTGCAATTCGTCGGCGTCTCGCACGGTGGGCTGGGCCTCGGCACAGACCTGGGCGATGGCCTCGGGATCGAGGCGTGTGAGATCCGCCAGGGCATCCAGTTCGAGGGTGCGGCGGGTAGCGACGGCGCGGGCACGCCGCTCTTCGAGCGGGGCGCCGTCCAGAAAGGCATAGGGGTTGGCGTTGAGAATCTCGTAGCTGAAGGGGGAGGGCTCGCGCGTATCGCGGCCGACAAGCTGCACTTCGCCGGCTTCGATTCGCTTGAGCAGCTCGAGCCAGCGCGGCCAGTCCATCGCCTCATGGAGGCAGTCGTGTACGGTCTGGCGCACCAGGGGGTGGTCGGGGATGGGGATGTCTCCCACCACGTTCTCCAGGCAAGCCGTCTGTGCCGGAAAGATGGCGGAGAGCAGGTCTTCTGCGCGAAAGCGCTGCAACGTAGGGGGCACGCGGCGGCCCCCTTCTTGCCGCAGCATGGCCAGGGCGCGCGTCACATTCCATCGCCAGCGGGTACGGAACATGGGGGCCGCAAGCAGCGCCTGCGTCAACATGTTGTAGGCGTTCTGCGGGTTGAGCATCTTGAACATATGCTCCAGCGGGAAGCTGTGCTGGGGGCCCAGCGAGAGCACAATGCCGTTATCGTTGGCGCTGGCCTGCAGTTCGAAGTCGAAACTGCGGCAGAAGCGCTTGCGCATGGCCAGGCCCCAGGCACGGTTGATCCGCGACCCGAACGGGGCGTGGATGACAAGCTGCATGCCGCCCGCCTCGTCGAAGAAGCGCTCGAAAACCACCTGCTGCTGCGTGGGCACCAGCCCCAGGGCGGCCTGCTGCGCCGCCACGTAAAACACCGCTTGCTGTGCGGCCCAGCGGCTGGCGCCGCACTCGTTGCACAGCCAGTCCACGGCCGCGGAGCGAACGCTGCGTAGCTGGCCATTCGCTTCGGCCCGAGCCGCACCCGCCAGAGACAGCTCGGCCAGCAAGGGCCGCTCGGCTGCGGCGCTGGCAGCCTTGCCGTCTCCGCTCTGCGGCGGGTTGTCGAATTCCAGATCGGCCGCACGCTCGGCGAGTTCGGCGCGCAGCCGCGAAAGCTCGGCAGAAAGTTCCACCGTGCGGCCAGGCGCTTCGCCCAGCCAGAAGGGAATGGTGGCCGGAGCAGCCTGGGCATCCTCCACCACCATCTCTCCCAGCCGCACCTGGACCACCCGCCAGGAGGTGGTGCCCAGCAGGAACACATCTCCCGCCATGCTCTCGATGGCGAAGTCCTCGTTCACCGTGCCCACGAACGTGCGGTCTTCCGCCGTCACCACGCGATAATCCGCCAGATCCGGTATCGCCCCGCCGTTGGCCAGCGCTGCCAGCCGCGCGCCCCGGCGGGCACGCAGCCGGCCATGTACCCGGTCTCGGTGCAGCCAGGCCAGCCGGCGACGGCCCGGCACGTAACCCTCGCTCAGCAACTCCACCACGTGGTCGAAGTCCTCACGCGGCAGGGCACGGTACGGCCACGCACGCCGGCACAAGGCATACAGAGACTCTTCGTCCTGCTCCGCTGCCGAGACGGCTGCCACGATCTGCTGGGCCAGAATGTCGAGCGGGGCTTCGGGCATCTCCACCGCATCCAGCCTGCCCTGCTTCACGGCACGCACTAGGGCCAGGCATTCCAGCAGCTCGTCCCTCGTGAGGGGGAACAGCCGCCCGCGGGGCAGCCCCCCAAGATAATGGCCAGACCGGCCTACCCGCTGGAGAAATGTGGCCATCGACCGCGGCGAGCCTACCTGGCACACCAGGTCGATGTATCCCACGTCGATTCCCAGCTCCAGCGAGGCCGTGGCCACAATGGCCTTCAACTCGCCCCGTTGCAGCCGCTGCTCGGCGGCCAGCCGCAATTCACGCGACAGGCTGCCGTGGTGGCTGGCCACGGCGGTCTCTCCCAGAAGCTGCCCGAGCTGGTGTGCCACCCGTTCGGCCAGGCGGCGCGTATTGACAAAAACGAGCGTGCTGCGTCGCTGCTGGATGAGTTCCGCCAGGCGGGCATAGATTTGCCCCCACAGCTCGTGGCTGCACACGGCGTTGAGTTCATCGGGCGGCACCTCGATGGCGAGATCGAGTTCGCGGGCATGGCCCAGGTCGATGATGCTGCACAGGGGCTGCCCGTGTTCATCGACGTTGGCCGTACCCACGAGAAAGCGGGCGATCTCTTCGATGGGCCGTTGGGTTGCCGAGAGGCCGATGCGCACGGGTGGCCGTTGCGTGAGGGCCGCCAGTCGCTCCAGAGAGAGGGCCAGGTGGCTGCCGCGTTTGTCGCGTGCCAGGGCGTGGATCTCATCGACGATCACCGTCTCCACGTTGTGCAGCAGAGCCGCGGCGCGAGGAGAGGTAAGCAACAGGTAGAGAGACTCGGGCGTGGTCACCAGCAGGTGGGGGGGGCGGCGGAGCATGGCCTGCCGTTCCCTGGGCAGCGTATCGCCTGTGCGCAGGGCAACCCGCCAGGGCGGCAGGACGTGGCCGCTCGACTCGGCAGCGGCACGCAGCTCTGCCAGGGGCAGCTCGAGATTGCGACGGATATCGTTGCTGAGTGCCTTGAGCGGAGAGACGTACACCACCTGCACGCCGTCTGCCAGCGTGCCCTCCAGGCTGCGCCGCAGCAGCCGATCGAGACACACCAGAAACGCCGCCAGAGTCTTGCCGCTGCCCGTGGGCGCTGCCACCAGCGTGTGCCGCCCGGCCTGGATCTCGGGCCACGCCTGGGCCTGCGGCTCGGTCGGCGCGGCAAACCGCTGGGCAAACCAACGCTGCGTCAGAGGGTGAAACACCTCGCCAGGCATGCCGGTATTCTACCCGAGCCGCGCTGTGCCGTGGCTCCTCCTCCGCCGAGCAGGCGACGCTTGGCGGCAGAGCCCCTCCCCGATGCGCGGCCGGCGGCTGCCAGGTGCTCGCTGGCGCTCTGTTTTCATCCGCCGCCGGCCGCTGGCCCCAGCACGCCTTGCCCTGGCACACGGCCCGGACCCCTTTTGTGCCGCTGACAAACAAGGGGACCTCCGAATGGATGAGACAGAACGCATACCAATGCCCTGCTCTTCGGACAGACCGCCGCATACCCCCCGTACATGGCGGCCGCCCTAGCGACAAGGATTCGCTCGACGCAACGAAGCCCGCTGGGCACGCGTGGCGTCATGGCAGCCCCCCAGCCGCCACACGCAGCCTTCTGCACATTTGCCATTTCCACGGCAGGAGGCGCACCTGCCCATGGCCCCCCCGGGGTTGATCGCCGCCGAGCCGAACGGCTTGCCCTCCTAGCCGCGTGTGGGGGTAGCGCCTGCTCGATTCCCCCTCGGCCTCCAGCCTCAAGGCGTGCCGCCTCCGGAGCCCAGCACCTATCCGTGTGGGACGGGATGGGTAGCCGCTTGGAGCGGACGAGGTTCGGGTGAAAATGTGCAAAGGTATTTGAGCTGAATGCCACGCATCGGCCGCCGGAGAGCGTCCGGCGAACAGGCGCCCTTCGCAAACCAGCCTGAGCGGGCGCTTTCCGGTCGGCTGCCCGCTCTCGTTGTGCGGCGTGTCATTCAGTCCACAATCACAATTTTTAGCGGCCTGCGATAGTGGACAATCACCTTCGCCGTAAGAGCTGACGCGCGAATACGTTCATAACAGGCCATGGTTCGTTTCGTCTTCAGCAGATGCTCTCGATTCGCCTCGACGATGTAAAGACACGTGTTGATGTAAGACGCGGTTGCTCCGATGTAGGCTTTTACCTTAGAAACCACTCTGGTAGCTGGTTAGTCGTTGGCCTCGCCGTGGAACTTTAAGGCATTCTTGAGGGATTCCAGCGCAAGGTGCGAATAGGGACTTTGGAAGCGCCCTTTTACGCAATCTTCCATGCTGTACCATCCACCATCCGGACCGTGAATAAGCTTGGCTTCGTAAAGTACCCATTTATCGAACAGAAGTAAACGAAGAAAGACGCCGACCGGGTCTTTGTCCAAGTCGCTTCCTGTAAAGTAGCCATCCTCAATGTAGCCATGTGTCGTGACGTAATGTTTCAGGTATTCCTTGAAGGCGACTTCCCGTCCGGTTTCGGGATGAAGACAAGGAACTCGGTCTATGAAGTCTTGCAGGAATCCGGCCTGGTCGCTCAACCCATCGATCACCTTGTTGCTCAGGTTCAGAACGAGCTTGACCATTTCGGCCTTTTCGCGGCTCCTGTTGCCCGGCTCGACGAATTCACCCGTTGCCAGATCAGTGGGAACGGCAAGAAACTCCATGGGAATGGCAAGCAGAGCATCGCGTTCCACCTCCATCGTGTCTTCCGACTCACGCTTGAGCAGCGGCAGAACTCGCTTCTCGCTCGTGGCAGAGGTGAGTTCGAATCTGTGCGTTCCCGCTGCAATGGTTTTCTTCTTGAACTGGGCTTGAGCTTCGGCGCAACTGAGCAACGGGCTCAACGTCGCGATGGCAAGAACGATGCGGTGCATGTGTTCGCTCCTTCTAGGGATGACATCTGAACCACGGCACGGCCATCCGTTTACGGTCGCAAATAGGTCGTGCAACCAGCAACACAACGCTTACCGTCAGCGGCGCCGCGCAGCGCCGTCCCCTGCATGGTGTTCTTGGCTGACGTGAGGTTGGCGCGCTCTTCATACGAAGCAGCGTGGCTACTGTTCGAGCTGATCGTCTGTGTCCGCCTCGACACTGGGCGAGTTGGTAGTCAGGGTCGCCTGTCCGGGCCATAGGACGGCGAGGACCTCGACGGATGGGACCCGGAAGCCGAGGTCCATCTGCGCTACTTCGCGCGTGATGAACTCGACCGCTGCAACGACCGCCGTCTTTACCGAGTTGCGGTCGGCGGGCGGCGCACATGACCTCCGCATCGCTGGAAGGTTGGCCAGGAGTTCGTTGAGGCGGCACACGACGTCCCAGTCTCGTAGCCGCGCCCAACCCTCGGACTCGCCAATGCGCGCTGCGGCGACGACGACGCTGCGGATCGGCGCCTCGCTACCGGTCACTCGATCGAACACCCGGGCCACTATCATTGCTTGCCGGAGCGCCCTGTTGTTCACGCTCGCGACACAGGAAGACTCCGCAAGCGCCTGCTTCAGTGCTTCGTCGACCACCTTGTGTCCGACCCCCACCACGCGCTGAGCCGCGTCCTTTCCGCGCGCCCCGCGGTGGAACACCAGCCCCTCGTACGTGTCTTGGACACCAACCTCTCCTAGCCAGGCCTTCGGGGTTCTAAACGTCAGGGACCCATCCTGCTCTCGGCGAGGTCGGCGCTGGTTCTGGACCAGCATCCCTTCAACGAAGGGCCGCAGATCGGGAAGGTCAAGGGGTGGAACTTCATGGCCAACCTGCCGATAGTCGAACTGCGCGCAGTTACCCACAATCTCTTTTACGGTCGCGATCACGTCACGCCCGCCGAACGTGGCTGTCTTGTGGTTGAACCATGATGCGAGGGACTCCGCCGGAACTTCCGGCGCCTCAGCAAACAGTTCGCGGAACAGCGCCGGGGAGGTCATCCCGAGAACCATCTGCAAGAGGTCTTCCGGTTCCTCCGTAACGTGACCGAACGCCAGCATGATGTCCTGGATCTTCTCGTTCAGCTTGTCCCAGATCCGCGCCTCCACGGTTGCTGGATTGCGTAGCGTGATCACGTCGACGCGCTGAGTTTGGCCGTAGCGATTCAGCCTGCCTACCCGCTGGTGCAGGCGCATCGGATTCCACGGCAGATCGACGTGAACGAGCGAGTGGCAATGTTCCTGAAGGTCGATTCCCTCGCCGCCTGCTTCCGTCGATACCAGGAATCGGACCTGCCCGGCATTGAAGCGCTCCGCAGCGGCTTCCTTGCTTTGGTGCAGGGTGCGCACCTGCCCGTCACGGCCGATGACGTCCTCGGCACGCTCATCCCCGTTTATGAATGCAACACAGTCGTCGCCGTAGTGTCGGATCAGCTGGGACATGAGCAGGGATTGGGTCGCCTTGTACTCCGTGAAGAACAACACCGAGCGTCCTGCGAACCGCGATGCCACCAGCGAGAGAATCCGTTCAATCTTCGTCTCCCGGCGCACGGCTTCCGCTGCCGACAGCAGCTCTCGAAGGCGAGGCTCCTCGTCCTCCATGAGACGGGCGGCGCTCGCAAGGCAAACGATCTGCTCCTCCAGTTGGCTGAGTTCATCGTCGCGGCCGAAGGTCTCGAGCTTGTAATAGTCCTTCTGGAGTTGCGCGAGTCGCTGCTTAGCCTCCTCAAGCTGCCGCCTCTGCTCAACGATTCGCTCGAGCCTGCCATGGAGTGCTCGCCGGATCGCCGCCACGGAACTGGAGGCTAGCTTCTGCATGGTGATGAGGACCCAGATCACCAGCCGGCGGTCGGACGCATCGAGCGTCGAGGCGTACGCCTTCCCCGTGACGATAAAATCCGTCAACATGTGGTAAAAGCGCGCTTCCTCGGGAGAGTACTCGTAGGTATCGGAGGTGACGGAAGGGGCCTGGAAGAGCCGTTGTCCTCGGAGATCCGTGACGCTCTGCTTGTTGTTGCGAATCACGACCTCGCGCAGCAAGGGGACTTGTTTTTCCAGCGGCTTCCGAGGATCAAAGAGGTCCGGCCGGAGAAGGCGCAGCAACGCCAGGAACCCGAAGTTCTTTCCGCGATGAGGCGTCCCGGTAAAGAAGATTATCGACGTAACCTTCTTTTCGTCCACGAGCCGCTGAGCCAGCTTGTAGCCGAGGGTAGGTCCTGTCTGCTCGTCCGCGTTGATGTGGTGGGCTTCATCGACAATGAGCAGATCCCAGGAAGGGCTGTCGAACAACCGCTGATGGCGGCCGTGATGATCCAGCCGCAGGGTCTCGAGGGAGGCGGCAACGTAGTTGTGGGTTGCCCAGAAGTCGGTCCGTTCGGAATCAGCTTCTGTCACGTACCGCGCAACGCGGATGTCGAACATCGTTCGCAGGCGATACTGCCACTGCTCAACTAGGGAGGCAGGACATATGATCAAGAACCGACGTACAACTCCTTTCGATAAAAGCGGCCACAGAATGAGGCCGGCCTCAACAGTCTTGCCAAGGCCAACGTCATCGGCGACCAGCCAACGTGTTGGCCACGTCGAGAGGACCCGCCGGCAGACCCAGAGCTGGTGTGGTAGTAACGCAATCCTCGAACGCGAGAACACGCCCCAGGCATCGTTCACCGAAACGATCGCATAGGCGAGCGCTCGATTGGCAACTGCGAGCGGAGAATCCCACTCAGGGGCATCGATGGTGTGCCAAATCGAGCGTACGACGGTGAGCGCGGCTCGCTCGCATTCCTCGATTCCATGGTCAAAACGGACGAGGACGGTTGCGCCCTTATCAAGCTCAACAGTTCCCTGTCCGAAGCGTACGCTCCGAACGCGATTCCCGGGGGCAAGGGGTATCGTGTGGTCCATTCCAGTGCTCACCAGTTAGAATTTGATGCGCCCACCGCCGGGAGGCGTTCGCCATCCCTCATCCAGCCGCGCCGCTGTCCAACGCGTCGTCCGGAAGCGGTCGCTGCAACAGCTCGATCTGAAGGCCGCTGTCACTCGCAACGGCATGTAACGGCAGGTCGAAGGACCGATCGAACGTCCCGCGCATTTGGCCGAGGTGCTTTACGAGAAAGTCATGGATCGCCACAGATTGATCCGTTCTGGACTCAGTTTCCAGATTCCGGCAGCCGAGCGCGTCGAGCAGGCGCCGCACGCGTGGCGACGGCACGTAGCAATAACGGTGCGCGAAGGACTGCCGAAGATGCCCAAGTCGCGAGAGTTCGCGCATCACGAAGTGCGCGCCGATGCCGAGAGTTCGTGTCAATGGTGGTGCTTCGGGACCGCCACCGGAGAAGAACGCACTCGTCCTCGGGGCGAGGATCTGATCGAGCGCGAACGCCCCTGGGAGACGGTTGATGCTCAGGATGGCCTCCACGTACTCCGAGAGCCAACGAGAGAGCTGGAAGATCTCGACGAACTGCTTCATCCACTGGTAGTAGTGATGCCGCCCGCTCGGATCGTCGAGGTACTCCTCAAGCACCTGCATCCACTGCCTGGCATCGTGTTCGCGATCGGCGAAGACGTCGAGCCATCCCTTCCGCTCGCAGCTCCTGAGAAAGTCGCGGTGCGCCTCGATTTGCACGCGACCCAGCTTGTGAAGAGCCCCAAGCAATAGCAGCGTAAGCCAGTTCTTCCGGTCGGCATTGTCTCGGGAAGAGAAGGTGTTGCGGAGAGAAGGTGGCTGCCCTTGCGGGTATAACCTTGCCTGGTACCGCAATACCCACCCCTGGCCGTTCGCTTGCCACCAAGCGAAGAGGTTTTCGAGTACTTCACGTGCATCGAAATGGGGAGGCGAAGCCTCGGGCGGCTCCTCGGGCTCGTGCTCTTGGCACAAGCCGAGCCAGGTGCAGAAGACGGCGTTGGTGAGCAGGACGTCCGGGATCGCACCCGTCTCGAC
>JAIMBC010000160.1 GCA_023511675.1 Pirellulales bacterium
GTTGCAGGGTGCCCAGCGGCGGGCCGAGCAAGGCTGGCCGGGGTATGATCTTTGGGCGCATCCGCTCCGGCGACGGCGTGGCTCTGGGGAAGGTCCGGGTTGTTTCGGCCGGCGCCGCCGGGGCGATTCATGCTTGGTTCACCTGCCAAGTGAACCATAGCTCATCGGCGCAGTCGCAGGAGGTAAACGAGGGCGAAAAAGTCGTACAGGGCGTGCGTCAGCATGGGAGCCAGCAGATTGCCAGCCAGCAGCCACAAGCCGCCGAGCCAGAGGCCGATCAGCGTGGCCAGCACCGCATAGGTGCGCGTGAGCGCGTGGCAAAGGCCGAAAACAAGGCTGCTGACCAGCAAGGCCCAACCGTGGCCGATCGTGCCGGCCAGACCGCCTTGCAGCAGCCCTCGAAACAACAGCTCCTCGCCCAGGCCCGCAAGGATGGAGAGCAGCGCCAGTTCCGCCAGCGAAAGCCTGCTCAACAGAGGTTTGGCCACCTCATCGATTTGGCTAATGAGTTGTCGCAGCGGCGGCCAGCTTGAGCGTACAAGCACTGGCAACATCACTGCCATCGGCAACGTGGCTGCAACACCCCACGCGAGGGCCTGCCAGGTCAACTGCACATCTGCTGCCGGCTGGATGCCAAATAGCCATCCCAGGCCGATGGCCAGCAGCGCCAAACTTCCCTCGAACAGAAACAGCCAAACCATGGCTTATGGCTGAGGCCTTGCCAAGCAATCCAGGGCGAAGTGTGTCAGGGCGCGATCTGCAATCTCTCGCCCGATCATGAGCGAGGCCGTGGCCGCCGGCGACGGGGCGTTCAGCACGTGGATCATCCGCTCGCCCGGCTCGATCCAGAAGTCATCGACGAGCCGGCCGGAGCGATCCAGGGCCTGGGCGCGCACCCCGGCGCCTGCGGGGACTAGATCTTTGGGCTGCACCTCGGGCACCAGCCGTTGCAGGGCACGCACAAACGCACGCTTGTTCAGCGATCTCCATTGCTCGGCCAGGCCAGTTCTCCAGTAGCGGGCGGCCATGCGCCACAGGCCGGGGTAGCGGGCCATTTCCGCCACGTCGCGTAACGACAAGCGCGTCTTGGTATAGCCGTGCCGGGACAGCGCCAGCACGGCATTGGGGCCTGCCTCGACGCCGCCATGCACCAGCCGCGTGAAGTGCACTCCCAGAAATGGGAAACGGGGATCCGGCACGGGGTAGATCAGGTTGCGGACCAGGTGCTCACGCTCGGCCACGAGCCGGAAGTACTCGCCGCGAAATGGCACAATCTGCACTCCCGGTTCCATGCCGCAGCGGCGTGCCACTCGGTCCGCGTGCAGCCCGGCACAGTTGACGAGGTGGCGTGCGTGGAGCGGGCCGGCGGTCGTTTCCAGCACCAGGCAGCTTCCGCTGGCGGCCAGCTTCAAGAAACCGACGCCGGTGCGAATCTCGGCCCCAGCCTGCTCTGCCAGGCGGGCATAGCATTCGGTCACCTGGACAAAATCGACAATCCCCGTCTGAGGTACCATGAGCGCGCCGGCGCCCACGCAGTGCGGTTCGTAATCTTTGATGGCTTCAGCCGCGAGCAGCCGCAGGCCGGCCAGGCCATTCTGTTCCCCTCGGCGGGCAAGCTCCTCCAGCCGTGGCAACTCCTCACGACTGGCTGCCACCACCAACTTGCCACACTGCTGGTGTGCCACACCGTGTTCTTGACAGAACCGGTAGAGGGCCTCCCGTCCCGCCACGCACAGCCGGGCCTTCAGGCTGCCCGGCCTGTAGTACAGGCCGGAGTGGATGACGCCGCTATTGTTGCCCGTCTGATGGGCTGCCAACTTCGGTTCTGCCTCCAGCAGCACCAGTGAACGTACGCCGCGCTCGACCAGCGCCCAGGCGGCGGATGTGCCGACGATTCCGCCGCCGATCACGGCCACATCGTAGACGCGTGGGCTATGCACTGGCCGCCGGTCCCCGTTGGCGGGCGAGAGAGGCCTCGGGCCACGGCCTCCCGCCAGCCAGAGATCCGCCATGACCTTGCTTCAGGGAGCAGGCAGGACTGAAACTCGCGATCCAGCAATTGCGTTCCATAGCACGGCATGCCCCCCTTGCTTGTACCAGGTCTTATGAAAATGTATTAGTTCGGAAATAGGTAAAGGGGGCAGATCAGCGGTTAGGCTGTGCGGCGGAGGATAGCGCAGGATGTAGCCGCACAGCCGGCGGCAAATTCCCCTGTACGTCCAGTACCCCAACGCACTGTGCGGCCGCCGATGATTGTACTCCATCCGATACCGCGTGCCATAGTCCCGCGCATGGCATGCACGCGTTATCACCGGCGTGCGCGGACGCAGGGGGGGTTATATGCCCAGCAGCACCTGCCCCCTGCCAGCGTGTTCGGGCAGACCTGCACGCGCGCCAGCGGCCTCCCCAGGCGTCTGAGCGCGGGGAGGCGGGCGTGTTGCCTCCAGAAAGCCCGCAGTTTGCGCCATGGCAGTGTATTCTGGCCATACGCGAAAGCTAGGCACGGGCACTGGTGATCATTGGCTGCATGGCTGTGCCGGAGGCCGGGCGGTTGAGCAGAAAGACGAACTCGCCGATCGTCGGGCGCAAGGAGCGAACCCCCTCGGGAAGGCGGGGCAGGGGCGGGCCGTTGCCAAACGTCCGCCAAAATTCTCGCCGGCGGGGGCTTGACGGCCGGCGGTACATTTACTAAAAAACCAAATCTAGTAAACCAAACAATAGAAGCCTGCTGCGGCGAGGCGTGACGGCCGATGGCTTAGTGCTGGAGCGTGCCCGATGCATGAATGGGGATGGACGTGGCTTTCGGCGGCCGTAAAGGCGGGCGTGGTCTTTCTGGCCGGGAGTCCTTTGTATCTGGCGATGCGAACACGATCGCCGGAGGCGGGGTCGCGACTTGCGCTGGCCTCGCTGCTGGGTGCCACAGCGGCCCTGCTGCTGACCGTGGCGCCGTGGCCATGCTGGTACCGGCTGTCGTGGGGCGGGAAGGGGACCGTGCCCGGGGGCCAGGCTCGCATCGTAGCACCGCTCGATTCGCGGCCGGAACGACCTCCGATCGTTGGGCGGGCCGAGCTTTGGGAAGCGCGGGAGCAAGCGAGGCATAGGGGGATCCCCGCCGCGCGGCGGCCGTCTTTGATGCCAGCACGTTGGGCGGCATGGCTGGCCTGCTTTGCTGGCGCCGGCTGCGCCGCGTGTGCCGTGCGTCTGGGGCTTGCCTTGCGAGCAGTGTGGCATTGCTGCCGCCGGGCACGCACGCTGCAAAGCCAGGAGCTGCTAGGTCTGGTCGAGGAATTGGGCAAGGCATGGGGCCTGCGGCGCCAGGTGCGGTTGGCCGAAACCGGATCGCTTTCGACGGCCGCTGCGGTCGGCTGGCTGAAACCGCAGATTCTCCTGCCCTTGCACTGGCGAAGCTGGAGTCGGGAGGAGCGGAGGGCCGTGCTGGCGCATGAGTTGGCGCACCTGGCGCGCGGCGACTTCCTGGCCGGCATTGTGGCGTACGCCTGCCTGATGCTCAACTGGTACCAACCCCTTGCGCAGTGGCTCTTTCGTCGCCTGCGTCTGGAGCAAGAGATGGCCGCAGACCAAATGGCCGCGCGTCATGCGGGGGGCGTACGAGCTTACCTGCAAGCGCTGGCACGCCTTGCCCTGGCGCACGATCAAACGCAAACTGGCTGGGCCATGCGCCCGTTCCTAGGTCGTCCGAGTTCGCTGTTCAGGAGAATCCACATGCTTCGTCTCTCCGAAAGCCGTCCCACGCCGAGCAGGGAGCGGTATCGATTCCTGGTTTCAGCCGTGATTCTGCTGGGCCTGCTGCTTGCCGGCGTGCGCGGCCCTGTCACTCAAGCTGCGGCCCCGCGGGCGCCTCTCGCGGCCGCGGCGCCCCCGCGCGACGCAGACCCACCGGTTGCGGAGGCGGCCGATGCAGCACCCGCCGCCACGCCGCAGCCCGATGCCAAGGCCGCCGCAAGCGAAACACGGGACGCAAAGGCTCGCCGCGCTCGCAGCAGCGAAAATCTCAAGCAGATCGGGCTCGCCATGCACAATTATCACGACGTGCATGGCCATTTTCCGCCCGCGGTGCTGATCGGCCCAGACGGCAAGACGCCTCATAGCTGGCGTATAGCGCTGCTCCCCTACTTGGGGCAGGACGCCCTCCATCAGCAGTATCGCTTCGACGAGCCATGGGACAGTCAGGCCAATCTCAAGGTACTGGCGCAGATGCCCGAGGTGTTCCGAGCCGTCGATGATCCCACCAGCACGGCGACGAACTACTTTGTGCTGACAGGTCCCGACACGGTGTTCGGCAAGCCCGGGGGTACGAAATACCTGGACATCATTGATGGAACTTCCAACACCCTGATGCTCGTCGAAGCGGCGGCCGATGTTCCCTGGACCAAACCCGAGGATCTGCCATACGATGCCCAACAACCCCTGCCCAAGCTCGGCGGCGTGTTCAACGAGGGGTTCCACGTGGCCTTGTGCGATGGATCGGTGCGGTTCATTCCTGCCTCGGTGGAGGCACGCGTTCTGCACGCGATGATCACCCGTGCGGGCACCGAGGCGTTTGAATTTCCCTAAGGCCCGAGGCGGATGGTCGCCGGCAGCGGCCGCACCGGTTCGGTATGGAATTCACCTTCCAGGAGCACGCCCAGGAAAAGGATTGACATGGCACGTCCGCCGGCTCGGGAGTTGACCGAGCGTGAGCTGCAGGTGATGCAGGTATTCTGGAAGCACGGAGAGCTGACAGCCGCGGAGGTGCGGCGCATGCTGGCGCGCGGCGGGCTGCGGCTGGCCTACACCACCGTGGCCACGCTCGTGCGCCTGGTGGCCGAGAAGGGCTATCTGGAGCAGACCACGTACGAGCGGCCGTACCGTTATCGCCCGCGACGCAGTCGGGAGGAGGTCTCGCGCCGCCTGCTGGGAGACTTGCTTCACCGCGTGTTCGAGGGATCGCGCGAGCAACTGCTGCTGCGTTTGCTCGAGCAGCGACGGCTGTCGCAGACGGAGCGGGAACTGCTGGAAGAAATCCTCAGGGGTCAAGGCGGCTCGGCGTGAGCGCCTGTGGCAAGGGTTCATGTGGGGCGAAGCGCGGGCCTGCTTCGGTGCCCCGCCCTGGGGACTGCTCCGCAACGGCGGCCTAGCACGGGGCACACCTGCCGCCACGTCAGTGATTCGCTGCGAGGCAACCAAGGGCGGCGCTTAGGTGCGGGCAGACGGGCCAGAGCACCACGCTCCGGCCGTGGCCGCAACTCGATCGCCGCCCAGCCGCCGAAATTCCGGGAGCAGGGCTGACGGCTTGACAATTCAGAGCAGGGCATCGCCACGCTGCAAGCGGAAATCGCCGCGCTCAAGAAGGTGGTACTGCGTGGCCGGCGCCGAGCGGCGAGGATCCGAGCGCCGCATCGGCGCCGGGGCCCGACCAACTGCCCGCCGCCGATAACAGCCAGGTCGAAGATCCGCGGGCCGCTCACGCGCCGCCCGCCCCGGTTGGCGGCTCGTAGAGCACCCGGGCCACCGCCTCGCGCCAACCGGCGACGCGCCGCTGGCGCTCCTCCGGCGGCATGGAGGGCTGGAACTCGCGATCCAGCGCCCAGTTGCGCTGCACGTCTTCGTTTCCCTGCCAGAAGCCCACGGCCAGACCAGCCAGGTAAGCAGCGCCCAGTGCCGTGGTCTCCGCCACCGCGGGCCGCCGCACGGGCACGCCCAGGATGTCTGCGACGAACTGCATCAGCAGATTGTTGTTGCTGGCACCGCCGTCGACTTTGAGAACTTGCAGCGGCCGCCCTGCGTCGCGCTGCATGGCCTCCACTAGGTCGAGTGTCTGATAGGCCATCGACTCCAGTGCGGCCCTGGCGAGGTGAGCCGAAGTGGTACCTCGGGTAATGCCCAGCACAGCGCCGCGGGCATGGGGATCCCAGTAGGGTGCGCCGAGTCCCACGAAGGCGGGTACGACGTAGACGCCCTCCGTGTCCGATACACGGCCTGCCAGGTCTTCGACCTCTGCTGCCGTGCGTACGAGCTTGAGGCCATCGCGCAGCCACTGCACCACGGCACCGGCGATGAACACGGAGCCTTCGAGGCAGTAGGTGACGGTGCCGTCCACTCCCCAGCCGATGGTGGTCAGCAGTCCGTGGGCACTGGCCACCGGCTGCGCCCCCGTGTTGAGCAAGAGAAAGCAGCCGGTCCCGTAGGTGTTCTTGGCGCTGCCGGCGGCAAAGCATGCTTGGCCGAACGTAGCCGCCTGTTGGTCGCCCGCACAGCCTGCCAGGGGTACGCGCGCCCCCAGCCATTGAGTATCGATCTCTCCGTACACCTGGCTCGAAGGGCGCACCTCCGGCAGCATGGCTGGCGGCACGCCGAACAAGCGCAACAGCTCATCATCCCACTGAAGGGTATGGATGTTGAAGAGCAAGGTACGGCTGGCATTGCTGTAATCGGTGACGTGGCATTTGCCGCCCGTAAGCCGCCAGATGAGAAAGCTATCGACCGTGCCGAAGAGCACCTCGCCGCGCTCTGCGCGGCTACGCAGGCCGGGGAGGGTGTCGAGCAGGTACTTGAGCTTGCTTCCTGAAAAATAAGGATCCAGCACCAATCCAGTCTTGGAGCGAATGAGTTCGCTTGCACCCTGCGCCTGAAGCTGCTGGCAAATGTCTGCCGTGATGCGGCTTTGCCAGACAATGGCGTTGGCCACGGGCCGCCCGCTGGCACGCTCCCAGACGATGGTGGTTTCTCGCTGGTTGGTGATACCCACAGCCGCCAACTGGTCGGGGCCAACCTGAGCGGCTACCAACGCCTGCCGCGCCACCTCCAACTGCGATTGCCAGATGGCCTCGGGATCGTGCTCGACGTGCCCGGGCGAGGGCAACAGTTGCGGGAACTCTTGCTGGGCCGCGCCGCACACGCGGCTGCGATGGTCGAAAAGCAGGGCCCGGCTGGAGGTGGTTCCCTGGTCGAGTGCCAGCACATACTGCGTCATGGTGCCAATCGCTTGCCGAAATGCTCCACCAGCCTCTGGCGCGCCGCTTCTACGTGGCGGGTAGCATCGTGTGGGGCCAGACGCCCTGCCTCGACCAGCAAGGATGCCAACTGCGCCAGCGTCGCCTGCGACAGACCTCGATCGTATAGGAGCGTCAGCCGCCGCTCAACCAGGTCGTTGATGGTCCATACCCACTCGTGCTCGATGATCCACCGCACGACCGCCACGGGCCAATTTGTCGCGGCGAGGCAGGAGCTACGTGGCTTGGCTGGTGCAAGAGATCCGCTCTGCACGCCGGAGGCTCGGTTGGCCATGCTGGCCAAGGCATCGGGCGAGCCCTGTCCGGCGGTCAGGCTGTCCACATGTCCGCCGGCTTGGAGGTTAGCGGTGCCGCTGGATGAGGCGGCTGTGCCTGCATCCTGCCCCTCGGCGGGCGCGGCGCGGGTTGGCGGCGCGGCATGGCCCGCGCCGCTCCCCAACGCGGCAGCCAGCACAGACTCCGTACGCGTGCCATACAGCGGCCAGACCAAACGCACTTGTTCTGGTTGCAAGCCATGCTGGCTAGCCAGGCGGTCGCACGCCGCCAGCAAGGCTTCCTCGTCAGGCGGGTAGTCCTCGGCCCCAGGCACGAGACGATCCGACGTACCGTGGCTGCGTGAAAGGTCGAATCTTGCCAGCAGGCGGTCCGCTGCCTCTGCTGCCAGTTGCCGGCATGTGGTCAGCTTGCCACCCACCAGGGAGACCAGCGGCCAGGGCATGCCGCAATGTTCTTCGATCGCATGCCGCCGGCTGCGTGCGGCGGGCGTAGATCGGCCGCTGCGTTGCAGCGGCCGTACGCCGCAATAGTGCAGATCGATGTCGTCCAGCGAGAGTTGTAAGGACGGTAAGACGCGGTTGACGCTATCGATCAGGTATTCCAATTCGGGCTGCGTGGCGCGGGCTTCGGCCGGGTCGCCCGTGTAGGGCTCGTCGGTGGTGCCTACCAGCGTCGCCTCGCCGAATGGCAAGATGAACACAGGCCGGCCGTCTGGAGCTTCGACATACAGCCCCCGCTTTCCCAGGGCGGCGCGCAACAGGGGGTGGTAAGTCAGCAGGTGGCTGCCCTTCGTACCCGCCAACAGCGGCTGGGCCGGTACCTCGAGTTGCGCAAGCACCGCATCGACCCAGGGGCCCGTGGCGTTCACCACCGCGCGCGGCTCAATCTCCACGCTCGGCGGCGAGCCGTGCCGGGACTGGATGTGCAGCAGCTTTCCCACGCGCCGTACGTCACTGTATGTGTACAAACGAAAGTCGCTGCCTTGCTGGCGTGCGGCTTGTTGCGCATCATGCAGCAAGGCCAGCACCAGGCGCTCGGGGAATGGTACCTGGGCATCATAGAAGCTGCACACCCATTTATAGCGGGGATGCAGATTCAAGCGGGCACGCTCGTGCCGGGCCAGCAGCCGATGGGGGGGCAGACTGCTGCCGGCGGCCAGCAGGTCATACGCGAATAGGCCGGCGCGCACGGCCCACAGGCCCCGGGGCGCTACCTGTGCTGGTTCGCGGCCCGCCAGCCGGCACAAACCTTGCCGCCAGCCGCCAAGCCGCTGGCTGACGGGCACCAGCAGTTCCAGGGGCCGAACATACTGAGGTGCCAGCCGCAACAATCTGGTGCGTTCAGTGAGCGACTCGCGGACGAGCGACACGTCGCCATACTCGAGGTAGCGCAGGCCGCCGTGGATCAGCCGCGAGGAGTACGCCGTGGTGCCAAAGCAGATGTCCTGGCTTTCCACCACCCACACGCTCAGGCCGCACACAGCCAACTCGCGTGCCACCGCCGCGCCGTTGATACCTCCTCCCAGCACCACGACAGGACTAGCAGCGGCCACGGTCCCACCCCTGCAAGCAGCGAGGAAGGTGCCGCACGAGGCCGCCGATCGTTGTGTATGCTTTCATGCGTTCCAGGCAGGAAGCATTGCGGACGTGCGAGCGAGGCGGAGACGTGTGCCCTTGGCGGCCGCACGCGGCACACGGCTGACACCTTGCGGCATGGCACGAACACGGCGGCTGGGCGCGGCACACGGCACCAGCCTAGGACGGAGGCTTCTTCGGCGGCGCGAACTTGAGCTTCTCGATCAGCTTGACGATGTTCCCCTGCTCGTCGATATAGCCGCTGATAGCCGTGATAGCATGGACCACATACTCATATTTCAGGTTGTAGTCCACATCCAGCTCGACCTCAGCACTTTCGGCAAAGGAGCCGGGGCCACGGTCGTCTCCCAGCAGGCTGCGGATCTCCAGGTGCAGGGCCTGAAAGCTGGCCAGCCCCTTGCCGCCCACCCGGATGCCCGCCAGCTTGCCCTGCGCGTCCGCCTCGAGGCGGACGGTGATCGGAAATGTCTCCGTCGGCGGCCCCTCGCTGGGAGCGGCGGCAGGCATCTTCACGTTGAAGTCCCCCTCCACCTCCACGATCTTGAAGCTCATCACAAAAAAGACCAGGAGCTGGAAGACGATATCGATCATCGGCGTCATCTGCATTTCCACCTTGTCGGTGGTGCCAGCGACGCTCTTACGGATCCTCATGGCTCCGTCTCCTGGCTTTGCAGCACGCGCAGGGCGAAGCGCTCAAAGGAGTTGTCCTGGCACTCCTGGATCAGCTCCTGCACCACGCCGGCCGGCGTGTCGCGATGGGCGCGGATCACCACGGTGGCGTCGGCGGGGCTCTTGTTACTGGCTTGCAGCAGGGCCTTCTCCACGGCCAGGGGTTGCCGGAGGGCCTTGATGGGCAGGTACTCTCCGTTGAACAGCACGGTTCCCTGATCCGTGAGGTTGAGCACCAGGGGAGAGACCAGCGGCGCATCGGGCGGCTTGGCCAGCGCGCTCTTGGGAAGCTTGATCTCTTCCGTATGCTCGGCCTCGCCGAAGTTGAGCAGCACCATGAAGAAGGCGATCAACTGGAAGGTCATGTCGATCATGGGGGTCATATCCCCCTCGGCGGTTACGTCGAATTTCTTCCGCTTGGCCACGGATGCCGCTCCTGCCTATGCCTTCTTGACGCCCACGTTGGAGAAGCGGCTCATCAGACCTTCACTGAGGATGCCCACCTCGAGCGTCAGCCGAGCCAGCCGGTTCCGCATGATGCCGAACACGAGAATGGCCGGGATGGCCAGCCACAGGCCCACCAGCGTCGTGACCAGGGCGGTGGAAATACCCTTGGCCAGTTCGGAGGGCTTGGGCGTGGTGGGACTGTTGGCAATCACCTGGAACGAGGCCACCATGCCATCGACCGTTCCCAGCAGCCCTACCATGGGGCTGATCGTCCCCAACAAGGCAATGTAGCTGAGGCGGTGTTCGAGCTTCATCGTCTCCTCTTCGCCCACCTCCTGCATGGCCTCGATGGCTTGCGCATAGCCGGCCGAGAGTTTGCCCAGCCCAGCGGAGAGCACATGTCCCAGGAAGGACTCGTCGTTCTTGGCCAGATCGTAGGCCTCCTGATAGCGCTTCTCGTTGAGGTGCGCCTCGAAGCCCTCCACCAGCGGCAGGGGCACGATCGCCGATCGCCGCAGGGTGAGAATATTCATCACCACCAGGGCCACCAGCGTAAACGAGATCAGCAAGAACGCGGTGGTGTAGAACCAGCCCAACGCCTTGAAGTAGAACTGCAACAGGCGTTCCTTGGGCGGGGCCGCTTCCGCAGGCTTGGCGGCAGCGCCGCCGCTGTCTTGAGCCGCAGGCGCCTGGCCGTTGCCTTCTCCTTCCAATCCCTTCAGGTCTTCGTCCTCACCTGCCTGAGCCCACGCGGCGGCGGACCACATCTGCAGTGCCGCGCCCCATGAGGCAAGCAGAACACTCACAATCACCAGACCCGCAAACCGCTGCGCGGCGGCGGGAGTATGACGAAACGGCAGCATGCTGGTCTCCTAAACAAAGAAACAATCCGCCGCACCGCGTTCCGGAACTCTCCGTGCCCAACGCGAACCGGCCCGGCCGGCGGCACATCATCCCGTCCCCACACGTGCCCACTTGGTATTGCCATACCGCTCCTTGAGCACGTTCTCGGCTTGCAAGGCGCGTTCCGGTTTTCCATTCTCGGCAAATACCTCCTTGAGATTGGCCAGGGCCTGTGCATGGAACTGCGGGTTGGCTGAGTAGATCAGGTCTACCCACAGGAAGGCCCACTCTGCCGCGCGGCTATCGCCCTTCTTCCGATAGCAGGTGCCCAGCGTGAGATAGGCCTGGGCATTGAGGTCGTTATTCTCTGGATCCAGGGCGGCAATGGCCTGCTCGACCAACTGCACGGCGGTATTCACGTCGCCTGTTTCCGCCAGCACCAGGGCCTTGCCCAGCGTGGCCCCCAAGCGTTCTTGAGAGGATCGCGTGTCGGCCTGGTTGTCGGGCATGGCCAGCACCTTCTCGAACTGCGCCAGGGCCTCGGCGTGCTTCCCCTGGACGATCAGCGCTCGGCCCTGGGCCACGCGGGCACGCATCTGATGTGCCGGGTAGGGAGATTTTTCCAGTTCCTGGTAGTAGGTGAGGGCCTCGGCCTGGCGGTCCAGGGAGACCAGCAGGTCTCCAGCCAGTTCATTGGCCAGCATGTAGCGCCAGCTACCCTTGTAGCTTTTGAGAAAGTCCGTGAGCAGCTTCAGTGCGGCATTGGCATCGCCCGTGCCCGCCAGGGCGAGGCGGGAGGTGGCCAGCGCGCGGTAGAACTGCACTTCTTGCTGCATGAGCGGGCGGTCCTGGCTGCCGCCGCGCAGCTTGTCGAGAGATTCCAGCACGCGCGGATAGTTGCCATTGCGCAGGTCGTTGCGTGCCTGGCGCAGCGGTGCCGGTTCGCGATCGAGCTGGATTTCCTCGATCTCCACGACGGGGATGGTTTCTTCTGTACCGCCGCTGCGCGAGACCACCACCTCGCTCGCGCTGGTGCGCACGATCTCGCCTGAGACGCTCTTGCCATCTGCCTTGCGGACGACATCGGCGGCATGCGCCAGCGTGCCGCCGCAGGCGACAACCAGAGCAGCCTGCCAGATCATCCTGTGTATGCTGGAGGACATGGGGGGCTCCTGTATAGCTGAATCGGACTGGGCATCAAACGGCGTCGAACCACGGAGGCACGGGACGCGAAACGAGTGGGAACCATCAGCGGCGGCTAACTCGCACTACCGGCAGGGGCGGCACGCGGCAGGCCCGTGGGCACGGCGCCTCGCGCTTTCTGGATGCTGCGCGCCAGGTCGTCGTACTTGCGAACCATCTCGGGCCCGGACAGGTTGGGATTGAGGCGAAACACGGCCGTCAGCTCGCCTTCGGCCCGCTTCAAGGCCTGGGCACGCTGCTCCGGAACCTGCTGCTTGATGGCGTACTGGTAGCGGCACCAAGCAACGCGGTAGCGGGCCTCGAAGTAGTCTGAGGCGAACTTCGGATCGCCGCGCAACCGCATGGAGAGGGCGTTCCAGCCCCAGATGAGGTTGGTTTCCCGCCCATCCTGGCCCTTCTGCTTGCGCGCCCCCTGGATGGCAACCAGGTAATAGCGCGGGTCGGTGCTGCCTCGATCCTCGTAGGTCAGACAGGCCTCGCGTTGCGCATCCAGCAAATTGGGCTTGTCCTTGAGCAGTTCCACCAGCAGATGGATGGCCTCCTCAAAACGACCGAGCCGCCGCAGGCAACGGGCCATGCGCAGCCGCACGGCCACCAGCGCGTCGGGGCTGGCAAAGTTCGCCTGGCGGCCGGCCTGGGCCAGCAGGTTCTGATCGGCCGTATGTGCTTTTTCGTAATAACTTCGCGCCTGCGCCGGAACAGGCAGGCTGCCGGGATCGTTGCCGGCCCCGAGCCGGTAGAACGTTTCAGCCACCCAGTTGAGTGAGTTGAAGGAGTTGCCAGGCCGCGTGGCGATGCGCTCGAGGAACAATTCAAAGCCCTGGCTCACGGCGGCCAGTCCTTCCGTATTGTTGGCCTTGCGCAGACGCTCAAGCTGACCCTCCAGCTCACGCCCCAGCGCGATGTAAATGGCCGTGAGCGACTCCGCCGCCCGCGCATCGCCCCCGCTGGTCACCAGGGCCTCCAGGCTCTGCATCGCTTGCTCTGCCTCGGTAAGCTGCTGCATCCCCACATACGCGCGCAGGGCCACCTTGTACGTTTCCACGGCGTAATTGCCCTCCTTGGCGATCGGATGCCCGCTGGTGACAAGCTGCAAGGGGCCAATCGTGGGAGCTTGCAGCATCTCCAGTGCCTTGGCGGCATCCCCGGTACCCACGTAGAGCTGCGCCAGGGAGAGCGTCGCTGCGGCCAGCACGCGCGACACCTCGCCGCTGCTGGCCACGTTTGCTCGCAGCCGCTGCACGCCCTGCTCGAGCGTTTGGCGGGCACGGGCGGCCAGCGCATCCAGCTCCGCCTGCGGGGGTCGATCGTCTCCCTCCCGGCGGCTGGCGATCAGGTACTCTTCGTACATGGCATTGCCGGTACGTAACTCGGCTTCCGCCCGATTGCTGCTGCTGGCAGGGATCCGCTCCAAATACTGCAATGCCTGATCGAGCTGCCGCTCCTTGACCGCAATCTGCACCAGCACCATCCACGCCTCGTCTGCCTCGGCCTCGCCCGGCCAGCGCTGGGTGATCAGCTCCGCCAGCTCGCGCAGCCGGCGGCGATCGAAGTCTCTCGCGCCCTCGGGAGCCGTGTTATACGATACCTGGTAGGCAGCCAGAGCAATCTTGGCGCCGTGGCGGGCACCGGCCGACTGCGGGTACCGCCGCGCCAGAAACTCGCCCAGAACGGCCGCGTCATAGTACCGGCC
>JAIMBC010000161.1 GCA_023511675.1 Pirellulales bacterium
GCTCCACTCGGGGGAGTGCAATCCGTTGCATCCCAATAGGTTACACGAAAACGCCAATTGTGTAGATACCAATGCCCTATGTGCAAGGGGGACCATCTCTGCTCCTCTGAACAAGGGGGGGACTGAGCGGGGAACTGTCTGCCGCCAATCGCCCATTCCAAGTACTCACCAACTGCCAAGTGCTCTGCAATATCCGTTAACAAAGGCAGCCAGCGATTCCGGCGGCATCGTTAGCCTTGCCTGGCTCTCCAGCCCCCCCACCTCGTAAAGGGGAGGCAGAGTCTGCCCTCCAGCCCTCGCCCCCTTGGAACGGAGGGAGGTCGCGCCGCGCGTTGCCGTGCTGGGGGCATGCCTTCGCTCATGCCTGAGGCGTGCCGGCGCGCGGGTGCACGGACGGGCGTGGCGTAACCATCATCCGCCTGGTACAACAAGAGCCCGAGAACGAAGCGGAGATGTAGCGATGATGCATAGGCCAATGTGGGGGCTGTTCTGTGCGGCGGCCGTGTGCGTGGCCGGCTGGTGCACGGCCGGCGTGGCGGCGGACGAGCTGCGTGCCGGTGTGGCGGTGCGCGAGATCACGCCGCCCGTGGGGTACCGCATGAGCGGTTACTTTAACGAGCGGTTGGCCACGGGCGTGCACGATCCGCTGTACGCCAAGGCGCTCGTGTTGCAGCAGGGCGATGTGGCGGCCGCCCTGGTCTGCTGCGACCTGATCGGCATCCCTCGCAAGGTATCGGACGCGGCCCGGCAGCGCGCGGCGGAGGCCACGGGCATTGCCGCCGAAAACATCGGGGTCTGCTGCACCCATTCCCACACCGGCCCGCTCTACGCCGGCGTGCTGCGAGACTGGTTCCACGCTCAGGCGCTCGAACGGCAGGGAGCAGATCCCGCTGAATCGATCGATTACCCTGCCCTGCTGGTAGAACAGATCGCCGCCGCCGTCGCAGAGGCGCATGCGTCGCTGGCGCCGGCCCGCCTGGCACGCGGCCTGGTGGAGCAAGAGCCGCAGCTTTCTTTCAATCGCCGCTTCCACATGAAAGACGGCAGCGTGCGCTGCAACCCCGGCCAGCGCAACCCGGACATCATCCGCCCGGCAGGCCCCATCGACCCCGAGGTGGGCGTGGTGCTCGTGCAGCCGGCTCACGCCGGTCCGCCCCGCGCCGTGCTCACCGTGTTCGCCATGCACCTCGATACGGTAGGCGGAACCCTCTACTCGGCCGATTATCCGTACTACCTGGAGCAAGAGCTGCGGCAAACGTGGGGAGAGACGCTGGTATCTCTGTTTGGGGCCGGCACCTGCGGAGACATCAACCACATTGACGTCACGCGCGAGGACCGCCGGCCCACAGCGGAGATCGGGCGGCTGCTGGCCGCCAGCGTGCGGCGTGCCGCAGAGTCGGCCAAGGAGGTACGCCCCAACCTCCAGGTCAGGTCGAAGCTGGTGCGCGTGCCGCTGCAAACGCATATGAGCGAAGAGCTGGCCTGGGCCAAGGAGAACATGCACCGGGTGGGCACGCGAGAGCTGGAGTTTCTCGAGCAGGTGCGCGCATGCAAGCTGCTGGCGCTGGCGGCCTACCCGGATGAGAGCGTGGAGCTGGAGGTGCAGGCCTTCAGGCTGGCAGAGGAGCTGGCCCTGGTCACGTTGCCGGGCGAGGTGTTCGTGGAGCTGGGGCTGGCGATCAAGCAGAGAAGCCCCTTCGCCCAGACGCTGGTGATCGAGCTGGCCAATCATAATCCGGCGTACATTCCCACGCGCAAGGCTTTCGCCGAGGGGAGCTATGAGACGGTGAACTCGGTGATCGCCCCAGGCGGGGGCGAACGGCTGGTGGAGGCGGCGCTGGGCCTGTTGCACGAATTGCGTCCGTAGCGAAAGCGGCGGGGCGAGATGCCAGGCCTCATCGCCACAGCCGCGGCGGCAAGACGGATCCATCCCCGACGCTGCCGCATCTCGGCCGGGTGCCGGGGCGCCGCGAGGTTTCTTGCCGGGCCTTCAGGTTCGCACCGCGCACACGCGCGATCGCCCTGCGCGTGTGCGCAGTCCACACGCCTGACAGGGCCAGCACATCAGCTCTGGCGCGGTGCCGCCGTTGCCCGCGCTGGCCCGCACATGGTCAGGGGGCGGCCGCATCCGCCGGCGGGTCGATGCCGAGCGTCTGCATCAGGAAGGCGTAGATGTCTGCCTGCTCCTGAATCAACATGGTGGTGGGCTTGCCCGCGCCGTGGCCTGCCGACTCGGCAATGCGGATCAGGATCGGCGCCGTTCCCCCCTGGGCCCGTTGCAGCGCGGCCGCAAACTTGAAGCTGTGGGCCGGCACCACGCGGTCGTCGTGGTCCGCCGTTACGATCAGGGTGGCAGGGTACGATGTGCCCGGACGCAGGTTGTGCAGCGGCGAGTAGCGGTAGAGGTATTCGAACTCGCGCGGATCGTCGGCCGAGCCGAACTCGCCCACCCAGGCCCAGCCGATGGTGAACTTATGGTAGCGCAGCATATCGAGCACGCCCACCTGGCAGATCACGGCACCAAACAGCTCGGGCCGCTGCGTCAGCGCCGCCGCCACCAGCAGGCCGCCATTGCTCCCGCCCTGGATGGCCAGCCGCTCGCGCCGCGTGTAGCCGGCCTGCTGGAGATACTCGGCCGCTGCCAGAAAATCGTCGAACACATTCTGTTTTTTTTCTTTCATGCCGGCCTCGTGCCACTCGCGGCCGTACTCGCCGCCGCCACGGAGATTGGCCACGGCCAGAATGCCGCCCAGCTCGAGCCAGACGATGCGGGCTGGGGAGAAGGCGGGAGTCATCGAGATGTTGAAGCCGCCGTAGCCGTAGAGCAGCGTGGGGGCGTTGCCGTCCATGGGCAAGCCCTTGCGGCGGACCACAAACAGCGGCACTTGCGTGCCGTCTTTGCTGGTACAGAACACCTGCTGCGTTTCGAAGTCGTCCGGGTTGAAGGGGACTTGTGGCTGGCGGAACACCTCGCTGCGGTTGGTGGCCAGATCGTAGCGGTAAATGGTGGCGGGGGTGGAGAAGTTGGTAAAGGCGTAGAAGGTCTCTGTATCGTCCATCCGGCCGCCAAGGCCTGAGACGGAGCCCAGATCGGGCAGAGCCAGTTCTCCCAGCGGCTCGCCGGCCGTGGTGAACATTTCTACCCGGCTGTGCGCGTGGTGCAGATAGGTAGCGAACAGCCTGCCTCCCACATGGGTGACCTGCTGCAACACGTCCTGGCGCTCGGGGATCACGGTTTGCCAGGCCTCGCGTTCGGGATGTGCCAGGTCGATGGCCGCCAGTCGGTAGCGGGGTGCATCGAGATCGGTGAGCACGAAGAACCGGCTGCCCTCGTTGCCGACAAACGTGTAGGCCGCATCGAAGCCGGTGATCAGCTCGACGACTTGCTGTGCGGGGTCTGCCAGGTCGATGTAGAAGAGCTGGTGTTTCTCCTCCGTGCTGCGCCAGACCTCGATGATCAGGTAGCGGCCGTCGTCGGTTACGTTCGCAGCAAAGCCCCATTCTTTTTGATCGGGCCGATGATAGACCAGTCGATCCTCGCTCTGGGGCGTGCCCAGGCGGTGGTAGTAGAGTTTGTGATAGTAGTTGGCGGCCACCAGCTCCTCACCCGGCGGAGGCTCGTCGTAACGGCTGTAGTAGAAGCCCTGTCCGTCGGGCGTCCAGCTTGCGCTGGAGAACTTGACCCAGCGCAGGCAATCTGCGAGGTCTTTTCCGGCGGCCACGTCTCGCACGTGCCACTCTTGCCAGTCGGATCCCGCGCGGGCCAGGCCGTAGGCTACCAGCGTGCCGTCGTCGCTGGGGACGACGCCCGTCAACGCCACCGTGCCGTCGGGGGCAAGATGGTTGGGATCCAGCAGCACCTGAGGCTCGCCGGCCAGCCCGTCGGACCAGTAGAGCACCGATTGGTTTTGCAGACCGTCGTTGCGGGAAAAGAAGTAACGTCCCCGGCGCGCCTGCGGCAGGCCGTAGCGTTCGTAGTTCCATACCTGCTCCAGCCGCGTGAGCAGCCACTCTCGCGTGGGCAGCCGCTCCAGCCAGCCGAAGGTGAGCTGGTTTTGCGCCCGGATCCAGGCGCGGGTCTCTTCGCTCTCTGGATCCTCCAGCCAACGATAGGGGTCGGGTACGAGCGTGCCATGATAGTCATCGACATGCTCTTGTTGCCGTGTCTCGGGATAGGCGAGTAGCATGGTCTGCTGCGAACGCGGCTCTGTTGCTCGTACGGCCAGGGCCGCCAGGGGGATGGCCCAAACAACGAGGGAAGAGGCAGCCCCCCCGCGAGCGGAGCATACCTGCCGCGGCGTGGTGCCGCCGCCGAACTTGCCAGCCGAGCCGTTCATGCATTCCTCCTAGAACTTGGGGTACGGTAGCTCCTGGGACTTCCGCAGCCTGCGGTCACTCCATGTCCAGTGGTTTGAGGTTGGGAGCCAGCTCTGCAATGGTGCGGCCCATGAACCGCATCACGTCGTGTGTGGTGCGGAACTGCATGGCACGCCGCAGAATCTGCTGCGCCTGCGCGGCGGAGACGTGGCCGGTGAGTTCCTTGATGGTGGGGATGAACGCCGGGCTCATGCTGAAGCTGCGCAAACCCATGCCCAACAGTAGCACGTAGGCACGCGGCTGTCCCGCCATCTCTCCGCAGAGCGTCACGGGCTTATCGGCCCGCCGGCAGGCCTCGATCACCTGCGCCAGCACACGCAGCATCGCCGGCGCCAACGGCTGGCACAGGTGGCTCACCTTGGGATTGTCGCGATCGGCGGCCATGAGGTATTGCACCAGGTCGTTCGAGCCGATGGAGACGAAATCCACCTCGCGCACCAGCGAGTCGATGCACACGGCGGCAGCGGGCACCTCGAGCATCAGGCCGATGGGTACCTCGGTATGACGCTTTCCGGCTCGCTCGAGTTGCTGTCCCGCCTTGCGCACCAGGCTCCGCACCCGGCGGATCTCCTCCAGTGTGGTGATCATGGGAAACATCAGCCGCACCTGGCCCCGCCGCGCCGCGGCGCCAGCGCGCAGCACCGCCCTGATCTGCGTCATGAAAAACTCGGGATGCTCGAACGAGAGCCGAATCGAACGCCAGCCCAGAAAGGGATTGGCCTCGCGGCTGTGGCCCAGATAGGGAATCGTCTTGTCTCCGCCCAGATCCAGCGTGCGGATCGTCACTCGATGGCCGGGCGAAGCCTGCACCACCTCCCGATAGGCGCGATACTGCTCTTCCTCGTCCGGAACATCGGCATGGGTGAGGAACAGATACTCCGTGCGGTACAGGCCCACGCCAGCGGCGCCCACGGCGTTTGCAGCGCGGGCATCGTCGGGACTATTGATGTTGGCCAGCAGCTCGACCTCCTCTCCGTCGCCCATGCGTGCGGGCTGATCGCGGTTGTAAGCCAGTACGTCCTTGAGTTGGAAGAACTCGCGCTGGAGCTTGCGGTAGGCGCTTTCCGTCTCGGCATCGGGGTTGATGATCACGTGTCCTGTGCGGCCGTCGACCACGATGGTATCGCCGTTTTTCACCTGGCGGAGGATGTCCTTGACGCCGGAGACGGCGGGGATGCCCCGGCTGCGGGCGAGGATGGCGGCATGGCTGGTCTGGCCGCCCGTCTGGGTGACAATGGCCGCCACCTCGCAATCTCCCAGGGCCACGGCATGGGAAGGCAGGAGTTCGTGGGCCACCACGACCGTAGGTTTGGGCACCACGGTGGAGCCCGGTTCCAGCGCGGGGGAAAGGTGGCTGGACAGGCGGATGATCACGTCCCGCACGTCGGTCAGCCGCTCGCGCAGGTATTCGTCTCGCGTGCGCGCGAAGAGCGAGGTGTATTCGTTGAGGATACGGTGCAGGGCGCTCTGGGCCGTTTCGCGATGGTCGACAATCCAGCTCCGCACCTTGGCGGTGAAGGCGGGGTCGCGCAAGATGGCTTCATGGGCCCGAAAGATGGCGGCGTGCGCGGGGCCTACCTGCGTGGATACCTTGTGGTCCAGCGCGCGGAGGTCCGCCGCCGTTTGCTCCCGGGCCTGCTCGAAGCGGCGCAGCTCGGGCAGCACTTCGTTTTCCGCAAGCTGGTGCGTGTGCGGGTTGACGAAAATCTCGTCAATGCAATACGCCTTGCCCACGGTGACACCGGGGGAGACCGGAATACCTTTACGCATGTTCCTCATGCAGGCCGCCTCGTCTTCCGTGCACGAGTTCAGACCTGTTCGAGGGCCTGCTGCAAGTCGGCAATCAGGTCCTCAGCATTCTCGATGCCGCACGACAGCCGCACCATGTTATCGGGAATGCCATACTGCCGCCGCTCTTCGGGCGTGCACTCGTAATAGCTCATCACCAGCGGCTGCTCGATGAGGGACTCCACCCCCCCCAGGCTGGGCGCGATGCGCGGCAGCCGCACCGCGTCTACCAGTCGTGCTGTGCGCCGCCAGTCGGCATCCTTGAGCAAGAACGTGACCAGCCCGCCAAAGCCGCGCATCGTGCGGCGTGCCACCTCGTAATAAGGGTGGCTCGGCAGGCCGGGGTAGTAGACCTTTTCAATCCGGGGGTGCTCCGCCAGAAACCGCGCCACCGCCAGCCCGTTGGCATTGTGCCGCTCCATCCGCAGCTCGAACGTCTTCAGGCCCCGCAACAGCAGGTACACGTTGTGCGGCGAGTTGATCGACCCCATGATCCCCCGCAGCCGCCGCACGGGTTCGAGCTTCTCCGCCGCGCCGATGATCACGCCCGCCAGCAAGTCGTTGTGACCGGCCAGATACTTGGTCGCCGAGTGCAAAACGTAATCGACCCCCGCCGCCAGCGGCCGCACATTGTAGGGCGTGCCCAGCGTCGCATCGATCAGCGTCTCCACCCCCGCCTCCCGCCCCACGCGCACAAACTCCTCCAGGTCCACCACGCTCAGGTGCGGATTCGTAGGAGACTCGCTGATCAACAGCCGCGTCCGCGGCGTGATCGCCCGCCGCAAGGCCGCATAGTCGCAGGCCTTCACCTGGTGCGTGACCACGCCAAAGCGGGAGAGGTGCTTCACGCAAAACTCCCGGCTGCGGTGGTAACATTCGTCGAAGAACACCACCTCGTCCCCCGCATTCAGCTTGGCCATCAGCAGCCCGACAATCGCCGCCATGCCCGTGGCAAACAGCACCGCCGCTTCTCCCCCTTCCAGCGCGGCTAGCTTCCGCTCGGCCACCCGCTCGTCCGGGTTCCCATAGCGGCCGTACTCGTCCCGCGCCTGCTTCTGCTCGATGTAATCGATGACGGCCTGCGTGTTCGCAAAGCTGTACGTCGCGGCACAGAAGATCGGATCGGTCAGCGCATGACCGGGCTTCTGGCGGTCTTCTCCCGCGTGTACCGCCAGGGTAGACAGGCGAGGCCGTCCGTCGACGGGTGGGCTGGGCTGGGTCATGGTTGGCAGGACGCTCCGGCGACTCCCCAAAACAAAAAAAATGCCGCGATCCTTCCGCACAGGGCGGTCGCGGCAAGCGTCTGATCCAGTTGGATTGCAGCGCCAGCTCCAGGCAGGCGGCTGCAATGGCACTTTAGCAGAGATGGCTGCAAGCGGCCGCAAATCCCGAACTACCCCCCATTGTAAGTCAGCCAGGCCGGCAGGGGAAGGAGGCACCCCAGGCCGCCGCGCGTACTGCCCCGCTGAGCCACCGCCCCAGCACAGCCACCCTTTCAGCCAGCCCGTTCCCAGCGAGCCTGCTTCGGGCCAGGCCAGCACCCAGCCAGCCGACCACGCAGTCAACCCGTCCCCAGCCAGCCCTTCCGCAGCCAGCTCTTCGTACCCTCCACTACCCCCACTCGCCGCACGCACCACGCACCCCACGCCCCACCAGCCCCCGCAGCGCGGCTGTGCACACCCCCATAAATATGGTACGTTTTTCCGATCGTCGGCCGTACCGGCCCCCCGCCCCAGCCCAGGCAGCCGTTGCGGCCGGCTCGGCAAAGCTTGCGTGCTTCGCCGGCCTGCTGCGAGCCCTCTCCTCCGCAGCCGCACGCGGCTTCGCGGGCGCTCGCACCAGCCGACGCCGCCGCCCAGGCCAGAGTAGACCATGAACATCCTCTTTGCCTCCAGCGAGGTCGTACCTTTCTCCAAGACAGGGGGATTGGCAGACGTCAGCGCCGCACTCCCACCAGCGCTGGCCAGCCTGGGCGAGCAGGTCACCGTCATCACCCCCGCCTACCGCTCCGTCTGGTCTGCCGGCCGCCCCATCGAACCCCTGGACGTCGACCTCTCCATCCCCATCGGCAGCAAGGTGGTCGAAGGAACCTTGCTCCGCAGCTCCCTGCCCGCCAATGGCGGCAGTACTTCCGTCCCCGTCCTGCTGGTACAGCAAGACGACTATTACGACCGTGACGGCCTGTACGGCACGCCCGAGGGAGACTACGTCGATAACTGCGAACGCTTCGTCTTCTTCTCGCGGGCTGTGCTCGAGACGGCCCGGCTGCTGTCCCTGCCGGTCGATGTGGTCCATTGCCACGACTGGCAGACGGCACTTGTGCCGGCGTACTTGCAGATCGAGTATCGCGGCTGCCCCGGCCTGGAGCGGGCGGGCTCTCTGTTTACCATCCATAACCTGGCCTTCCAGGGCCAGTTCTGGCACTGGGACATGCTGCTGACCGGCCTGGACTGGAAGTACTTCAACTGGCGGCAGCTTGAGTTCCACGGCAAGCTCAATCTGCTCAAGGCGGGTCTGGTGTTCGCCGACCGCCTCAATACGGTCAGCCCGCGCTATGCGGAAGAGATCCAAACCTCGGCCTACGGCGCGGGGCTCGAGGGCGTGCTCCAGCAGCGCCGCGCCGTGCTCTCCGGCATCCTCAACGGCGTGGACGACACCGTGTGGAACCCGGCCAGCGACCCTTACCTGCCGCAAAACTACGATGCGTCCACCCTCGAGAGTGGCAAGGCCGCCTGCAAGGCCGCCCTGCAGGCCGAATTGGGGCTGCCGCAGGCTCCTCAGGCGCCCCTGGTCGCCTTTGTGGGCCGGCTCACCGAGCAAAAGGGCATCGACCTGGTCGTGGACGTGCTGCCGGAGTGGGCACGCACGGCCGACGTGCAATGGGTTGTGCTGGGCACGGGAGAACCGCGTTTTCACCAGGCACTGCTGACCCTGGCGGAACGCTTTCCGCACAAGCTGGCGGTGCGGCTGGAATTCTCCGAGGCGCTGGCACACCGCATCGAGGGCGGGGCGGACATGTTCTTGATGCCCAGCCGCTTCGAGCCCTGCGGCCTGAGTCAGATGTACAGCATGAAATATGGCACTGTCCCCATCGTGCGTGCCACGGGCGGCCTGGTCGATACGGTGATCGATGCCACACCGCAAGCGCTCGCCGACGAGCAGGCCACGGGCTTCAGCTTCAGCGAGTGTTCGCCGCTGGCCCTCTCCGAGGCATTGCGGCGCGCCTGCGAGCTGTACCGCCGGCCCGACCAATGGCGCCGCCTGCAAGCCGTCTGCCTCCGGCAAGACTGGTCCTGGCAGCGCAGCGCCCGCCAGTACCAGGCGCTCTACCGCCACATTTGTGAGTGGCGCATGCAGGCCGCTACCGTGTAGCAGCGGCTGCTCGCGAACCTGCTCAACGAAGAGCCGCGCGACGGCCCGCGCATCTCCTCCGCCGGCAACCGCATACGCACCTGGCTCTGGCCAGCGGCCGCGCGCCCACAACATGCCGCACAACCGCCTGGCCAGATCTGCGTGTACCCGCGTGCGGTTTGACGAGAGTTCTCTTAGATAGCGGCTTTCCCAGCCACGCGGCGCGCATGCTCGCAGCGCCCTCTGACCGCGAGCTGACCGAATGCTGTCTTCCCGCGCTGCGCAGCCCTGTTCTCCCGCCGGCGGCTGCCGCCTGGAAGATTTTCCATCCAAAGTTGTTGACACACTTGAGTACGTCAGTATCACCTAGGTTGCTGGCCCGGAGCCCCCAGCCCGGCTACGCGGTGCACGGCCACGGGACGATGGCAGTATGCCTCCAGCCAATGTGGTGCAGGTTTCGGCGGCCGGCTGCCGGCAGGCAATTGGCCTCCTGCAGGGCGGGGCGCTGTTCCTCGCTGCCACGCTCAAGCTGCTGGCGTTGACGGCTTTTCCCAGCCTTAACCTGAGCGGCCTGGCCCGCGCGCACCAGGCGGCACTCATCGGCGTCGAAGGCGCCCTTGCCGCGGGACTGGTGTTTCTGCGGCCGCACGTCCTTGTCTGGCGCGGTGCCGCGGCGTTGTTCCTGCTTGCCGGCGGCGCTTCGGCTGCCGGGGTGTTTACCGGCCGCCAGAGCTGCGGGTGTTTTGGTTCGGTAAGCACCTCGCCCGGGCTGTCGCTGGCAGTCTGCCTGTGCGGGCTGTTGCTGTTGGCCTTTGCTATGAACAACCCAACTCAGTCTCAGCGAAGCGTGATGTCCGGCGGCATGCTGCTCGTTTCTGGTCCAGCGGCGGTGGTGCTGTGCATCACCGCCGCCCTGGCCGCGTGGCTGGTCGTTCGCCGCCGGAAGCGGGCACGGCCAGCACCGCCAGACGTTTAGGAGGAGGGGCCGGTACCTGTGAGTGCGCGTGGTGTTTCATACTGGGGTGAGTCAGCGCCGCTCACAGCACCGCTTGCCTGCGCCGGCGGCGCTTGTGGCAAACCGCGTGGTCGGGATCAGCGGCGCTCATCATCTGGAGGAGAACGCCCATGAACCGCCTGCTCGCCTGCCTCTGTTGCTCTCTGGCGGGAATCGCCGTAGAGCCGTCTAGCATGGCGGGAGAGTTGATCGGCGACCTCATTGCAGCGGGCGGGCGTGCCTGTCCGGCACCGCCGAGTGCACCTTGCGCAGCTCAGGGGGGCGGATTATCCGGCCCAGGCTTACCTTGTGGCCCCTAACCACTTTGTTGTGCTGCTGGGCAAGACCGAAGGAGGCTACGCCGTGTACGATGCACACGGCCGCCGCAAGACATATCGCGCCAGCGCTCTCGAAGGCCGCTGGAGCGGCAATGTGTTGACCATGGCGCGCCGCGAAGTTCGCCGGGGCAATTCGCGCGAAGAAGCCCCACGCCCGCCGGCGCGGCCCGGCCGGATTGCACGCCACGGAGCTTCGCAGCCGCGCGTGCGGTTTGAGTCGCTCTTGGCTGACGTGGGCACCGTGTATGTGGGTCAGAAGGGAACCATGGCCGAGTTCCGGGTGCGCAACGCCGGCGGCGAGCCGCTCCAGCTCTGGCCGGCCGATGCGCGCTCGGCGGAGGCCCGGTCGGAGGACCGGCGATGAATGCCCGCCGTGGGGTGACGCTCATCGAGTTGCTTGTGGCGCTCTCGATTGTGGCGCTGCTGGCGGCGCTGTTGCTGCCGGCGGTGCTTGGCTCGCGCGAGTCGGCGTGGCGGATGGAGTGTGCCAACCATCTCCGCCAGGTGGCGCTGGCGCTGCACCTGCACGAGACGGCGCACGGCCGGCTGCCTAGCGGTGGCTGGGGCTACCAGTGGTATGGCGATCCGGACCGAGGCACAGGTCCGCGCCAGCCGGGCGATGGATCTATGCCATTCTGGCTTACTTGGAGCGTCCCGAGCTGGCGCGGCTGGGAGCCGGCCAGCCCCCTCTGCGCAAGCTGGAGGCGGCCGGCATGCTCAACCAGGTGTCGCTGCCGTTGATGCACTGCCCCACGCGGCGCGTGCCGGGGCTGTATCCCTTCGACCTCACCTGCCTGACGCGCAACGCGCATGTGGCCCCGCTGGTGGCCAAAAGCGATTACGCCGGCAACGGCGGAGACTTTGTGGTGCGCATCGAGCCGGGACCACGCAGCCTGTCAGCCGGTGACGATCCCGCCTACCGCTGGCCCGACCCGCGCAAGGCCAACGGACTGTTTTGCCTGCGCAGCGCGGTGCGCCGTGCGGATGTGACGGACGGCTCGGCGTACACCTATCTGGTGGGGGAAAAGTACGTGTCCGACAACTGGCCGGACCTGGGCGACGACCAGGCCATGTCCTGCGGCTTCGGATACGACATTGTCCGCTGGACGGCGTTGGACTACGCGCCCCGCCCGGACGGCCCGCAGCAGGCGCCGCGTGCGTTTGGCAGCGCGCACCCGGGAGCCTGCCAGTTCGCCATGTACGATGGATCGCTGCGCGCCGTGGCCTACGAAATCGATCCCGAGCTGCACCGCCGACTCGGCCGCCGTGCCGACGGCCACGGCGTGCCCGACACCGCCTTCGCGCGATAGACGTTGGAGGGGCGCGCTCCGTCGCGCCTGGCCCCTGAAGAAAAGCGCTTTGTCGGGTCCGGGCCCCCTGGAGGGACGTGCTCCATCGCGTCCGGGCGAACGCACAGGCTGTGCGCCCATCACGGCCACGACGGAGCGTGGTCCTCCGTGCCCGACGCTGTGGGCCAGCAGCTTGCACCGCCACAGGTAGAACTGCTCCAGCGGCAGGCCTTCCCGTCGGCACCACTCAGTCCCGGTCGAACCGCCACACCCGCTCTGCCCACGCCTGACACTTGTCTCGCTCAATCGGCTTGGCCATCTTTTCACCTCGCTTGCGTGCACTCGTCGTCCTCCCTGCCCTCACGCAAGCTACTAACCGCGTCAAGCATGGTGGCGGTGTACGGTTAGCCGCTAGTCGCCAAGAAATCGAAACCAAGGTCTGGAATTATGGCCAGCGCCTTGGATACCTTTAGGGTTGCGTCTTTGGCCTATCTGCCATCGGCTACTGCCCACAGGCCGGCTGCCAGGCCGTTTAGCCGCGTGTCGAGGCGTGACACAAGCAGCAATGCGCCCCCACTCGAGGATGTGCTGGCCGGACGACCATCGGCCGACCGTGCGAGCATGCTGGGGGATGCCAGTGATGACGGGAGCCCCGTGCCCGCCGCAGGCGATGTCTGGCTGACTGACAGCCAGATCTACGACCAACCATCGGGGAGAACTTTCACCATGTGTCCGCCTGCGCTGAATGAAGACCAGCCGCCTGCCGGTGCGGGGACGCTTATCACAGTGTGCCATGGCAATGGCAAAGGCGAGTGAGTTTGAGCAAGGGGGGGCAGCGTTGCCGCCAAGGTCTACGTCCATTCATCCCACGCGCACTTGCAGCGGTGGACCTGCGTTCTTGCGCCAAAGGGCGGAGCCGTGCCCTGGTCAAGGTGGGAGGGGCTACGTTCTTGTCGGCCCTTTGACATGCGGGCCGTGCCGTGGCGGCGAGACACGGCACGATCACGGCTTGACCAATATTTCAACGGGGTGTTCTGCCATGGGAAGGGTGGTTTGGCCGAGACCACAGCCGCATGTCAGCCGGGTTGACGCCGCCCCATCTGGCAACGATCATCATGGCCATGCATGCTGCGAGATACCACTTGATCCTGTTTCAGGCGCCAACGGAGAGGGATCCACTATCCTATTTCAGCGTGCCGCTGTTGTACCACATACAAGAACAACTGGAGCGCATCGATACGCCTGTTAAGGAGACCGCCATCGACGTGTGGTTGGAATCTTCGGGAGGCGACGCGAATGCAGCTTATCGAATGGTACTTGCGCTGCGCTGCCGCTGCAGCAGGCTGCAAGCCATCATTCCCAACGTCGCCAAGAGCGCGGCTACTCTGTTCGCCCTTGGCACAGAGGCGATCTACATGGCTCCTGCGGCGGAGCTGGGGCCTCTGGACGCGCAAATACAACATCCCGAGAAGGAAAACATGCGGGTGTCTGCACTCGACGTAACCAACGCACTCCAATGGATTGGTCGGTATGCAGTGAACTC
>JAIMBC010000162.1 GCA_023511675.1 Pirellulales bacterium
GGCCCGTGCTGGAAGTGCACGGCCTCCAGTGGGGCCCCTTGGGAGGAGGCCAGCAGGGTGGCGGCGGTGCCTCTGACGGCACGCAGGCGGTGGGGGGCGGCATCGGCGGCGGGATGAATGGCGGCAATCTGGGCCAGGGCAATTTCAATCAGGGCTGGGGGTTCTTCAATGTGGCGGCGGGCAGGCAGGCCCAGCTCAAGGTAGCCTGCGTGTGTTTGGAGTTCGGCAAGCCGGATCCCAGGCCCTCGATTGAGTATGAACTGGTGGAGCTGGCCGCCGTGTGCGACAAGCCGGAGCTGGCCGAGACCCTGCGGGCGCTGGCAGCGGACAAGTGCACACAGACCGTGGCCCAGGCGGCAAGCTGGCACCTGGCCAACGGCCTGTCGTGGGACCAGATTGCTGCCTTGACGCGGCGGCGTCCCGCCGGACTTTCCGAGCCGATGTTTCGCACCGAGGATCTCAAGAAGGCCCGGCGGTTTGCCACTAGCCAGCCGAGTACGGAAGTCGCCAGCCGCGCATCGGCCAACAAGCCCTGAGCAGCATGCCAGCCGGCTAATCTGCTAGCTCGGCCGCCTCGCCAAAGGCGGCGATTTCCAGGGCGAGCAACTCGGAGACCACGGCGGCACTGTCCGGCCGCCGGAGGGGGTGCCGCGCCATCAGGCGGTGGATCAGCCGTGCGGCCTCGGAAGGCACGTGCGGCGCCAGGGTGCGCAGCTCTGCGGGAGTGGCTTGCAGGCGGGCGCGGGCGATCTCTCCCGCATCGCGTCCCGATACGGGCAGCCGCCCCGTGGCCATCTGGTATAGCATGACGCCCAGGCTGAACAGGTCGCTGCGGGCATCCGCCGCCTGGCCTGCGGTGAGCAGTTCCGGCGCCAGGTATTCGATGGTGCCCAGCACGCAGCGATCGTCTTCGAGCGGCTGGCCTTGGCGGCAGGCAAAGCCCAGATCCAGCAGCGTGGCGTGGCCGTCCGCGGAGACGATCACGTTCTGCGGCTTGACATCGCCATGGATCCATCCAGCCGCATGGAGCGCGGCCAGTGCCTCGGCAATCTGCCGCCCGATCCAGAGCACCTCATACAGCGGCAGCGGCCCAGCCTCGAGCTTTGCTTGCAAGGTGGTGCCTGTCAGCCACGGGAACACCACGTAGTAAGGCGGGGCAGCCACAGACGCCGCTAGCACGGCCACCACGTGCGGGTGAGCGAGCGTGCGGCCCACCAGTGCCTCGCGCCGCAGACGGGCGACGGCAGCGGGATCGTCTTGAAACTCGGGGCGGAGCAGCTTCAAGGCATACGCAGGTGGTCTTGCGGCTGGGGAGCCGGCTGGCCGTGCTGAATATACGGTGGTAACGTCACCGCAATGTGCCGGCCGCAGCAGCTCGTAAGGGCCGATCCGCGCGGGGTGACAGTGCTGGGCGGTCTGAACGGTGTCGCGCGGCATGGGCATGGAGAAGAGGCGGGCCGGCGGCTGATGAAGAGTGGCAGGCGGCCGGGCCTACGGGGTTCATCGGCGGGGGGCGCGGGTGGGGTTGAGCGGGAGCGGTCGGTTTTGGCATGGCGGGCCGCGTGCAAGGCCTGACAGGCCGCTGCCGCTGGTCGGTATGGCGTCGGAGGCAGGGATGGCGAGCGGGCCTTGTTCCTGCACCGCTGTGCGGCATGCCAGCACGCGGGTGCCGGGCATGGAGCCTGTGCAGCGGGATACCGTGGTGCCTGGCCTAGTCGCCTTTACAGAGCAGGGGTATCAAGGCACAATGAGGTCTAGCGCCGGCCGGGCAGACACTTGTCGCCGGTCCACGGCGTGACAGGTGCGGCGCTGGCAGCCGCCTTTTTGGACCCTGACGGGCACAACCACGTGCGAGGCCTGCTGGTGCGCCGGCGCCCCATGAAAGCCGCGGCCAGCCATGCCTTTCGAGCATCTGTTGCCGGCTGCCACAAGCGGCGCTATGGAAGCATCGGGCACGTTTTCCCCACAAGGTCGAGGTACCAGTATGGCTGATTTCATCCCCATGAGCCGCGCCGGCTACGAGAAGCTCATGGCCGAACTCAAGCATCTGGAAGAGGTGGAGATGCCCCGCGCGGCGGAGCGTGTGGCCGAGGCGCGGGCCCAGGGAGACCTGCGAGAAAACGCAGAGTACCACGGTGCTCGTGAAACGCAGGGCATGATCCAGGCCAAGATCAATTTGCTGCGAGACAAGCTCTCCCGCGCCCACATTGTCGAGACGGCATCTATGCCGCGCGACGAGGTTCGCTTTGGGGCCACGGTGCGGGTGCGCGACCTGGATTTTGGCGAGGAGGAGGAGTTCACGCTCGTGGGAGACGGCGAGGTGGATTGCGACCGGGGGCACATCCTGGTGACCAGCCCCCTGGGCCAGGGGTTGCTGGGCCACAAGGCGGGAGAGCGGGTCGAGATAGCCGTGCCCCGTGGCACCCTGCGGTTCGAGATCCTGGAGATTCGCTACGAGCAGTGAGCGGCCGCGCCGCCAGGCGGAAAGGTGCTGGCACCATGTCTGGGGGCGTGCGGAAATGACCGTCTGTGAGGTCCGGGCTGACCGCAAAGGCCGCGTCTGCTGGGGTGCTCACGGGGGGTGGGCCGGCTTGACGGAGGCCCGCCACGAGGCGATCAGGTGCGGTAGTCGGCATTGAGTCGCACGTATTCGGCGGTGAGGTCGGTTGTCCAGAAGCGCAAGGCTGCCTGGCCCTCGCCAAACTCCAGGTCGATCTGCACGTCTCGCTGGCTGCGGATCGACTGAGAAACGGCGGCTTCATCGAAGGGCACGGGCGTGCCCTGGCGGTAGAGCAGGGTGCCGTTGAGATGGAGGGAGACCTTGTGGGGGTCGAAGGCCACTCCGGCATATCCGGCGGCGGAGACGATGCGGCCCCAGTTGGGATCGCCGCCGGCGATGGCTGTTTTCACCAGCGGGCTTTCTGCTACGGTCTTGGCAATGCGCCGTGCCCCCTGGCGGTCGGCACAACCTCGGACATGAATGGTGATCAGGTGGGTGGCACCCTCGCCGTCAGCAGGGATGGCGCGGGCCAGTTCGCCGCACACATCGCCCAGCAGGGCAGAGAATGCATCCAGCTCGGTGCCCGAGAGGGCCGCTCCGCCCGCCGCGCCGTTGGCCAATAGCAGCACGGTATCGTTTGTGCTCATGTGGCCGTCGACGCTGATGCAATTGAATGTCTCCTCCACGGCGGCGGCCAGCAGGTGCTGTGCTGTGGAGGGGGGGAGGGGCGCATCGGTGAGAATCAGTCCCAGCATGGTTGCCATGTGTGGGCCGATCATCGCCGCACCTTTGGCCAGGCCGGCAATGCGCACCTCTCGGCTGCCGATGGATTGTTGGCGGCAGCAAAGCTTGTGTGTGGAATCGGTGGTCATCAGACCGCGGGCGGCGGCAAGGAGTGCTGCGTCGTCTGCGGCCAACTGGCGGGCAGCGGCTTCGATGCCAGCCCGGATCTTGTCCATGGGCAAGTATTCCCCGATCACGCCGGTGGACATGACCAGCGCCTGCTCGGGCTGGGCGCCGCAGACGGCGGCCGCCCAGGCGGCCATCTGCCGGGCATCGCGATCGCCTTGCTCTCCGGTGCAGGCGTTGGCGTTGCCCGAGTTGACCACCACGGCCCGGAAACCGCTGCCCGGCGTGCGGCTGCGGTTGAGCCCTACAGGGGCGGCGAATACCAGGTTTTGCGTATAGGTGCCGGCCGCCGCGGCGGGTACGTCGGAAACCACCAACGTGAGATCCGGCTTGTTGGGATTGCGCTTGATGCCGCAATGCACTCCAGCCAGGCGAAAGCCGCGTGGCACCGTGTCCGACATGGAAACACTCTCCAGGGCAACAGTTCGGGGCGTGCCGGCCTCAGCCGCGTGTGACGACGAGGACGGGCCCGCCCAGTGCAAGCTTCGGGAAGGACTATTCTACCTACCTGCGCCCGCAGGCGCTCGCTTAACCAAGCCCGGCCGTCTCCGCAAAGCCGTGGACCACGTTGAAATTCTGCACGGCGGCTCCGCTGGCTCCCTTGATCAGGTTATCCAGGCAACTGATGGTGAGGACGCGGCCGCGCACCACGCGGACGGTAAGGTCGCAGTAGTTGGTGTGCGCCGAGTCCTTTGTGGCGGGAAGCTGATCCACCACGCGGACGAAGGGCTCCCGCCAATAGTGCTCCCGGAGTACCGCCAGCAGTTCTTGCTCGGTGGCCGGACGTCGCGGCCGGGAGTAGGTGGTGGTTAGGATGCCCCGGTCCATGGGCACAAGGTGCGGGGTGAAGATCACGCGCACCTCTTTGCCGCTGGCGGTGGAAAGCACCTGCTCAATCTCCGGCGTGTGGCGATGTTTGCCGACGTTGTAGGCAGAGAAGTTCTCGTTGCACTCGGGAAAATGGGTGGTCAGCTTGGGGGTGCGGCCCGCGCCAGATACGCCGCTCTTGGAGTCGATGATGATGTCGTCCGGCTCGATGAGGTCCGCGGCCAGCAACGGCGCCAGCGGCAAGATGGCCGAGGTGGGATAACATCCCGGATTGGCCACCAGACGTGCCCCCACGATCTGCTCTCGGAACAGTTCGGGCAGGCCGTACACGGCCTGTCCCAGGCGGCCGGGATCGTGATGTTCTTCTCCGTACCACTGGGCGTAGACGGCGGGGTCGTGCAGGCGGTAGTCGGCGCTGAGATCGATCACGCGCGTGCCGGCCTGGAGAAGCTGGGGTACCAGCTTGCTGGTCACGCCATGGGGCAGGCAGCAGAAGGCGCAATCAGCCCGCTCCGCCACCTGCTGCGGCGTGAGGTCTTCTAGCCGTAACGACTGCCGCCCCGCCAGCGAGGGGTGCACGCTGGCCAGCGGTAGGTTTCCTTCCTGGCGGCTGGTAACGGCCGTGATCTGCGCGTGCGGATGGCGCAGCAGCAGCTTGATCAGTTCCAGGGCGGAGTAACCGGTAGCACCGAGGATGGCAACCCGAACCATGATGCACTGTTGGAGGATTAAGAGGCTTGCCCGCGCCAGAAGTATAGCGGGCGCCAGGCCCGTCGGGCAGGGCAGCCGAGGCATGGCGCCTGCGGACGAGCATCGCAGCCCCTTGCGCTCCCCTACGAGCAGCGGCGGTGGACAAGCCCCTTCGCACGAGGCAGCCGTCTGCCCCTGCTCGCCGCTGGCTGCACGCAGACGATTGCGTGACGAGGCCCGCTCTCGCACTGCGCCGAGCAAGCCGACACCGGCAATCAGGCTCTGGTTGGAACGCCTCTTCTGCCGGCGGTGGATCTCGCCGGGTAGCGTGGGCCGTTGCGCCTGAGGCGCCTTGCCGGAGCGTACCGCCAGCGCGCTTGCTTGCTTCACAAGGCGGGCCAGAGGGATACGTTGCGCTCACGTATGGCACGCGTGTTTGGTTCCTGTGCCGAGACGTGGCGGCAGCCAGCCCTGGGTGTGTGGCGGGCCGCTGCTTGCAGTTGCGTCCCGTCGCACAGCTTGCGGCTGCTGGTCGCGCTGCTAGACGCAGCTCCCCCGGATGCCTGACGGAGCCACTCGGGATGCTTGACACAGCTAGTCGGGATGCTTGCGGCAGCTAGTCGGGCCATAACTTGCGCTGCCATGTGCGCAGCAGTTCGTCGAGGCGCTGGTGCACCTCGGCCGGCGTGCTGCCGCTGGCAAACACGGTGCACACAGGACTGCCCGGGGGGATCTCGCTCTGGGGCGCGGGAATATCTGCCAGCGTGGGCCAGGGGCCGCAGGCAGCCTCTTGCAGCAGATGGCGTGTCAGCTCGGGCTGCACGACCAGCCGGCACGGAGCGGTGAGGATGGCCTTGCCGTGTACGAGAGACGCTTGCTCGGGCAGGCTGCCGGGCAGCTCCCCGCTCAAGCACGCGCGCAGATGCAGTTCCACCGGGTTGATGCCCAGCCCGCGAAGATACAGTTCCGCCGACGCCGTATAGCGAGGATTGACTTCCACGGTCCAGAACTGTCCGTCGGCCAGGATGCCATCCACGCCAAACCAGCCCACCAGGCCGAACGCCTCTGCCAGCACGTCGCCCAGCCGCGCCAGTTGCCGGTACAATTCGGTAGACAGCTCGAGCGGCCCCACGCTGCCGGCAAAACAGAAGCGGCCGCCGCAGCGGCCCTCGGACAGCCGCTGCTGGGTCAAGCCGAGCAGGCGGGCACGGCCTCGCGCCGCAACATATGCGGCTGCGCATGGCAGCCCATCGATCCTGTGTTGAAAGTACCAGCCTGCCCTCCGCGGCGGCAGCGTGCACTGCTCGTCCCAAGGGGCAATTCCAGCGCCAGCGCCCGAATGCAAAGGCTTGCGCAGGTAGGATCCGTCTCGGGGAAGAGCCTGTGCCTCCAGCGTGCAATCGGGCACGGGGAGTCGGGCGTTCCTGAGCAGCTCGGCCAACAAGAGGGGGTTGCGCACGCGGCGGAGCACGGCGGAGTTGTTGCCCGCCAGCGGCCGGCTGCGCGCCAGCTCTGCCAGCACGTGGAGGTGATTCTCCATGGCGCCGGTGTACATGCAGGGGCCGGGGGGCGCGGCGGCCACAGCTTGCGGCAGGGACGCCGGATACGGCGCCACGCGGCTGACCTGCGCCACGCGCGCCGTATCCGCATCGGCGAAGCGATCGAAGCACACGGGCATGTAGCCCGCACGCGCGGCATTCTGAGCCGCTGCACGCACGCTAGCCCCGACAATTACCAGGACGGACGCCATACAAGCGTGAGGGGCCAGACCGTAGCCACCAGTAGCGTTCGAGCGCAGAGAGTGCCGAGGGCCACGTCTTGTGCTGAGGGGGGAGGATCACGGTGGGAGACGGTCCTCGATACGATGCACCTGGGATGCGTCAGTCCGGGCGCACGCTTTGGCGCCTTGGTGCAGCTCAGATCGGTGCAGTTAGATCTCTGCCAGCGGCTCGCTGGAGTCTCCGAAGCGATCGAGGTGGATGTCCATCTTGTCGAGCAGGGCCAGGAACAGGCTGCACATCTTGCGGTTGGGGCTGCCGAGGTAATCGAGCACGCGGCCGGTCTCGATGCGGCCCCCGCCGCGGCCCAGCAGGAGGACGGGAAGCTGCGTGGCATCGTGGTTGCCGGTGAGCATGCTGGAACAGAAGAGAATCATGGAGTTGTCAAGGGCCGTACGATCCCCTTCCCGCACGGCGTCCAGACGGCGGCAGACGTAGGCCAACTGCTCGACAAAGAACTGATTGACCTTGAGCCAGTCATCGCTGTCGGTATGGGAGAGGAGGTGGTGGATCATGTAGTCCACGCCCAGGTTGGGGAAGCGCAGCGAGGAATGGTCGTTGTTGAGTTTGAGCGTGCAGACGCGGGTGGTATCGGTCTGGAAGGCCAGCACGAGGATGTCGCACATCAGCCGCATGTGTTCGGCGATGTCCTGCGGCAGGCCGTCAGGGGGGCGGGGTCGGTCGGGCTGAGATAGCGTGGGCCGCCAACCTTCGAGGCGGTCGTCCCGCGCGGCGCGGTCCAGCCGCTGCTCCACGTCTCGGACCGAATCGAGGTACTCGTCCAGTTTGCGGCGGTCGCTGTAGCTGATGGCGCCGCGCAGGCTGTGGGCCTCCTCCAGCACGGCGTCCAGCACGCTCTGGTCGCCTTGCCGCTTCTCGGAGCGGAAGAGGCGGTCGAAGGCCAGTGCCGGGTAGATCTCCAGCGGCGTGGGCGTGGTGGGCGAACTCCAGGAGATGTGCGAGCTATAGAGCATCGAGTAGTTCTTGTGCACGGAGGCGATCGACTTCTCGCATCCCAGCACCAGGCTAGAAAGACGCGTCGCCCCCTCCAGCCGCTGGGCCATGACCTGGTCTACGCTCGTACCCGAGCGAATCTCGCCGCCGGCAGCCAGGGGTGCGCCCGAGAGCAAGTTGCCGGTCTGCGAGCTGTGGATATTGCCCTTGAGCGCCTCTTCATTGTACAGGCCGCGGATGAACAGCAGCTTCTGCCGCAGATCCTCCAGAGGCAGCAGCACCTTGCCCAGCTCCATCTGGCTGCCGCTGCCGCGGGCCCACCACTCGCGCGTATGGAAGCCGTTGCCGGCGAACAGACAGGCAAAGCGCACGGGAGGCTCCGCCGCTGGGGCGTGCCAGGCCAGCGTTTCCAGCCAGGGCAGGGCGAGACTCACACCCAGCCCGCGCAGCACAGCGCGCCGCGGAATGCCGCGATCTCCCTGCTGCTCAACGCCGCTGGCGGCAAGAAATCGGTGCATGGCCTACCTCTCAAGCATGGAGACGTCCTCGGCCTCGTCGGCCTGCTGGCCTCGATGCCGGGTGAATTGGGTACTGGATACGATTTTCTCGATGGCAACGGAGAAGCGATAGTCGTTCTGGGCAAGGGCCTGTTGCATCGATTCCAGCAGCGGCCGGTCGGAAAGCTGCACGCTGCGTCCGAGGGCATATCCCAGCAACTTGCGGCAGAACTGCCGGATGAAGTCGTCGCGCCGCTGTTGCAATAGGTACTGCCGCAGCCCTTCCAGGTCGGCAAACTCAGTACCATCGGCCAGCCGCGTGGAGGCATCCACGGGGCGGCCGGCCAGGTCATGATCTCGACGACGGCCGATGGCATCAAACTTCTCCAGCGCCAGCCCGAACGGGTCGATCCGCTCATGGCACACGGCGCATTGTGCCACGCTGCGGTGCCGCTCTACCAGTTCGCGCACCGTCAGGCCGTCTGTGTCGGTTTCGCTTTCGGGAAGCTGGGGGACATTCTTCGGCGGCTTGGGCAGCTTCTCGCCCAGCAGCACCTCCACGATCCAGTTGCCCCGCAGGATGGGGCTGGTACGAGAGGCTCCCGACTGCTTCGCCAACGTGCTGGCCATGCCCAGGATCCCGCCGCGCCCGTAGGCCTGCACCCCGTCGATCCGCCGCCACGCCTCTCCCGTCACGCCGGGAATCTCGTAATGCCGTGCCAGCGCCTCGTTGACAAACGTGTGATCGGCGGCGAGCAACTCGAGCACGCTGCCGTCGCGCTGGAAGAGATCCGTGAGAAACCGCACGGTCTCCTCGTACATCTCGTCGCGCAGATCGGCGAAGGTGGGGAAGTAGCGCTCGCTCTTGCCGTCGAACACATCGAAGTGGCGCACATCGAGCCACTGGCAAGCGAATTCGGTAGCCAGGCCGCGTACGCGCTCGTCTTGCAGCAGGCGGCGTGCCTCGGCAGCCAGCAGCTCGGGCTGGGTGAGCTTACCCTCATCTGCCAGGCTGCGCAGTCGTTCGTCAGGCATGCTGGCCCAGAGAAAGTAGCTGAGGCGGCTGGCCAGTTCCCAGTTGTCCAGCGGCTGGGGCGTATCTCCGGGGGCGGGCCTCTCCACGCGGTACAAGAAGGAGGGGGCCGCCAGAATCCGCGCCAGCACCATGCGCACAGCCTGATCGTGGTCCAGGGCTTCTTCCGGCCGGCCGCGTCCCGCGCGCAGCTCGTGGTACAGCTCCGCCAGGCTCCGCCGCTGGTGCGGCGTAAGCGGCCGGCGCCACGCGCGATCGGCAAACTGGAACAAGGCCCGGAGATGGCTGGTATGCGAGGCTTCGAGCGTCTTCTCTTGATCGGCCGCACGGCGGCGGATGGGCTCCCGCAGCGGCTCGAACTCCGCCACCCGGTTCTCTTGCGAGGCAAAGCCGATGAACATGTCGAACGCTTGATGCACCCGAATGGCATCCTGGCTCACGTAGCGCAATTCTTCCCACAAGCGATCCAGCCGGCGGGCCTCCTCCGCGGTGGCCAGCAAGCGGACCAAATGTTCGTCCTCTCGGTGGAACAGCACCAGCGTAATCACCTCGTCCACCGGCACGATGCGCGCGTAGCAGGCCATGGGCGGGAAGAAGGCGCGGTGCTCGGCGCAGGCTGCTACCATTCGCTGCCGCGCGGGGCTATCAGCCAGCGTCAGGACGGGCAGGCCCGGCAGCAAGGCGTTTTCTGGAAGGCCCCCTGCGTCCCCAGCCAGCAGGCGGAGCTGCACCGATCCCTCGCCGCCGCTTTGAGGATGGAGCGCTGCGTCGACCACCAGAGTGCGGCCTCGCACCAGCTCCGCCGGCGCCTCGATCGCCAGGGCGTGGGGAGCCGCCGCCAGCAGATCGGCGGGGCCAGCCTCCAGCCCGCCGGCAGGCTGGCCAAAGGGCAGCACATCTTGCGGCAGCGGCGATTCGGCTGCCTCGGCCAATAGGGCCTGGTAATCCAGCCTGCCGAACAACGGGCCGTCCAGGGCGCGGGCCAGATCATACAACTGTGCATCTGGACCCTCTTGAGGACGCGGCCCATTCAACAGGGCGTGCAGCGCCTCGCCCAGCGCCGGCAGCCGCTCGCGCCATGCCGGATCACGCGCCGCCGCCAACCATGCTGCCAGCAGCGAGCCCGCGGGCACCTCGAACGGAGATGCCGCCAGAACCGTGTCCGGCCCCTCCACCACGTGCCACACGGCCGCATTGCCCAGGCAATCTGCGTGGGGATTGCCGGCCAGCACGTCATCCGCCACATCCTGCCACAGGGACCAGACGCGGCCCTGACCTTCGTGCTCTGTGATCGTCAAGTTGACGCGCGTCAGGTCGCACACGTGGTCGTGGTTGCGGGCCCCGACCAGCAACCAGATCGCATCGCCACGCCGCAGCAAGAGCCGTTCCACCAGCGGCACTTCCGCCGTGGCGCCGTTTTCGATCTCTCCGCCGGCGAGCCTTGCCCGCGCCGTGCCGCGCCGCACCTCAAGCTGCCAGGACACGCCATTGCCGCATGCCGCGTGTGCATCGGCCACCTCTGCCTGCACGCGCAGCGAACCCTCAATAGGACTCTGCCAAACCACGGCCACAAACTGCCCCGGGGAGGGATGTACAGCCACGCCATGGGCCGGGACCGTGCCGGGGACGTTCAGTTCCACATCGGCCGAGTTGGCAATCAGGCTGGGCGTCTCGGGCCTGCCCCAGCCCGTAACGGCCGCATAGCCCCCCACATTAGTAAGCTGGCCAGTCAAGTGCCCTGTGATTTCAGCCGGCGTGCCGGTCGAAATGCCCAGCCAGTTCAACCAGGCCTCGGCAACGCGGGGATCCAGGCCGCGCTCAATGGCCTGCTCGCGCCAGGGGAGGTGGGCCTGCTGGCAGGCCGCGGCAAGCGCCAGGTAGTCTGAGGTGCGTGACAGTGCCGTGGCGCGGAGCGCTTGCAACAGGTGGACCAACCGGGGCAGGTCGCGCGCCAGCAGCGTGGGCCTGCCTGGCGCCTCGAAGCGTGCGGCGCGCCACAGGACCAGGTCTCCTTCTCCGCCATCTCCGGCAGTGCCCGCCCAGAGGCGCACCACCACGTTGGGGCCAGACGCGTCGGCGGGAATCGCCAGGCTCAGCCGCTGACCATCCAGCAGGGGATCGCGCGGCTCTTGCCAGGTCTTGAAGTGGCCCACCGTGTTGTAACGCCACAGTTCCTGTTGCCAGAGGCGGATCTCCTGGAGGAGCAAAGCGACCTGCACTTCTGTGGGCTGCTTTCCGGTTTGGACTGACGCTTGCTGGACGAACTGGCGAAACCGCAGCCGCAGGCTTTCCACCAGCGGCAGCCGTGGCTGCTCTCCCCCCCCGAGCAGTTCCCACAGCGATTGCAGGTAGCGGGCACTCAGGCCGTGCTGTACGGCCAGGCGCTGGATCTCGGCCTCGCCCTGCGGCGGGGTCGATAGCAGCACGTGGAGGTAGCGCTCCAGCGGGATGCGGCCCTCTTCCACGGTGTAACGGCCGTAGATCTGCCGCAATTCCGCCAGGATCTCGTTGGTCCAATCCTCGCGCGTGGTGGCGGCCGAGAAGCGCAGTCCGTCGGGCAACAGCACGGCATGTGCCGCGATGTCGCGTGCCGCGTCCAGGTATTTGGAGAACAGGGCGGGGGACATGACGAGCGCCTCCCCCGCATTGGTGAAGCCCTCGCCGGCAGCCGCATCTTCGGGAAACTCGCGCGTCGGCCGCAGATCCACGCCGGTGAGGTCGCGGACCGTCCGGTCCAGTTCCACGTTGCTCAGCCGTCGCAACACCACACGGCCCGGATCTCCGGCGGCCGCCGCAGCCTCTGCGTGCAGGTAGCGCTCCACCCACTCTCGCAGCAGCTTCGTCTCGGCAGCGTTGGGCTGGGGTGCGTCTTCAGGCGGCATCTGCCCCAGCTCGAGCATCTCCGCTACCTTCTCCCACGTACGCACGCTGCGGCGCACATCCTCCAGCCGAGCAAACTGCTCCAGGTCCAGCTCCCCGGCGGGATCCGTCGTGGCGTGGCATTCTGTGCAGTACCGCGCCAGCAGCGGGCGAATCGCTTGAGCATACTCGGCAGCCAGCGGAGCAAAGGCCTCCGTGGGCTCGCTCCCCCGCACGGCACTAGCCAAGACCAAAGCGAAGGCTGCAAACCACACGTACGCCGTGCAGAGGGCTGGCTTCATACGGCTTCCGCTCAGCGGGGAGGATGGCGAGAGCAAGCGGGGCAGGATGGCAAGGCGGGCCCGCCTGCTGCCTGGGCAGCGGGCAGGCCAACAGCAGCTAGCCTACGCCTGGTTGTTCGCTGAGTCAACGCGGCGCGACGGCTGCGACGTTTCTACCGGGCGGCGATACCTCCCCGACTCCTCGCGCCGCCGCGTCAGCATCCCAGCAGAGGCCCCCTAGCCCCACGTCGAGCAGTTGCTTGCTTGAATTGCCGCAAAACAAGATAATCCAAAAGGATATGGGATGGTCCAAGGGAGGCGGACCCATGAAACAGCTTTTGTTGGCGGTGACGGTTCTTGGGGCATGCGTGGCCAGACCTGCCGTGGCTCAACTGCTTGGATGGGACGCGGCGGTGTTTCCCTCCGCGCCAGGTTTTCTGATCTCGAGCGCGTGGAACAACGGGCTGTCGGGAGGCTCGTTCACCTTCTACCAGGGACCGCTGGGGCCAGCGTTCCCTTGCTGCTGCCCTGGGTATGGTATTTACCCGCCCTGGTGTGGGGTGCCACCGTGGGCCGTCCCCCCCTGGCAAGAACCGTTTCTGTTTCAGGCCCCGGTCGTACGGCAGCCCTTGTTCTTGCAGCCAGTGGTTCAACCGTTGGTGGTGATGCAACCACCTGTACGCGTGCCGCCGCGGGCGCCGCTGGACCCGGGGGGCCCACAGGCGGCCCCGCCGCAAGCGCCTCTGGGCGGTTTTGGCGAGCTGGCCGAAGAGGAACAACCGCCGCAGGGCAAGGGAACCTCGCCGCAAGCCGTGCGCCGCGCTGGGGAGTTCCTGCGCCAGGGTGACGAGCAATTCGCCCTCCAGAAGTACGCCGTGGCCCTCTCCCGGTACAAGACCGCCACACAGGTCTCTCCTAGCCTGGCAGAGGCCTGGTTGCGGCAAGGATTCGCACAGGCTGCCTTGGGCAAGTACGATCTGGCAGCCAAGGCATTCCGGCGGGCCGTAGTGCTTAACCCGAAGCTGGCGCAGCTCGACTTCACGCTCGACCGCTTGTACCGGGAGCATGCCCTGGCCAAGACGGCACATCTCGACGCCCTGGCGCAATGGGCCATCGATCGGCCGAACGATGGAGAGGTGTTTTTCGTGTTGGGAGTGTTCTTGCACTTCGACGGCCAGTGGCAGCGGGCAGGGAAGTTCTTCCAGCGGGCGGATGAATTGACGCTGGGAGACCGCCGGCACCTAGCCGCGTTTCTTGATGGGGCAGCGCCTCAAGCGGCCCGTGCCCCGGCAGGCGTTCGAGACCCTGTCTCTTAAACAAAACACCCCCC
>JAIMBC010000163.1 GCA_023511675.1 Pirellulales bacterium
CCCCCCCGGCGCGGAACGCATACAAGCCACCCACGACGAGAGCAGCACCACCAGCGGCCCACGCGGTCGTGAGCAGCCACCGCACGGCCAGCCGCGGCCGTGCACGCTCCCTCACTTCAACCTCTGCCACCATGGGTGGCCCCCGAATGTTACTGCCTGCGGCAAGGACGCCGCAGCTACGCGATGCGGCACTCCTGCGACCGCACTAACGGAAGATGCCGCTGAGGATGCCGCTTGCCGAAGGCCTGTCAAGCGTTTGGCAAAAATTTTTTTCCGATTGTCGCAAAGTCTTGCGCGGCAAAGGAGTTGCGCCTCGTTCCCAGGCAGGAGTCGAGCGAACGGGGCCCGGGCATCTTGCCCGCGAGCGCGTTGGCGTGCGGGCGGGCCGCCCGCGCTCCCAGGGGCGGCACCAGAGGAATCGAGGCAGAGCCCCGCAGACAGCGCGTTCCCAGGCAGGAGCCTGGGAAGGAGAGGAAAATATGTTTTTGGCCACCGAAGCCCAGGGTGCGCGTGCGCGAGGTCAGTTCGGGATGTGCAACGAGAGGCGGGCGCGCTTCAGGCCATGATGTCGGTGATCACGCGTCCAAACACGTCCGTCAGCCGTTCCTGGCGGCCCTGGTGGAAGTAGGTGAGCTGTTCGTGGTCGAGTCCGAGCAGGGCGAGCAGGGTAGCGTGCAGGTCGTGCAGGTGGACCTTGTTGACGACGGCCTCGAAGCCGAACTCATCTGTTTCTCCATAGGAGATGCCGCCGCGCACGCCGCCGCCGGCGAGCCACATGGTGAAGCCGTAGGGGTTATGGTTGCGGCCAGGGGCGCCTTCGCCCTCGGCGAATGGCATGCGGCCGAACTCGCCGCCCCAGAGAACCAGCGTGCTTTCGAGCAGGCCGCGCTGCTGCAAGTCAGTCAGCAGGGCGGCGATGGGCTGATCGACCTCCATGGCATGCCGTCCGTGGTTTTTTTCCACGCTTTCGTGGGCATCCCACGTATCTTCCAGGTGACCGCCGCCCGAGTAGAGCTGCACGAAGCGCACGCCGCGCTCCACCAGGCGGCGGGCGATCAGGCAGTTGCGGCCGTATTCATCGGTGGGTTCGCGTCCCACGCCGTACAGATCGAGGGTGGCCTGCGTCTCGCTGCTGAGGTCCACGGCCTCGGGTACCTGCGACTGCATGCGGAAGGCCAACTCGTAGGACTGGATGCGTGCGGCCAGTTCGCGTCCTCCGGGCCGTGCTGCCATGTGGCGCTCGTTGAGTTCGGCCAGCAGATCGAGCTGTGCCCGCTGTGCCGCGCGATTCAGGTGAGCCGGGCCCTGCAGGTCCAACACGGGGTTGCCGACGGGTCGGAAGAGCGTGCCCTGGTAGGTGGCGGGCATGAAGCCGCTCGACCAGTTAGGCTGGCCGCTGATGGGACCGCCTCGCTTGTCCATCATCACCACATAGCCGGGCAGATCCTGGTTTTCTGTGCCCAGTCCGTAGAGGGCCCAGCTTCCCAGCGAGGGACGGCCGATAAACGTACTGCCGGTGTTCATGGCCACCAGCGCGGAGCCGTGCGCATGGCTGTCCGTATGGCAGGAGCGGATCAAGCAGAGCTGGTCTGCATGTTCGCGCACCCGGGGGAAGTAGTCGGAGATCATCAGGCCGCTGTCGCCGCCGGGGCGAAACGGCCGCCAGGCAGGCGTGAGAAAGCCCACTTTCCGATTGCCGGAGTTGGTGTATTTCTTGCCGGCTGGCAAGGCCTGTCCCGCATACCTGGCCAGCTCGGGCTTGTAATCGAAGGTGTCGATGTGGCTGGGGGCGCCGTTCATCATCAGGAAGATGCAGGCCCGCGCCGGCCTGGGAAAGTGCTGCGGCTTCGGAGCCAGCGGATGGGACGCCGGCGCTGCGCCCGCGTGACGAGCGAAAAAGCCGTCTGCTTGCAGGAGGCTGGTGAGGGCCAGGCCGGCGAAGCCGGCGCCCATTTCCCACACGAATTCGCGCCGCGTCTGGCCGCAGGGGAAGAGCCGATTCGGTTTGGCAGCCATGGGCGACTCCCTCAAACTAGTCGACGAAGATGAACTCATTGGTGTTGAACAGGACCTGGCACAGCGAGGCGAGGGCGAGTTCTTGCACGGGCGCGTCAGGGGGGAGCGCTTGCAGAAAGCGCTGGCATTGTGCGTCCACGTGAGCGAGTGCGGCGTGCAGCTCTTCGGGCGCTGGGGCTCGGCTCAGCGTGAGCCGCCAGGCAAGATCGAGCTGTGCCGGGAAGGAAACGGGCCGCTCAGCCCGCAGGCGGCGAGCGAGGAGCCGGCTTTGCTCAACGACGAACTCGTTATTCAACAGTGCCAGGGCCTGCTGGGCCACCAGGCTGACGTTGCGCTGGCAGCAGGGCTGGGTGGTATCGGGAAAGTCGAAGGCGGTGAGCAGCGGTACCGGCAGCGAACGCTGGGAGAAAATGTAAATGCTGCGGCGGCCCCACTCCTCGGGGGGGGAAGTCCCCCAGGCGGCCCCCTTGCGGGAAAGGCCTTCCAGGGCCTCGGCCGGCAGGGGCGGATAGAAGCTCGGCCCGCCCAGCCTGGAGGAAAGCTGCCCGCTGGCGGCCAGCATGGCGTCTCGCAAGGCCTCGGCCTCCAGCCGCCGCCGATTCATACGCCACAGCCGCGTGTTCTCCGGATCATGTTCGGCCAGCTCTGCCTCGCGTGGGTGGACCGAATCCATCCTGTACGTCCGTGAGAGGAGGATGGCACGGTGGAGGCGTTTGAGCTGCCAGCCGTGTTCCATGAAGTCGGCCGCCAGCCAGTCCAGCAGTTCAGGATGCGAGGGCTCGCTGCCCATCACGCCGAAGTTGTCGGGCGAGCGGCAGATTCCCTGGCCGAAGTGATGCTGCCAGACGCGGTTGACGATCACACGGGCGGTCAGGGGGTTGCGGGGGTCGGCGATCCAACGCGCCAACTGGGTACGGTAGGTGGTGGTGGAGGCACCAGGGGGCGGCGGCTCGATGCTTCGCAAGACGCTGGGCAGCAGGCTCAAAAAGGCAGGCGGCACGACGTGCTCTTCGCGTCGGGGGTCGCCAGACTTGAGCAGCCGCACTGTGGGAGGCTCCGGTCCCTGATCCGTGAACGCCAGCACGTTTTCGGTGTCGGCCGGTTTGCCGGGGACGAAGCAGTTCAGCAGGGCATAATAGTCCTGTTGGGGGATGGGATCGAACTTGTGGTCGTGGCAACGCGCGCACTTGAGCGTCAAGGCGAGGAAGGCCGTGCCCGTGGCGTGCATCAGGTCGTCGAGCTGTTCGTAGCGGTATTGCAGCGGGTCGTTGGGTTCGTCGTCGAAGGTGCCTACCCGCAAGAAGCCGGTAGCCGCCAGCGTGTGCGGAGCGGCGTCGGGCAGTTCGTCCCCGGCAAGCTGCTCGAGCACGAAGCGGTCGTAGGGCATGTCTTCGTTGAAGGCGCGGATTACCCAGTCGCGGTACTTCCAGGCGAAGGGTTTGGGAGCGTCGCGCTCGTAGCCGTTGGTTTCTGCAAAGCGGACGATATCCAGCCAGTAGCGTGCCCAGCGTTCGCCGTAACGGTGGTCCGCCAACAGCCGATCCACGAGCAGCTCGTAGGCCTCTGTAGAGGGGTTGCGGAGGAAATCCTCTAGTTGTTCCGGGGTGGGCGGCAGCCCCCACAGGTCGAAGTACAGGCGGCGCAGCAGCCGCTGGGGCTGCTGGTCTGGGGCGGGCTGCCAGCCCTGTGCTTCCAGGCCGGCCAGCACGAAGTGGTCGATGGCGTGCCGCGGCCAATCAGATCGGGCCACCGCCGGAAGAGGGGGCTTCTGTATGGGCCGCAGCGACCACCAGGTCGTCGCGTCGGCTGCGGCAGCGGCATGTGTGGCCGGCGCCTCGGTCTGCCCGGCGCTTGGTCCTGCAAGGTCCCCTTCGGCCTGGCCTTGCACGGGTTGAGTGGCGGGCTCGGATTGTGCGGGCTGAAACTCGGTCGAGTCAGACGCAGCGGTTTGAAGGGGCTGCACGCCCAGGGCCAGGGCGAGATACGCCAGGCGGGCCAGATGGCGCCAGCCTTGAGCACTGCGACAGGAACGTGGTTTCATGAACGGCCTCACAGAGGCGGTAGCGCGTGCCATACCAGGGGCACAGTGCGAGGGGCACAGCACAAGGGGCATGGCCCGCGAACCACGTCTCCCGCGCGGCGTGCGTGCCCTTCAGCATAGGCACAATGAGCCACACGGCCAAGCTATAGCCGACAGCGGGCGCATCTGGCTTGCTGTTTGCTGCCAGCGGCCCCGCCCGTCCAGCGGTGTGGCAGGGCGGGCCGCGACTCGCTACGCTCTTAACAAGCGGGAGCCTGGCGGAGCCGCTGCTGCCAGTTGCCGGTTGCCGTCGATGGCAACGCGTCCGAAGCCGCGCAGCCAGAAAGCCATCGTTCAGATGCAGCCATGCCAAGACACGATTGGATCCTGACCGACGTCGATTGCGGTATCCATCATTCCAGCCTGCTGCTGTCGGCGGCAGACGTGCCTGGCAGCCCCGCGGGCTGGAGCATGTGCCAGACGACGCTGCAAGGGGGATTGCGCCAGGGGGTCCAGGCCGTGGACCTGGCGAACGGCTTGTTGCGCGTGCGTGTGCTACCCACTCGCGGCATGGGTCTGTGGAAGGCCTGGCTGGGCGAGATGGAGCTGGGTTGGCAGGCGCCGCTGCGGGGACCGGTGCATCCCGCGTTTGTGCCATTGGACGAGGCCTCGGGCATTGGCTGGCTGAGCGGTTTCGATGAACTGCTGTGCCGCTGCGGCCTGGAGTGGAACGGGGCGCCCGAGTTTCATGCCGATGGCCGCGTCAAACACACACTGCACGGCCGCATTGCCAACCTGCCGGCACACCGCCTCCACTTCAGCGTGGATACCGAGGCCCGCAGCCTCGCCCTCCGTGGCGAGGTCGATGAGGGCCGTCTGTTCGGTCCCAGGCTGCGGCTCACCTCGACGGTGAGCACTGTGGCCGACTCGCCCACCCTGGTCATCGAGGACTGCGTGGCCAACCTTTCCAGCCGCCCGAGCGATTTGCAACTGCTGTATCACATCAATCTGGGACGGCCGCTGGTCACCCCCGGCGCGAGGCTGTTCGCCCCCCTGCGGCGGTTGATCCCAAAGGACGAGCATTCTGCGGGCGACGTGGCCAGCTGGCAGGAGTATCCGGCCGAACAGGCTGGCTGCCAGGAGACTGTGCTGTTCCTCGACCTGGCGGCTGACGGCCAGGGCCGCACCTCGGTGCTGCTGCAAGCGGCAGACGAGCGGCACGGCCTGCTGCTCACTTTCCAGCGGCAGCAGTTCCCGTACTTTATCGTGTGGAAGTGCCCGCAGCCGGCGGCGGATGGATATGTCACCGGCCTGGAACCCGCCATCAACCTGCCGCATGGCAAGACCTTCGAGGCCCAGCAAGGCCGCGTGGCTCGCCTGGCCCCCGGCGCACGGCGCGAGTTCCGGCTGGAGCTGACGGCGCTCGCCTCGAGCGCAGCCCTCGCGCAGGCCCGCGAGCAGATTGCGGAGCTGGGGCGGGGCGTGACGCCCGAGCTGTGCGATCGGCCACAGCCGGGCTGGTCTCCCGGCGTGTAGTCGGCAGCCGCGTGGGGGGATGCGGTGGATGCGGATGGATCCGAAGCCAGGCAGGCGGCGCACGGCGGCTTGCCGGGATGGCGGGGGTGTTGGGGCAGGCCGGGCAGGTGGTTGACGCAGGGCCGTGGCGGGGTTGCTGGGCGCCGGCAGCTTGCGAAGGGGCGTATGAATGCGTACAACACTCGGCATGCCACGGCTGTACGGGAGGGGCTGCCTGTGCGGCTGGCGGCGTGGTGCAAGCCGGCTGCGCCGTAGCCCATCTGGTGCGGAGAGCGGATGAGATGAAGGGAACATCGAAGATTGTCAAGCGAGATAACGTGGGTCAGTTCATTGAGCGGGCCCTGGACGCGGGAGAGGGGCTGTTACGTTTGACGCCTACCTGGGTGCCGCGGAGCTTCTTGCATCCCGGCAAGCGGATCAAACTGGCGCCGGAAGACTGGTACGCGTATGGTGCGCATCGGGGGGGGATTGACGAGCGCTGGTTTGCCAGCACCACGGAGGCGGCGAACGAGGGCCGCGTGCCGGACGAGGGACTCAGCTATGTGGCTTATGGGGGAGAGCGTTGCACGCTGCGCGATGCGGTGGCCGAGGCGGGCGCTCGGATCATCGGGCGGGTCATGTACGAGAAGTACGGCCGCTGGCCGGTGTACTCGAAGTTCTTTGACAACATGGGGCCGATTCCGCATCACATGCACCAGGGCTTTGAGCATGCCAAGCTGGTGGGCCAGGAAGGCAAGCCGGAGAGCTACTACTTTCCGCCGCAATTGAACAATGTGGACAACAACTTCGCCTATACGTTCATGGGCCTGGAGCCGGGGACGACCAAGGAACAGGTGCGGCGGTGTCTGGAGGACTGGAACAAGGGAGACAACGGCATTCTGGACCTTTCTCGGGCCTACCGTCTGAAGCGGGGCACGGGCTGGCTGATTCCGCCCGGGGTGCTGCACGCGCCCGGCTCGTTGTGCACGTATGAGCCGCAGTGGGGCTCGGATGTGTTCGGCATGTTTCAGTCTCTGGTGGAGGGGCGTGCGGTGCCCTGGTCTCTGCTGGTCAAGGACGTGCCGCCGGAGAAGCACCAGGATCTCGACTACATCGTGTCGCAGCTCGATTGGGAGAAAAACGTCGACACGCACTTCAAGGAACACAACTACCTGGAGCCGATCGTAGATGCGGCCTGTAGCGGACCGGGCTACACCGACCGCTGGATTGTGTACGGCACGATCGACGGCCAGCAGCTCTTCAGCGCCAAGGAGCTGACGCTCGAGCCAGGTGCCAAGTGTGTGTTGAAGGATCCCGGCGCCAGCGGCTGGATCACGGTGCAGGGCCGGGGGCGGATCGGGAAGCTGGCCTTGCAGACCCCGGCGATGATTCGCTTTGGGGAGGAGACGGAGGACGAGGTGTTTATTACGTTTGAGGCGGCCACGGCCGGCGTGGAGGTGGAGAACACGGGCAGCGAGCCTCTGGTGGGCCTGCGCTATTTTGGGCCGGATGTCCACCCCAACCTGCCCAAGGTGGGAGACCACCGCCGCTAGGGGCCTGGCCACGGATTGGGCAGCCGTGCAGCTCTCGATCTTACGGTCTATTTGCAGCAACTGGCAGACAACAGGAAGACGCACTACATGTCGAAACGCATTTCCATCGGCACCTGGGCATTCGTGTTCAATCAGAAGAAGCCCATTGAGTTTCATGAGATTGTGGCCGGACTGAAGGAGCTGGGTTTTGACGGGCTGGAGCTGGGAGGTTTCGGCATCCATCCCAACCCGACCACGGCAGACGTGGCCGCAAGCTGGCACAAGGATCCGGCGGCAGCCCGCCGGGACCTGTGTGCCGCCATTCGGGACACGTGGGAGTCTCGCGGCATGGGCTGTAGCGGTTTGGCGGCCGACTTGTGGAGCGAGCGGCTGATCACCGCCAAGGACGACAAGTCGTACCTGTCCTGCTTCCGCAAGAACTTGCAATTCGCGGTCGATCTGGGGATCAACGTGATTCGCGTGGATACCACGGAGCCGCCCAACGTGCTGGGCAAGGTGCCGGGGGAAAAGCCGCTCAAGGATCGTCCCGTGGTGGAGTATCAGGCTGCACTGAAGCGCGTGGCCCATACCTGGCGCCGTTGCGCTCAGGAGGCAGCCGATGCCGGCGTGCGCGTGGTGTGGGAGTTCGAACCCGGCTTTGCCTTCAACAAGCCCAGCGATATTTTTCGCGTGCTGGACGCGGTGAAGCATGACAACTTCATGGTGATGTTCGACACCTGCCACGCCAACATGGTGGCCGTGCATGGGGCGCGTCAGCCGGGAAAGAAGGAGACCCTGCCCGGCGGCATCCGCGAACTCGCTGAAAGGCTCAACGGCAAGATCGGCCGCGTCCACCTGATCGACTCCGACGGCACCCTCAACGAGCACGGTACCAGCACGCACCCTCCCTTTGGGCTGGGCAAGCTGAAGTTCGACGAGTTCATGCCAGCCCTGGCCGCCGCCGGCTGCCCCGACGATTGGTGGACCATCGACCTCTGCTTCTGGCCCGATGCCTGGAAGGCTACCAAGCGCTGCAAGCAGGGAATCGACAAGCTGGCAGCCAAGTATGGGTAATCTGCACCAGAATCATCGGGCTACGGCCGAGGGCATGCCGGCAAAAGGTGCTCTGCGCGGGGGAGCGCTGCGGCGGGCGGCGCCTCCTCTCCACACGCGGTCTGGTCCCCGGCACAGGCAGGCCATGTCGGTTGTTTCTCCCGCCGTCTACGCCCCGCTAAGAACTCGCAAGTGAGAGCAGAATCATGTCAACACCGTTGAACGTAGGGATGATCGGCTACGGTTTCATGGGGCGGGCGCACTCCAATGCGTATCGCCAGGTGAGCCAGTTCTTCCAGCGCAAGTACCGCCCCGTGCTGAAGGCCTGCTGCGGCCGCAATGAGGCCAAGATCAAGGCCTTCGCGGAGAACTGGGGCTATGAGTCGTACGAGACGGACTGGCGGCGGTTGGTGGAGCGGAAGGACATCGATCTGATCGACATCGGTTCGCCCAACAACACGCACCGGGAGATCGCCCTGGCGGCCGCGGCGGCCGGCAAGATGGTATTGTGCGAGAAGCCGCTGGCCATGAACACGGCGGAGGCCGAGGAGATGACGGCGGCCGTCGAGCGGGCAGGCGTGCCCAACATGGTATGGTTCAACTACCGCCGCGTACCGGCCATTGCGCTGGCGCGGCAGATTATCGACGAGGGACGTATCGGCCGCCCCTTCCACTATCGGGCCACCTACTTGCAAGATTGGACCATCGCTGAGGATGTGCCCCAGGGCGGCCCCGCTCTGTGGCGCCTCGATGTGGACGTTGCCGGCTCAGGCGTCACCGGAGACCTGCTGGCCCACTCCATCGATACGGCCATGTGGCTCAACGGCCCGATTGTCCGCGTCGTGGCGGCTACGGAAACCTTCGTCAAGGAGCGGCTGCACCAGGTGACCGGCAAGGTACAGCCCGTGGGCATTGACGACGCCTGCATGTTCCTGGCCATCTTCCAGAACGGCTCCATGGGCACCTTCGAAAGCACGCGCTATGCCCGCGGCCGCAAGAATTTCAACACCTTCGAACTCAATGGCGCAGCCGGCAGCGTGTACTTCGACCTGGAAGAGCCCCAAATTCTGCAATACTTCAAGTACGCCGATCCCAAGACCGGCGCCAAGATCGAGAGCCACCTGACCGGGTGGCAGAAGATTCACGTCACCAACTTCGAGCATCCGTACATGAACAAGTGGTGGGTGCCCGGCTGTACGATCGGCTACGAGCATACCTTCATCAACGCCCTGGCGGATTTTCTGGAGGGCCTGGAGACAGGCTCGCCCGCGCAGCCCGATTTCCGCTGTGCCTTGCAAACGCAGAAGGTCTGCGACGCCGTGCTTGCCAGTGCCAAGACCGGCCAGTGGCAGCAGATTGCATGAGGCGGAGCGTTCCGCCGCGAACACGAGGTTGAAGCAGGGCGTGTACCGTGGCCCCGGGACGCCTGCGCGGCCGACCGGCCTGGGCCGCTCACGCCCCGACGACGAGGAGGACAGCCAGGAAGTGCCGAGAATGGGTGCCATCGATCGCTGCGACGGCAGCGCATGGCAGGCCGCTCCCCAACACCTACAGGCAACGGCGAACATCAAGCTGGCTGGGCGCTGATACAATCTTATGGAGAAGGCTTACGTCTGCGACGCTGTTCTGTTGGTGGCGTGCCAGGTGCATTCTCACAGCGCGACATGAATTATTTTGCCCATGGCTACCGGTACCTCGACGAGCCTTATTTTCTGGCTGGCACCGCAGTACCGGACTGGTTGCGGGTGTCTGACCGCGGCGTGCGGGTGCGGGCTGCCGCGGCGCGCGCCTGGTGCCATTCATCGCGCGCGGAGGCACGCGCAGCCCCTACCGCGGCCCCTTCGCCCGTGCGGGATTGTTCAGATGCTTCGGCACCGCGTGCTGCGGCCGTAGCATCGGTACTGAACTCGAGCAAGCCAATTCCTGCCCCCACGGGCGAGGCTCAGGCCGTTGCAAGCTGTGTCCAGGGTGTCTTAAGGGGTATGCCGTCCGAACCGCTGCAACCGGCACAGGGGCGGCTTGGCGGCGTGGGGGATGATGCAGGGCGTCGTGATCAGGGAGAGCCCGATCGTGCAGGGTGGGTGAGCCAGATCGCCGCCGGCATCGTGCGGCATCACGAAGACGATGCCTGGTTCCACGCCACGCCCGCCTTTGCCGAGCTTTCCTCTCAGCTCAGCGCCCTGCTGCGCGAGGTGCTGCCCGATCACGGGTTGCGCACGTGGTTCCTCGGCCATCTGCTGGTGGAAGTGTTGCTCGATGCAGAGCTGATCTCTGCGCGGCCGCAAGCACTGGAAGATTATTACGCCGCGCTGGCAGCGGTGGACCCGCAGGTGGTGCAGCGAGCGGTGAACTTGATGGCGCCGCGGCCGGCAGAGCGGCTGGCGCGGTTTGTACGTTTGTTTCTGACGGAGCGTTTCTTGTGCGACTACGCCGAGGATGGCAAACTAGCCTGGCGGCTGGAGCAGGTGCTGCGCCGCGCGGGCCTGCCGCCCGCCGGCCAGGCGTTGGTCGGCGTGCTGCCCACGGCGCGCCGGCTCGTCTCCCAGCGAGCCGCGGACCTGCTGACGCCGCACCTGTCTGACCCCAACCATTCACCGCCTGCGAGCTTCCGGGAGACTGGCTTATGAAATACGGCATGAACCTGCTGCTCTGGACCGACAACGTGACCGAGGAGCATCGTCCCCTGTTGGAGCAGCTCAAGCGGATAGGGTTCGATGGCATCGAGATTCCCATTTTCGACGCCAATCCGGACAAGTATGCGGCGCTGGGCGTGTGGCTGGACGACGTGGGGCTGGAGCGGACGGCGGTCACGTGCCGCGGGCCGCAAGACAATCCCATCAGCAGCGATCCGAAGGTTCGGGCGGCGGGCGTGGCGGCAAATCGCGCGGTGCTGGAATGTTGCCAGGCGGGCGGCATGAAGCTGCTGTGCGGGCCGTATCACTCCGCGCTGGGGGTGTTCAGCGGCCGGGGCTCCACGGCCGACGAGTGGCAGTGGGGTGTGGAGAGCATGCGTGCCACGGCCGAGTACGCGCAGGTCTGCGGCGTGACGTTGGCCGTGGAGTACCTGAACCGCTTCGAGTGCTACCTGCTCACGTGCGTGGACGAGCTGGTGCGGTTCGTGAAAGAGGTGAATCATCCCAACTGCCGCATGATGTATGACACCTTCCATGCCAACATCGAAGAGAAGTCGGTGAGCCAGGCCATCCGTGCCTGCGCAGAGGTGATGGTACACGTACATATTTCGGAGAACGACCGGGGCACTCCAGGGGAGGGACATGTGCAGTGGCAAGAGACATTCGAGACGCTGCACGCTGTTGGCTACGACGGCTGGCTGATGATCGAGGCCTTCGGACTGGCGCTGCCTGCCCTGGCGGCCGCAACCAAGATCTGGCGCCGCATGTTCGCGGACGAGTTGCAGCTTGCGCGCGACGGCCTGGCATTCATGAAGGCCCAGTGGGCCAAGGCCTGCGGCGGAGGGTAGCCGGCACCTCAGCAGGCGGGCGTGCCGCCCGAGTTCGCATCTCCTAACCCCTCGTGCGCCAGGCTCCTGCCTGGGAATCCTCTGTCCGCGAGGCTCCGCCACGGCCGCCGTGTTCACAGGCAGATTCACCCCTTGTTCCCAGAGCGGAGCCTCGGAACGAGAGAGAAACGTCTAAACCAGCCCCCAGCGTTTGCGCAGGTACCATTCGCAGCACAGCACGGCCACAAACAGCACCAGCAGCAGCCAGTTGTCGTAGAGGGTGCGGCGGACCTGAGTTTCCACCTCGAGTTTCTCCGTCTCCTTCTGCAACTGTTCCAGCAGTCGCGGCAGCTCCTCGGGGGTGATGGGACGATCGACTCCGGTAATGGCAGAAAGGCTGGCCAGCAGGCCGGGATCGGCGGCGGGATTATCGAGTTCGAGGTCCTGTTCGTAAACGAGGAAGCGGGCGCGGGCACTGCCCAGCGGCGTGTCGCCCTGGCGGGCCTCGACCACGATGGTGTAGTCTCCTGGCAGGCGGGTATCGAGGTAGGCGCCCTGGTGCAGTTGGTCCTGCCGGCGCAGGGTCACACGGCGGCGCGTGCCGTCTGGGGCCATGATTTCGGCCTGCAAAACGGCATCCGGCAATGGCTCGCCCTCGGGGGTTTCGGCACCGGCGGAGAACTCCACGCGGCTGCCGGGGCGGAAGCGGCGCTGGTCGAGCTTGACCCACACGCGGTTCTCGGCCGTCTCGTCCTTGCGCGCCAGCCAAAGCACGGATTGCCGCCAGAATCGCTTGTGCAGCGCCTGATGGCCTGCCAGCCACCATTTCCACGTGGTGTCCCCAGCAAAGGCCAGCACCCGCCCGCGGCCATACTCCCGCGCCACCAGCAAGGGAGCCTTTTCCTGGGTTTCAGCCAGCACCACAGCTCCCGGCTGCACCCTAGCGAAGCGATTCGCCCCCTCCAGCGGCGGAAGCTGTGCCCAGGCGGTGCGGTTCTGCTCGCCGGGCGCAAGCTGCAAGAGAGACTGTCTCAGCCCAATGGTGGTGGGCACCATCTGCAACTTGCCCAACAGGTGCAGGTCGCTGCGCAGCTCGGCGTTGAAGTCCTGCCCTTCGGTGGGATGGATCTGGATCGGCAACACCCGCTCCAGGGGCGTGCCCCGGTACCTCCCCGCACCGAAGCTGTGCGCTCCGCCCAGCATCATGAAACCGGCACCGGCGTCGATCGTATCTGCCAGCCGCTGGAGTTCCTCGCGAGAAAAGGCAGAGGCATCCAAGCTGCCGATCAGGTACACGTCGTACTTACCCGGTTGCAGCCGCTGGAGTAGGTCCGGGGGCCGGGTACTGGGGGCGTTGGCCCGGATGTAGACGTAATCGAGCTTGATGTCGGGCGAGGTGTCCAGGGCCCAGCGAATGAACTTTTGCTCGGGCAAGGGCTCGCCGCACAGGTAGAGCACGCTCAGCCCGCCCTTGAGCACGGTCACAAAGGTGCTGATGCGATTGTTGGTCGTGAGCAATTCGCGGGGCTGCGGCTCGACCTCGACGGTGAGCTTGTACTCGCCGGGTGTTTGCGGCTCGTAGCTGAACTCGTAGGGGAGCTGCTCGCTCCCCTCGCGGGGTGTCAAGGGCAGTGCTGCCACTGGCCGCATGTTGCCGGGGCTCTCTTCCCATAACAGCCGCACGGCCAGCGGCTGGCCGCCAAAGCCTTCGCTGCGCAGGGTTCCCGAGACGGGCAGCACATTCTTGACATAGACCGTGGGGTTGGTGATCAGCTCTTCGAGGGCGATATCTCGGGCGTCGCCCACGCCACGGGCCTGGCCGAAGGCGACGGTGTAGAGTTTGAAGCCCAGATCGGCCAGCCGCCGGGCAGCGCGATTTACTTCACCGTGGACTTTGACGCCCAGGACAAAGACCTGCCCGCCATCGC
>JAIMBC010000164.1 GCA_023511675.1 Pirellulales bacterium
CCGGTCTCGTCGATGATGCCGATCGACTCCTCGTGGGCGTGCTCCTCGGCGACGATCCTTGCCACGCGCTGGCGCATACGGTCTTCATCCCATTTCAAGTGCGTCAGGAACTCTTGCAAGGTCCGCACCGGCACGCCGGCGGCCAGCGCCATCGGCTCCACGCTCTTGCGTGGCAACTCGGAAAGCTGCCCTCGCACATAAACCGGCAGATGCGCCTGGGTATCCTCCCGCCTGAAGCAGTCCGCAAACCGCTCCAGGTAGCTGGTCAACGCCGGCTCCAACTGGCGAATCTGTTCTGCATCCATGCCTTGGGCCTCCAACTTCCTCTTGCCAGGCCGCTGTATAGCTGATATTTCACTGAGGAGCAATAGCGGTCTAGCGCTGTAGTGCTTAGGATGAACTGCGCCACGGCGGTTCGGCATGGCAGGAGGCGCCGCTGAACGAGGCACCTTGTTACGGACGATCGAGGGCCAGGTTTGATCTGCCACCCACGCGAGCCGAGAGGACTCCCCATTAACGTCGATCGCGGCCGGCCTTGGGCGGCGAGGCCTCCCGGCCGTTCCTTACGGCGACCCCAACCGCAATGCCTCGCACCTCAGACGAACTGCTGGAAATCGCGCCCGCCTGCCTGCGCGTGGCGGAGATACAAAGCCCACACGCCGTGAGGCTGATCACGCCCCAGGTCAACCGACTGCTGGGATACACGCCACAACAGGTGCTGAGCGAGGCAGCATTCTGGACGGATCGGCTCCATCCCGCGGACCGCGCTCAAGTGCTGGCGGCCTGGGCTGACCTGGCGGCGGGGAATGATGTGGTGTTGCACTATCGCCTGCGGAACGCCGTCGGCCGTTACACATGGCTGCGCGACAGGGTGCGCCGCGTTCGCCTCAGCGAGGGGGGCGACGAGGTGCTGCTGGGCGTGCTGGAGGATGAGCCGGAAAGGCAGGTAAGCGCGGGGCACGCGCAGCCTCAGCTCGAGGCTGAGCTGCGTCGCAGCCACGCCTACAATCAGGCGTTGCTCGAGGCCCTGCCGGACGCCTTGCTGGTGGTGGACGCCGCGGGCACGATCCTTCGTTTTCGGCCGGGCAAGGACTGCCCGCTGGCAACCTGGGAACCGCCTCTGGAACGCCGCCACATCGGCGAGATCTTGCCGCCCTCGCAGATCGGGAGCGCCCTGCAGCAGATCGCTGCGGTACTTGCAGGCCAGAGGGGGGGTGTGTTTGAATTTCAGGCCGCCAGGGGCGAAAGGGAGTATCACTTTGAGGCCAGGCTCGCGGCGTTGAACGCCAACGAAGTGCTGACAATCGTGCGGAACACGACGGCAGAGCGCCAGCGTGCGCGCCAGCTCCAGCAAGTTCAGGAAGAGCTGGCGCATGTGCTGCGGCTGAGCACCCTGGGTGAAATGGCCGCGGGGTTGGCCCATGAGCTGAACCAGCCGCTGACCTCGATAAGCAGCTTTGCACGCGCTTGCATCCACCGCTTGCGGGCGCATCCGATGCAGATCGAAAAGGCCGTGCAGCTCGCCGAGCAGGTGTGCCAGCAGGCGGCACATGCGGGCGAGGTCGTCCGCCGTTTGCGGCGTTTCGTGGCCCGACGCGAGCCGCACCTCTCGAGCGTCTGCTTGAACGAACTGGTGCAAGAAGCCCTGGGCTTGATCCAGGCAGAGGTCCGAGACAGCGGCGTGGAGGTTTGCCTGGAGCTGGAGCCGGGCTTGCCGCTGGTGATGGCCGATCGCATTCAGATCATTCAGGTCGTGCTCAACCTGCTGCGGAATGCCGTGGACGCCCTGGCGGCCGTTCCCCTCGAATGCCGCCGGCTGTACGTACAGACCAGGTTCGCCGCCCCCAGCAGTGTGGAACTGATCGTCGCCGACTCGGGCCCCGGCCTGAGCAAGGAGATCGCCGACCATCTGTTCGAACCGTTTCACACCACCAAGCCTGAAGGTCTGGGCTTGGGACTAGCCATCAGCAAATCGATCATCGAGGCGCATCACGGGCGGATCTGGACCGCTGTTCGCGCCGGGGGCGGCACCGAATTCCATGTCAGCCTTCCCCTCACTCCCTAGCTGCGACGGCCATGCAAACCAGTGCCTCGACACCCGTGGTTTTTGTGATCGACGACCACGCTACGGTATGCGACGCCCTGCGGGAACTTGTAGCCTCTGTGGGCCTGGCTGCCCAAACGTACAGCAATGTGCAGGAGTTTCTCGCCGACTACCAAAGCGACCAGCCTGGCTGTCTTGTCCTGGACGTGCGCATGCCCGGCACCAGCGGTATCGAGCTGCTCGAAAGGCTGTACGAATACGAGATCTTCTTGCCCGTGATCGTGATCACGGGCCACGGAGACGTGCCCACCAGCGTACGCGCCATGAAGGCCGGGGCACTGGAGTTTCTGGAAAAGCCGTTTAATGAACAGAGTCTGCTGGACCGCATTCGCGAGGCGATCGCCTGGGACGCCGAGTGGCGCAGCCAGCGCCGCGCCCAACGCGAACTGGAGGCAGAGCTGGCGCGGCTGACGCCGCGCGAACGCGAGGTGCTCGAGGCGATGCTCCAGGGCAGAACCAATAAGTCCATCGCGCGGATGCTGGGCATCAGCCGCAAGACGCTGGACGTGCATCGCCGCCGCATCCAGCAGAAACTGCACGTTGACTCGTATGCGGAGCTGATCCACAAAGTCTTACGATCGAGCGCCGAACCGTGCCTACCCTGGGTCCGCGGCAGGATGGCAAGCCGAGCCTTTACGCTGGGGCGCGGCTGAGTAGCGCCTTTTCCTCCCACCTGCTTGTGTACCGGAGGACAGGCATCTTGCCTGCCCCTTGGTAGAGCAGGCATCTTGCCTGCTCGTGGGTAGCACAGGCATCTTGCCTGCTCCGAAACCACATGCCACTGTGCCTGGCGCTGCCCTTGGAACGCCGGCATCTCGCCTGCCTGCTCTGAGGGGAGCAGGCATCCCTCCTTTTGCCTCCTGGTGCAGACTTTTCGCCGCGGTGCTCCTCCCACCTCGTCAAGTGAGCGAAGGTACCACGACGGCGTCATCACAGCGCTACGGCGGCGGGGCGAGGAGCGCGCCGTGCGGCACGACTGGCGTGTAAGCCATTGGCCTAGAATGGCGCGGCAATTTGCTCACGGCGTGTGAGGCCGGCGCGCACCGTCTGCAATCTATGGTTTGCCGTGGGCGCAACAGGCCATGTGGTCGTGAGACGAAAGCGAGTCACCCGTATGCAGCAGTTGATGGGACAACGCGAGGGGGGGCTGGCCCTCGCAGGAGAGGTTGGTGCTGGTGCCATACGAGAACTTGCGGCACGCCTGCTGGAGCCGGGCGAGCCGCTCGAGGGTGTCAGGCACGAGGTTGACTGCACCGAGGTCGAGGGCTTCACGGCGGAGGGTCTGGTGGCTTTGTGCGAGCTGATCAAGAGGCTCCGCGCTGGCGGCGGCGATCTGGTGCTGTGCGGCCTGCGGCCCGAGGCGCGCAGCGGCGTCCTGGAGCGATTGGCCCAGGCGTGGCTGCCGGCACAGCTTGCCAAGGAGTTGGTCGAGTTTGCAAGGACTGCCCCGGCGTTTAGCACGCAGGGACCATGGCAATACATCGCACAGAAATGAGGAACCACCCATTAACCTGGGCTTTCTGGCCATCCACTCCATGAACCGGCACGGCGGTCTTCCGAGTTCGGCGGCTGCCAATGCGCGGCAAGTGCGGTAGCAGGCTTGCCGAAGCGAGGGATCGCAGCATGGGCCGCCGCCGGCTCGGTCCGCCCTCGATGAAAAACAAGAGGGTTACATGAAGGCTTCCATTTCCGCTCGAACGGTTGAACGGCAAGGCATCAAGGCCTCGCATTCCAAGGCGGCTGCATCAGCCGCTCGCAACGGGGCCATGACCGCGGCACAGCGCTGCGCTGCAATGCTCGATGCTGTGCCCATCAACGTGATGTTTGCCGATCGCGAGGGCGTGATCCGTTACGTCAACGGCTCGTCTCTGGCCACGCTGCGGCGTATCGAGCACCTGTTGCCCGTGCCGGCAGAGCAGGTGGTGGGGCAATCGATCGACGTGTTCCACAAAAACCCGGCCCAGGTGCGGCGGTTGCTGGCCGATCCGAGCCGGCTGCCGTTCCAGACGCGAATCGAGGTAGGAGGCGAAAGCCTTGCGCTCACCGTCTCTGCCGTCTATGACGGCCATCACAACCACCTGGGCACCATGGTGAGCTGGGAGCTGATCACCGAGCGGTTGAAGATGGAGACCGAGATGGCCCAGATTCGCTCGATGGTCGAGAACGCACCGATCAACGTGATCTTTGCCGACAAGGACCTGGTGATTCGCTACCTGAACCCAGCCTCGGTCAAGCAGCTCAAGGCGCTGGAGCAGTACCTGCCGGTGCCGGTGGAGCAGATCGTGGGGCAGTCGATTGATGTGTTCCACAAGAATCCTGCCCACCAGCGGCGGATTGTGGGAGATCCCCGCAACCTGCCGCATCGCGCGCAGATCCAGGTGGGGCCCGAGACGCTCGATTTGCTGGTCAGCCCCATTTTCGACCAGAACCGCAACTTCCTCGGCCCGATGGTGACGTGGGAGGTGGTGACCGAGAAGCTGGCCGCACAGCGGCGCGAGCGGGAGATGATGGAGAACTTGCAGAGCGTGCTGGCGAAGGTGGCAGAGAACTCTACGGCCATGTCGAGTTCCGCCGATGAGCTTTCGGCCGTTAGCGGCCAGATGAGTGCTGATATCGAGGAGACCGCGGCCCAGGCGAATGTGGTTTCGGCGGCAGCCGAAGAGGTGAGCAAGAACGTGCAGACCGTGGCGGCGGGCGTGGAAGAGATGGGCGCTAGCATCAAGGAGATCGCCAGGAACGCCACGGAGGCGGCGCGGATCGCCACGGAAGCCGTCGAGGTGGCCAATGCCACGAACCAGACCATTTCCAAGCTGGGCCAAAGCAGTGCGGAGATCGGGCAGGTGATCAAGGTCATCACCACCATTGCGGGCCAGACCAACCTGCTGGCGCTCAATGCGACCATCGAGGCAGCACGGGCCGGCGAGGCTGGTAAGGGATTCGCCGTGGTGGCCAACGAAGTCAAGGAGCTGGCCAAGAAGACCGCCGAGGCCACGGAGGACATCAGCCGTAAGATCGAGGCCATCCAGGGCGACACCAAGGGGGCGGTGGAGGCGATCAAGAACATCACCGGCGTGATCAACCAGATGAACGAGATCTCCAACAGCATCGCCAGTGCCGTGGAGGAACAGTCCGCCACCACCAGCGAAATGGCGCGAAACGTGAGCGAGGCCGCCAAGGGCAGTAGCGAGATCGCCCAAAGCATTACGAGCGTGGCCCAGACTGCCGCCAGCACCAAGCAGGGGGCGGCGAATACCCGCAGCGCTGCAGAAGAGCTAGCCCGCATGGCTGCCGAGCTGCAAGCCCTGGTCTCGCAGTTCTCGCACCGCGGAGCCAGCCCGGCTTCGGCAACGCCGCCTGCCAGGCACGAGGAGGGAGGCACGCCCGGCGGCCAGCCCCATCGCAACGGGCACAAGGCCGCGGCAGCATCTCGGTTCTAGGCGTACGCACGCGTGGCAGGATTGGCCCAGGAGGCTGGCGGGGGCCGGCCAGCACCCCCCTCCAGCCTCCGGGAGATCAAGCCTCCTCGTCCGCCCAGGCCGACGGCGGCTCATTGCGACCGCTGCTGGGCTGCTGCGCCGACCACGTCCTGGGCTCGCACAGTCGGAAGGTCAAGGCCACAGACACGGCCAGGCACACGGCCCCCAGGCCGAACACCCATTCGAAACTGGTTACATCGGCCAGCCAGCCCAGCGCCGGCGCGAACACGAAGGGCAGCGCCTGGCAAACTCCCAGCGCGCTTAAGTACCGCGGATGCTCCGCCGCCGGCGCCAGCTCCAGCGCATAGTTCACAAATGTCTTCAGCGACAGAGGCGTGAAACCCAGCGGTACGAACACCAGCCAGAACCAGCGGCGCCCCCAGCTGGGATCAGCCAGTGCCATCGCCAGCGCCAGCAGCGGCGCCATGGTCGTGGCTGCCAGCGCGGCACGCAGGGCCAGGCGGTTGCCACGCCGGTCTGCCAGCGGCCCCAAAAACAGCCCGAAAAATCCAATCGCGCCGTTTTGCACCACCACCCACACCATCATCTGCCCCTGCCCAAGCTGCAATCGCTCGCGGGCCAAAGCCTGGTAGTGCGGGAACAGAATCGACCCGACCGAGGCAAAGGTCGTTACGGCCACCAGACGGCGGAAGTTCCCGTCGTCCCGCAAGGTGCGCCAGGCCGCCTGCCAGGCTGCGTTCCAGCCACCCCGCAAGGCGCCTAACCAGGACGGCGGCTCCCCTGGAGCGGCTGCACCCGCACCAAGCCCTTCTGCATCCCTGTCGGCATGCTCGTTCAAGGCGGCTGCCGCACCTGCCGTCAGTATGAACAGCAGTCCCGTAAAGCCGAATACCAGGTGGAAGCCATGATCGCTGCGCGCCAGCCAATCTCCCAGCAGCCACCAGGCACACGCCACGGCCAGCAGCGAACCGGTCACGCTGGCATCGGCCATCAGTCGGCCCCTCCGCTGAGCCTGCACGAGCTTGCCTATCAACGTGTTGAGCGATACCCCATTCAGCCCATTGCACACCGAGAACACGGCGTACATCACCAGGAACAACGGTGCCATCAGCGCACGCACATGCTCTCGCTCCCACCAGGCCCAGGCCAACACCAGAAACGGCAGCCCCATGGCCACCCCCCACCACGCCAGCACCCACTTCTTGCGAGGCAGGGCACGCAGGCGCGCCGCATAAAACAAAGGCGGCATGCTCAGCCCCACGCGGCCCAGCACCGGTAACAGCCCCCGCAACCAGCCCGCGCCGGCCACCGCGTCCAAGAAGGCCGGCATGATCACGCTCTCGGTCTTGAAAATCCAGCCAATCCGCAAGACCACCTGATAGATCGTCAGCACCCGCAGGTTATACGCCTCTCGCCGCGCTGCACGCACCGCCATCAGGCGCCCCGCAAGCGCCGGCTGCCTACGCTCGCCCATGCTCCGCCAACAGGGCGCGGGCCCGCTCCACGATCCGCTCGGGCGTAAAACCGAACTGTTCCATCAACCTGCCCGCCGGGGCCGAGGCTCCAAACCCGCTCATCCCCACAAAACCGCCCCGCGACCCCAAGTAACGATGCCAGCCCAGCGACACCCCAGCCTCCACCGCCAGCCGAACAGATCTCTCAGGCAGCACCTGCTGGCGGTACGCTTCCGGCTGCTCCTCAAACAATTCCCAGCACGGCATGCTGACCATACGCACCGCACGGCCCTCGGCGGCAAGCGTCTCGTAGGCCTGGAGGGTGGCAGCCACCTCGCTGCCCGTGGCGATGAGGATCAAGTCCGGCTGCGAGGCCGTCTCGGCCAGCACATAGGCCCCGCGGGCCAGCCCCTCCGCGGCTGCATAGCGGGTGCGATCCAGCGTGGGCACGTTCTGTCGTGTCAGCACCAGAGCCACGGGCCGTTGACGTTGAGAGAATGCCACACGATACGCCGCCGCCACCTCGTTGGCATCTGCCGGTCGGATGGTGAGCAGATTGGGGATGGCACGCAGGGCCGCCAGGTGTTCCACCGGCTGGTGCGTGGGACCATCCTCTCCCACGCCGATGGAATCGTGCGTGAAGATGAACAGCGAGGGCAGCCGCATGAGCGCGGCGAGTCTCAAGGCAGGCCGCAGATAGTCAGAAAACACGAAGAACGTGGCCCCATAGGCCCGCAGGCCAGAGAGCACCATGCCATTCACGGCTGCCGCCATGGCGTGCTCGCGGACGCCAAAGTGCAGGTTCCTCCCCGAGCGCTCTTCCGCGGAGAATGAACGCTCTCCCTCCAACAAGGTCATGGTCGATGGAGCCAGATCAGCGGAGCCTCCCAACAGCCACGGCACTCGCTTGGCGACGGCGTTCAGCACCTTGCCGGAGGAGACGCGCGTGGCCAAGCCCTTGGCGTCGCCAGCAAACGTTGGCAGCGCCTCCTCCCAGCCAGGGGGAAGTTGCCGTGCCTGCATGGCTCGCCACTGCGCGGCCAGCTCCGGGTAGGCACGCTCATAGCAAGCGAATTGCTGCTCCCACGCCTCGCGCAATCTGCGGCCGCGGCTGCCGACCAACTCTGCAAAGTGCTCGCGCACCTCGTCGGGCACCAGAAACTGCGCCTGCTCAGGCCACCCATAGGCTTGCTTGGTAAGCCGCACCTCCTCGGCGCCCAAGGGCGCCCCATGGGCGGCGTGCGTGTCCTGCTTGTGGGGCGCGCCCCAGGCAATGTGGCTGCGAACCACAATCAGCGTCGGGCCGTGAACGTGCCGCTCCGCCTCCTGAAAGGCAGCCGTCAAGGCACTTAGGTCGTTAGCATCACCCACGCGCACCACGTGCCAGCCCAGCCCCCCAAAACGCTGCGGCACATCCTCGCTGAACGCCAGCGCCGTATCTCCCTCAATCGTGATGCGATTGTCATCGTAGATCCAGCAAAGGTTCGAGAGCTTGAGATGGCCGGCAAGCGATGCCGCTTCTGCACCCACCCCCTCCATCAAATCCCCATCACTGCACAAAGCCCACACTCGATAGTTAAACAGCTCATAGCCGGGGCGATGAAAGTGCGCCGCCAGCCACTGCTGGGCAATCGCCATGCCCACGCTATTGCCAATGCCCTGCCCCAGCGGACCCGTCGTCGTCTCCACGCCCGAAGTCTCCCCATACTCCGGATGCCCCGGACAGCGGCTGTGAAGCTGCCGAAATTGCCGGATGTGCTCCAGCGGTACCGCCGCCTCCCCCGCATGCGCACCCTCCGCCTGACGCACCCCAGCCAGGTGCAACACGGCGTACAGCAGCATCGATGCATGCCCGCACGACAAGATGAAACGGTCCCGCCCGGGCCAATCCGGGCGCTCGGGGTCGTAGCGCAGCGTTCGGGACCATAGCGCGTACATCGCCGGGGCCAGTGCCATGGGCGTGCCGGGGTGGCCACTGCGGGCAGCCTCCACGGCATCCATGGCCAGGGTGCGGATGGTATTGATGGCAAGTTGTTCGATGGTGCCAGCAGGTGCGGTCATAAGACGGTTTTCGACAAGGGGTCAATGCGAGTTGCCAGCGTAACGTACGGACGTGCGGCGTTCCAGACCGAATCACCGCCTCTCGCCACGCTTGCCGCGCACGGTGCGGCAGTCCTTCCATGTGTCGCGACAGCGTATGTATGTCGTGTCGCGGCCCACGGCCCCCGCTGGAGGGTTCGCCATGCTTTGTTCGGTTGGCAGCGATGCGGTTGCGGAGGCCAAGGCTGGCGCCTCGCCATTCGCCCGCCGCTTAACCCTCGCAGGGCACATTGCTCGCCTTGCTCGCTGTGGCCCCTCTCGGGCCCAGATCACCCACCGGTCGTCCTTCATCACGGCACTGCGCCCTGCTATGCTGCCTGGGCCGGCGCCGCAGTGCGCCCAGATTCTCTTTTGCGGCTACCCCGCGCACGGGGCAGCAGACGACATGAGGCAAACCATTCAACGGCTCAGCCGAGACGAGGCACTCGCCTACCTCGTTTCGCGCATCGACTACGAACGCAGTCTGGCCATCCCATACAACCAGCGCACTTTCAAGCTCGACCGCATGAAGAAGCTCGTCGAGCTGCTGGGCAACCCGCACTTGATGTACCCTGTCGTGCACGTGGCGGGAACCAAGGGCAAGGGCTCGACGTCGGCCATGATCGCTTCCATGTTGACCGCGGCGGGCTACCGCACGGGGTTGTACACCTCTCCCCACCTGCACCGACTCGAAGAACGACTGGCCGTGGACGGCCAGCCGTGCACGCCGGACGAGCTGGCGGAACTGGTCAGTGAGGTCCGGGGCGTGGTTTCCGAGTTGGATGCGGAGGCGGCCGCCTGCCAGCCGACCGAGCCGGGGCCGACCTATTTCGATCTGACCACCGCCCTGGCCATGCTTCATTTTGCACGCCGCCGCGTGGACCTGGCGGTACTGGAGGTGGGGGTCGGCGGGCGGCTGGACTCAACCAATGTCTGTCGCCCGGCCGTTTGCGTGATCACCAACATCAGCTTCGACCACATGAACTTGCTGGGCAACACCCTAACCGCCATAGCCAGCGAGAAAGCGGGGATCATCAAGTCCCCAGCGCCCGTGGTGAGCGGGGTGGTGGATCCAGAGCCGCAGCACGTGATTCGCTCCGTGGCGGCCTCGGCAGGCTGCCCCTTACGAGAACTGGGACAGCATTTCGGCTTTGCGTACGAGCCGAACCGGGCACATGGCGAGGTGGGCGGGCACGCACGGGTCGATTTGTGGTGCCAGAGTGACGGGCGGTTGAAAAGCTGGAGCGGCGTGCAACTGGCCCTGCCTGGCCGGCATCAAGCGATGAATGCCGCGCTGGCCGTGGCCGCGGCAATGGAACTGGCCGCACACGGCTTCTCGGTGGTCGAGACGGCCGTGCGCACGGGGCTCGCCAACCTGCGCTGGCCGGCACGCATCGAAATTGTGCGCCGCCGGCCGCCGATCGTCATCGACGCCGCACACAACGTGGCCAGCATCGCCGCGCTCGTCGAAACGCTCTGTGAATTGTTTCCCCGCCGCCCGCGAACCCTGCTGTTCGCTACCACCGTGGACAAGCAGGTGCGCGAGATGCTCATGCTGCTGCGGCCGCACTTCGAAAGCGTGATCCTCACGCGGTATCGGAGCAATCCTCGCGGCGTGCCCGTGGAGGAGCTGGCTGGCCTCGCCGCAGAGGTGGGCATGGCCGGCGTGCAGCTCGCCGCCGATGCCCAGACCGCATGGGAGCTGGCTCAGCCCCATCTGGCAGCCAACAAGCTGCTGTGCGTGACAGGCTCTTTCTTCATCGCCGGCGAGCTGCGCACGCTGGTCGAACGCGGGGAATGACGCACGCCAGGCACGCACGCCTCCCTCTCGCCGCTATACTTCCAGCACGTGTGCCTGAAAGGAGGGCAACTCGACCATCGCCACGGTGTGCTTGCGAGCGCGATACAGCGCTCCGGGATTCAGGATCAGCGTGCGGCCCCGCCGCTCGCATCGCGCCACGTGCGTGTGGCCGTGACAGACCAGATCCCACTGCCCCCCCTCGATGGTCTCCTCCAGCAGCAACAGATCATCTCCATGCAGCCAGGCGATCCGGCATCCGGCCAGCTCCAGCGAGCCGAAGCGGCCGTGGCAGTGCTGCCCCGCCGCTGCGATGGCAGCGGGCAGCGACTGCTCGTCGTCCACGTTGCCCAGGACATAGTGGCACGGCCAGGCGGCAAGTACTCGAACCACATCTGCTGATCCTACATCGCCGCAATGCAGCAGCAGTTCAATCTCCAGGCCCTCGAGCAAGCGAGCCGCCGCCCGCGTGAACTCCGTGTGGCCGTGGGTGTCGCTGATGATGCCGATCCGCAAGGACGTCCCTCGTTTGCTGGAGCCATCAACGGTATAGTGGGTTGTTGAAGCGTCCCTATGCTAAGGCCCTCCAGGGGTTGCCTGCCAGCCCAGCACGGCTGCAACCTGAGTTTCTCGGATACCCCACATGCCCTTTCCTCCCCTGCCGGTTCGTCCTCTGGCAGCCGCCGTTCTGGCGGCAGCCCTGGCAGCGCTTTGTGTCTGGATCTGGAAGACCTATCGCCGCATGGGCTACAAACCGTTGCAGTTTCCCATCTATGTGTACAACCTCGTCATGACGCGGATTCGCTGGCGGGCACGCCTAGAGGGCGCCCTGCCCATCGACCCGCCCGGCGGGGCCGTGATCGTTTGCAACCACCGCTCGCCCGTGGATCCAGCCTTCGTCGCCCTCGCAGCGCGGCGGCAGGTGCACTGGATGGTCGCCCGAGAATACTGCCAGGTGCCCGTGATCGGCTGGGGTCTGCGGGTACTCGAGGTCATTCCCACCAGCCGCGCGGGGATCGACACGGCGGCGACGCGGGCCGCCGTCCGCTACGCGCAGCGCGGAGAACTAGTGGGCATGTTCCCCGAAGGACGCCTGAACACCACCACGGAGTTCATGCTTCCGGGCCGGCTGGGTGCGGCCCTAGTGGCGTTGCGGGCCAGGGTACCCGTCATTCCCTGCTACATTGAAGGCGGGCCATTTGAGGGGAGCGTGTACAGTTTCTTCTGGCTTACCGCCCGCGCCCGGCTGGTGGTGGGACGGCCCCTGGACCTCTCTCCCTATTACGGCCGTGAAGGCCAACGCGAGGTGCTGGAACACGTCACCCGCTGGATGATGCGAGAAATCGCACTGCTGGCGGGCAGAGGCGACTTCCAGCCCCAGATCGCCGGCAAGCCCTGGAAACCTGCCCCGCGCGAGGCTATGGTAACAGGCGACGTCGCATGACCGCCTAACAGCGCGACGCGCAAGGAGCAAGCCAGTGGAGACGCTCGGGCCGCCTTGGCCCGGAACCTGTTGAGTGGAGATGCCCTATGTCTTGGCGCCTTCTAGGCCACCTGGGCATTGCCGGTCTGCTCGTATGCATCGTGGCCGCCGCCGATGACCGCGGCGAGTTCGTGCCGTTGTTCGATGGCACTACCCTGGAAGGCTGGGAGGGCGATCCCGAGTTGTGGCGGGTCGAAGATGGCCAGATTGTAGGCTCGACCGATTCCAAGACGCTCAAGCACAACAGCTTTCTTGCCACACGGAAGACGTATGCCAACTTCGTGCTGCGGCTGAAGTTCAAGCTGCGTAACGGCAACTCGGGCGTGCAGTTTCGCAGCCGCCAATTCGATGATTACGTGGTGCGCGGCTACCAGGCCGACATTGCGGATAATCAATTTCTAGGCATCCTCTACGAAGAGGGCGGGCGCGGCATTCTGGCCAACGTCGATCCGCAGGAGGTTGCCAAGCACTACAAGCCGGGCGACTGGAACGAGTATGAAATCACGGCCGACGGCCCTCGGATCACTCAGAAACTCAACGGCCATCTCACCGTGGCCTACGAAGAGCGGGACGCGGAAAAGGGTGCTGCCGAGGGAGTGCTGGCCCTGCAGTTGCACGTGGGCGACGCCATGGAGATTCGCTTCAAAGATCTGGAGATCAAGCCGTTGCCTTGACGCTGCTTGAGCGCATCGACACCGGCACGCTGTCCAGCCGGCCCCCCCGGGGAAGCGGGCGTCCCGCCCGCCTCGTCGAGCAGGCATCCCTGCCTGCCCCCTTAACCCCTCGTTGCCAGGCTCCTGCCTAGGAACGCACCGTCCGCGAGGCTTCGTCTCCCTCGTCGGCATCACCGGGAGATGTAGCCACCCCACGCTCCTCACTCCTCTCCGCTCACTGCCCCCTTGGCCCGGCCCGGCCCAGCCTGTTGCTGGCGCCATCGCCTACGTGTATGATCAGGACGTCATCGTGCTGGCCTTTGACGGCACGGGCTCTTTGACCAATCGGTATCTGCACGGGCCGCCCCCCTCTCT
>JAIMBC010000165.1 GCA_023511675.1 Pirellulales bacterium
GCCTTGGCCATGGCGTCCGTGGCCTCGACGAGTGCCACCAGCCCCTTGGTTTCCAACAATCCAATGGCGTCTTGCATGGGTATGTTTCTCCCGATCTGAGTTGGAGGTGAGGGTAGGAAAGGTCAGTCGGCCCCACCGGTCTTCTGGGGGGCGGGCAGCACGACGCCCAGGTCGTCGTGCGGACGAGGAATCACCTGCACGCTGATCACCTCGCCGATGCGGCCCGCCGCGGCCGCTCCCGCATCGGTGGCTGCCTTGACGGCCGCCACATCGCCGGTCACGAAGGCCGTGACCAGGCCGCTGCCCACCTTGTCCCACCCCAGAAACTGCACGTTGGCAGCCTTCATCATCGCATCGCTGGCCTCGACCAGGGCAATGAAGCCCTTGGTCTCGATCATGCCCAATGCTTCCATCGTTGTTGCCATGTCACACGCTCCGAAAGGTAACACGAAACTGGAAGAGCCAGGCGGCTCCCTATTGCCTCAACAAGTCGCATCGCACGGCGTGCTCCAGATCGCACGCGTTGCCCTCGTCGGTATCCAGATGCACTTCCAGCTTGCTGGTGGCGTCGGCACGCACCAGCAGGTCCTTGAAAACCACCGTGCAGCTCGACTCCACCAGCAGGCTCATGCGGTCGCCGTTCTTCACGCCGTACCAGGCGGCGTGCTCGAAGTTCATGTGCACGTGCCGCTCGGCACGGATCACGCCCTCTTTCAACTCCACCACCCCGCGCGGACCTACCAGCACGCAGCCCGGCGTGCCGGCAATCTTGCCGCTGGGCCGCACCGGCAGGTCGATGCCCAGCGAGATGCCGTCGGTAAACGCCAACTCCACCTGGCTGTGCGGCCGCGTGGGGCCCAGCACCCGCACGGCCGGCAACATCCGCCGCCGAGGACCCACTACCATCACGGTCTCCTCGGCCGCGTAAAACCCGTCCTGGTACAGCGGCCGCATCGGCGTCAGCTTGTGCCCCGCCCCGAACAGTGCCTCCACGTGCTCGTCCGTCAGATGCACGTGACGGGCCGAAATGTTCACCACCAGCTTGGGTGCGGCCGCGGGTGCCGGCGCGCGGGCACGCAGCACCTCCCGGACCACACGTTCCACCTCGGCACGATCGATACAAACCGCAGGCATCTGGCAGCCTCTTCAACTCCCCTGACCATCCAATTCAGCCACATGCAGCGTCACGCCCGCATCCAGCACCTTCTGCCTCCAGACCTCGGGCGTACCGCTGTCTACCACCAACACGTCCACCTCCTCCAGCCGACACAGGTGGGCCAGACTGTGGTGCCCGAACTTCGTGCTATCCGCCACCACAATCACTTGCTCAGCGGCCCGCATCATGGCCCGCTCCGTCTCCACCAACAGTAGGTTGCTATTGAAGAACCCGCGGTCGTTGATTCCTGCCACGCTGAGCACCGTCTTGCGTACGTTCAGCTCAGCCAGCATGGCGTCTGCATACGGCCCCAGAGAAACGCCGGTGCGCGGGTAGATATAGCCTCCTACCAGGACCAGATCCGTGTTGGGGCTGGAGGCGAACAGGTTGGCCACCGGCAGCGAGTTGGTGACAATCTGCACGTGCCGCCCCACCAGTTCGCGGGCGACCTCGTACGTGGTGGTGCCGCCATCGAGGATCAGCGTATCTCCATCTTCGATCAGCGCTGCGGCGCGGCGGCCAATGGCACGCTTCTTATCCCACTGGGCTGGCTGGCGGAGGTCAAAGTGGGGCAGCTTGGGAGATGCGCCTGTGTACAGCACGCCGCCGTGCGTACGCTTGGCGGCCCCGGTCTCCTCGAGGTAGTCCAGGTCGCGCCGAATGGTCGATTCGGAAACCTGCAAGATTTCCACCAGATCCGGCAACGCCGCAAATCCTTTCAACCGCACCAGTTCTAACAGCTTGCTGCGCCGCTCTTCTGCCTGCACGGCCAACCAAGCCCTCGATGCTTGCTAGTTCTTGAACGATCCATGACCAGATTATGGCAGAAGTGTTGAAGGATTGCAAGCACTTTATGATTGAGTCCGATCATCTTGTTCCATTTTTAATCTGAGCTATTGGATGTTTTCAGTCAATACGACGCACTTCTTCGACGCAACATGCTTGCTAGTAGAACGTTGTGGCATTTCAGATCACGGAAAACCGCTATATCCGCTCGGGCGGTAGATCAAATTCTCGCACGCTTCATGGATGGGCCGACGCGGCTGGCTGCTCCAATCGCCCCACTCCTCGGCTGCAGGACTTGGCCGCACAGTGTGGTCACGCTGCTTGTAGCGGCTCGCTACCCGCTGCTACCGCCTGCTTACCAATCGCCAGCCAGACCAGCGCCCTTACCCCGGCACCAAGCATGCCAACGAGGAGCGAGTTGCTTTAATAGGCATCGCAAGTTTTTCCCAGACCTCCCAGATTGGCAGTCACTTCCTATGTGCAGCGGCCGCAGCAGGAAGGTCGCCCTGCTAACAGGCAGGGAAGCAGCGCTCTTGCGGTGGGGTCGATGGGGCAAAAGGGGCCAAAAAACCGCTTCTGCACGGCTAAGTGGGGCGTCACAGGTCGGTTTCCCTTCTGTAAGGGTGGCAAAGGGCCTGCATGGATGCACGGCCAGTCGCCCGCAGGGAAGCGGAACGAGCCGTTGTCTCTGCTTTCCAAAGGGAGATTGGTCCGTGGTCAAATTGAGCAAGAAAAGTTGGCTGCCGTTCTTTTCCGCACGTACCGTTCGCCGCATGGCGTTAGGGTGCACGATGGCCGCCGCCCTGGGCGGTCCGATTGGCATTTTGGAACCCCCGCCCGTCGCTGCCGCCGCCGAGCAGGTGGATGCCGCCGAGCTGGTGGACCGCATGCTGCAGTCCACCGCGTACGTGCTTGCTGATAACTCGCCCCAACCGGCATGGACCGGCAGCGGTTGGGTGATCGACAAGGGCCGCCGCCTGATGATCACCAACCAGCACGTGGTCTCCAACCTAGACCAGGTGTACGTAATCTTCCCCGAGTACCACGAGGAGGACGTGATCCGCGACACGGACCACTACCTGAGGCAGTCCTCCCGCATTGCAGCCAAGGTGATTCTCTCGGATCCGGCGCGGGACCTGGCCGTGATCCAACTGGAGTCGCTACCGCAGGGCATCGAGGCCCTGCCGTTGGCCTCGCGCAGCCCGCGGGCAGGCGAGCGGCTGCACTCGCTGGGCAATCCCGAGGGCGAGATGTGGCTATATACCGAGGGCCGCGTGCGGGGCGTGAGGGTCAAGACGTTTTACAACGACGACGGCAACCTGGGCACGATCCGCCGCCACTGCAAGGTGGTGGAGACCCAATCTCCTACCAATCACGGCGATAGCGGCGGTCCGGTGGTGAACGACCGCGGCGAGATCGTGGGCGTGGTGCAGGGCGGCAAGCTGAACGCCAACCTGTTGCACTACTTCATCGACGTGAGCGAGGTGCGTGCCTTCATCAAGCAGGTGGACGAGCTGTGGTCGCCCACATCGGCGCGGGCTTACGTGGCACGGGCCAAGTTGTTGCTTGACAACCAGCGGCTGGACCGAGCGCTGGCGGACGCCACGGCCGCCGTGAAGGCCGACCGCAAACTGTCGGAGGCCTTTCAGGTTCGCGGCGACGTGTTCCGTGCTCGCGGCGATCTGGAAAGTGCCGTCGCCGACTACTCCCAGGCCCTTGAACTGGATGCCACGAACGTGGCGGCCTACCTGGGCCGCGGGCAGGCTTACTGCCGGCAGCGCCGGCTGGACGAGGCGGTGGCCGATTTCACCACAGCCTTGCGGCTGGACCCGATGGTGGTGGAACCCTACCGCATGCGAGGGATGGCCCGCCGGTTGAAGGGGGAGTTTGCCCTGGCCCTCGACGATCTGAATGCTGCCTTGAATCTCGAGCCGAAGAATGCCGACTGTCTGACGCAGCGCGGCCGGGTGTACCTCGCCAAGGGAGACGCGAACTCAGCGCTTACCGACTTTGTCGCGGCGTTTAATGGCGATCCCACGGCGGGCGAGGCAGCGGCCGGCGCTGGTTATGCCATGGCCCTACTCAAGGTCGATAGCAGCCAGATTATCGACGCACTCAATGCTGGCATCGGTGCCAGGCCGCAGGAGCCGCAGACGCACTTCCTGGCCGGGCTGGCGCTGGTGGAGCTGGGAGACTACTCGCAGGCCGTGACCCAGTTTACCCGTGCCATTGAACTCGACGGCAAGCAGGCCGAGTTCTACATCTGCCGGGGCAGTGCCCTGGACAAGCTGGGCGATGCCGCCGGTGCTCGTGTCGATTACGAGCAGGCCATTCAACTCGACCCGGTGCTGGCGCAGGTCGTCGCGTCGCTAGGCTCGGGCGGCTCCGCCGTCCCCCCCCTGCCTGATGGAGCGAGTGCGGTACCGGGCGGCCAGCAGGCCACGCAGTTCTATACCCGCCACATCCTGGTCTCTAACAACACGGACCGCCCCCTCCGGGTGTACCTGCAGTACTTCACCTACGACGCCAGCGGCCAGTGGGGCTGGTACGGAGACACGAGCGAGGAAACCTACTGGGCCATTCAGCCCGGCGTGCGAACCTACCTGGCCATGAACGACGTCAAGCTCCACGCCCAGCGCGTTCGCATCTGGGCCCGCAGCGAGGATGGTTCGTTGCAGTGGCTGCAATACCGTGACCAGGATCTGGAGCTGGTGCCCTTAGCGGGCTACTCGGCCAGCGAGCTGGGCGACTACGAGATCCCCTTCTCGGCCGATAACGCCGGCTCCGGCAGCGGCACCGCCGGCACGCAAGCCGGCTCCGGCTCGAATGAGAGCCTCACCCGCTTCTATACCCGCTTCCTGCAGGTGCGGAATGAGACGGGCACCACCATCCGCATCCACATGCGGTACTACAGCTTCGACAGCCAGGGCCAGTGGAACTGGTACGGCGACGGCTACACGTGGGATGTGGGCGCGGGCCAGGAAGGGACACTGGCCATCGACAACGTGCCCATCCACGCCCAGAAGGTTGTGTTGTGGGGCGAGGCCCTGGATGGCAGCATCACCTTCCAGGAAACGGAGGTCGAGCTGGCCCCTACCGAAGGGTACCTGGCCAGCGAGCGGGAGGTGACCACGGTGCCTTTCAGGAGCAACTAGCAGGGCCCGCAAGCACGGCATAACCCGCCATCTTTCGCAGCAACGCGCCGGATCCGCTCCGGCGCGTTGCTCTTTTTGTAGAACCAGATAGATTGATGTAGGCCAGCTTTCGGTTGACCCTCGGCCTGTCACAGCCCCCATGGTGGCGCGTAGGGGTAATGGTGGGTGCCTGGCGTCACCCACAATGTGCCCAAGGATCGATCTGACCCACTGTTCACGAGGTGATGCGTCATGTGTCGCTGCCTAACGTCCGCCCATGGGGTTTCTGGTCAAAGGGGCCGCCTGCCGTGGAGGGCCGTGGGTCTGCTTCTCGCCGCCCTGGCCGCGGCTATGGTGGTGGGCAACACCGGCTGGGCCGCCCAGAAAAAGCCGGGCGCCAAAAAGAGTGCCCAGGTCGCCGAGGCAGCGCCCAAGCTGGACGCCAGCGAGATCTACCAGCGTCTGTTGCACTCCACGGCCTTCATCACGGCAGACAATGCCGAGCAGCCCATGTGGACCGGCTCCGGCTGGGTGATCGATACCCGCCGCAAACTGCTCCTTACCAATGAGCACGTGGTGGATAATCTGGAGGAAGTGTATGCCATCTTCCCCGAGTATGAAGGGGAAGAACCCATTGCGGATCGGACACACTACCTCACCAAGTCCAAGCGCATTCGGGGGAAGGTGTTCCTGGCCGATGCGGCGCGGGATCTGGCCGTGGTCGAGCTGGATTCTCTCCCGGAAGGTATCCGCGCGCTGAGCCTGGCTCCGCGAAGCCCGCGGGCCGGCGAAACCCTGCACTCCGTGGGCAACCCCATCGACGAGATGTGGATCTACACGCAGGGCACGGTACGCGGGGTGTTCACCACCACCTGGCTCACGGGCGATCCCATTGCCGGCGTGGTCCGGCGGAGTGCCAAGGTTGTGGAGAATCAGTCTCCCACCAATCACGGAGATAGCGGCGGCCCTGTGGTCAACGATCAGGGGCTGGTGGTGGCCGTGGTCGAGGGGGGCAGCAACCAGGGCAATTTGCTCCAGCGGTTCATCGACGTCAGCGAGGTGAAGTCCTTCATGCAGGAGGTGAATGAGCTGTGGCACCCGCAGACGGCCGAGGAATTCTACAAGCGGGGAGAGCGCCTGCTGGCCACGGAGCGGTACGATCGTGCGCTCAAAGACCTGTCTCAGGCCATCCGCATGGACCGCAAGCTGGCCGAGGCCTATGTGGCACGGGGTGAGGTGTTCCGCCACCGCGGTGACTATGAAAGTGCCCTGGGTGATTTGAACCAGGCCATCGAGCTGAATGCGGATAGCCTCCGTGCCTTTGAGGCGCGGGGAAAAACGTACCTCGAGCAGGGCCGCTACGATGAGGCGCTGGCAGATTTTACGTCTGCCGTGCGTTTGGACCCGACCCGCCCGGCGGGCTACAACCTTCGCGGCGTGGTGTACCTGAAGCAGAGTGCCCTGCAGCAGGCCCTGGACGAGTTCAACGAGGCGATCCGGCTCGATGCAAAGTTTGCCGAATGCCTCAACAACCGAGGCGATGTGTTCTGGGCCAAGGGAGACTACGACGCGGCCCTGCAAGACTACCTGGCTGCCTTCGAGGCCGATAAGACCTACGCGCTGGCAGCCACCAACGTGGGGTATGTGCTGGCCCTGAAGAAGGGAGACCCCGTGGAGGGGATGCGCTGGTTCGACGAAGCGGTGGCCATCCGCCCCCGCGATCCCGAAATGCGGTTCTATCGCGGAGACTGCCGTGTAGCCCTCCAGCAGTACGGCGACGCCGTCGTCGACTTCACCACGGCCATCGCCCTCAATGAGCGCTATCCCAATCCCTACTACCGCCGCGGCGACGCCTACCTGGCGATGGGCGAGTACAACGCTGCCCTCGGAGACTATCTCAAGGCCATCGAGCTGCGTCCCAACGTGGGCGTGCTGTACTACAAGCTGGGGCTGACGCTGCGGGCACTGAATAATCAGGCCGATGCCCAGGCGGCGTTTCAGAAGGCCGTCGAACTCGACCCGTCGCTTGCGGATCTGCTGGCCTCAGAGGGTAGCGGGAACACGGACACGCCGTCCGGCTCACCCGCCGCCGACTCGGGCAGTGGCACGCCCTCGACGGACACCCCCTCGGCCGAGATGAGCACGTTCTACACCCGCTACATCGTGGCCGATAACCGTGCGTCGCAGCGGATTTACGTGTTCATGCTCTACTACACGTTCAACGATGCCGGCGAGTGGAACTGGTATGGAGACGCCAGCGAACAGACCTACTGGATCGTCCAGCCAGGGGCCACCACGTTCCTGGCGATCGACAACGTTCCCGTGCACGCCTACAAGATTCGTATTTGGGCACGCAGCGAGGACGGCTCGCTGGTTTGGGACACCTACCAGAACCAGGATCTGGAGATCGCTCCCGCCACGGGGTACCAGGCAAAGGAGCGTGAGGCGTTCACGTACACCTTCAACGTGGGTGAGTAGGCCTGAATGGCCTGCCAGCAAGCTTGCATGGGCGGCTAACAACGTGGACGTTGGCCAGTGGCCTGAGGAAGCCTTCGGGACCCGAGCCGGCTGCCCCCTGCGCGGTGGCAGCGGCTCCCGTGGAGGGCAGAGCGAGGAACGCAAGCAGCCGGCAAAACTGACGGGGCGCCGCAGCCCAAATGAATGGCGCGGCGAGGGCCTGTTACAGCAGCAGTGCGAAGAGCTGTGCTCCCAGAGGCACTAGCTGCGAGGGTTGATGGCGGACGTGGCAGACCCGCACTTCCTTACCCGTACGCCGGCAACCCGACAACCCGCCACCTTGGCAACTCGGCCAGCCGATCCAGCCGTTCGAGGGCCGCTCCCGGCGACTCCAGCGCCGGCAGCGGCTGCTTCTCAGTCCGCACGACGTGTTCCAGAAAGCGGGTTGCGTGAGGCGGGCGCCGTTGTTGAACTGGCGCTTGTCGTGCAACAGGACGTAGGCCCGAACTCAGTTCGCGACTTACGCAGTGCTTAGCTCTGACGCCACCGGTCGGCAAGCGGCCTGGGCGGCCTGGTCGAGCAGCCGGGGCGGCTGCGGTGCGCGAAGGTGGGCTGCTGGCCGCGGCCGAAGTTGGGCGCTAATCGCCTTCTCCTTCGAGGGGGAGCAAGGGGCAACAGGAGGCACATGTACATCAGTGTACATCGGCCGGCGTCCCAGGCGAGAATACGACGTTGACGGCGGTGTGTGGAACGTGGGCAATGGCTCGCTCCATTGCGAAACGAGCTGGAGGAGACAGCCCGGGCCGCCGTAATCGATCGACCGGCGCGGTGACAAACAGATCGGCACCCCGAAATAACGTGACCTGCACCGTGATAGATCGACCGGCACTGGTCGATCTAATCACCAGTTCGGCAGCTTGGTTTTCTGTTCCAAGGAGGTAGCGAAGGGGTTTGATCCACTTTCGAGCGGTGCAACCGGGGAGGGGGTAACCTACGACTTCCCTGCGCTGGGTATGAAGATCGTCTTCCTCGCTCGGTCCGACAACACCGACGGCGAGTACTCGGTCTTCGAGTCGACCCACCGGCCGGAGAGTGGGGCCCCGCTCCACGTGCACCACCAGCGGCACGAAACAGCCTACGTCGTCGAGGGCGAGTTCCTGATCCGGAATCAGGATCAGCCGGTTCGTCGCATCGGGCCGGGGGCTTATCTCGCTTTCCCCAAGGGGCTTCCGCGCGCCTTCCAGTGTGTCGGGACGGCTACCGGGAAGTTGCTGTTCCTGATGCAGCCTGGGGGCTACGAGCGGTTCTTTGCCAGGGTGCACCAGGTTCTGGGCTCGTCCCCTTCGCCTGACCTGGAGGCATTGAGGGCCATCAGCAAGGAGTACGACGCCGAGATCGTCGGTCCGATGATTGAGCAGGACGGATAGGTAACCGCCGACCCCGCCGATGCAGATGGAACGATGAATGTCAAGCCCCGTCGCCGTGATGACGGAACGATGGGACAGTTTTAAGAGCCTTCGCGGCGCGCAGGGCGGACGGGGAGCTAGCGATCATTCGGATTGCTGTCAGGCGAACCGTTCCTCAACCATGCCGCTACTCTGTTGCCGGCATGGGTTCGAAGTGGTAGGTACGGACGAGGTCGAGGGCGGCGTCAGGCAGGCTCAGGCGAAACAGCGCCGAACACAGTTCGAGCACGTCGCCGTGACGCCGACAGCGAGCGTCGATGCACCGATACTTGTTCAGCCCGAAGTGGACGCTGAAAGTACTGCCGCGGCCATCGCCGCGATGGATCGGACAGCCACCGCCTTCTAGCGCCGGAGCCTTTCAGCCGCGGCGTCAGGCAGAGGTGATCGAGCACCCTGGCCATGGGCAACTGGCGATTGAGGTGGGCGAGGTCGAGGCGGACGTGGGCATCGACAGCCGTCGGCACCTCGGCCACCGTGGGCCAGCGAACCCGATTTGTGGTGCGGAGGTTGTGGGATGGGATGGGGCGGCACGAGGGATTTGGGATGGCAGATTTCGGATTTCACATCCGAGATTTCAGCAACGCGCTGGAAGTTTTGCGCAGCCGTTCAGACCTCCTCGGGCGGATCGGTGAACATCTCGGGGTGTGCTTGGCGGAAACGCTCTCGCATGTCGCGCTCAAAGGCGGCGGCCCGTTTGCCGCGTCATACTACTGGCCGCGTCATACTACTGGCCGCGTCATACTGTTGGCCGCGTCATACTGCCGGCGCGACTGCTCGGTAAGGTAGCGTTGCCCCTTGATATCGGTGTTCTGGAGGTTATCGGCCCAGACGCGGATTTGCCGGGAGCAGGACTCGGCCAGGGGGACGTGCTTCGAGATCTCAGATTTGAGATTTCAGATCCGGGCGGGACGGAGGGGTAGACGCTGGCAAGTAGACGCAAGGCGAAGTGGAGCATCGAGCGGACCTCGCCGGCTGAGCCGCGGGCAATGTACAGAAACGCCAGCAACTCGGCGATCGAGCCGCGTTCGAAGCCCTCCGCGATGTTGTTCGAAACCGACAAGGCCGCGCGGCGAAGTTGATCGCGCAGGTCGCTCGGCTGGGCAAAGAAACGGTGGCGTGTTGCCGCGTAGACCCGTTCGGCCAAGTCCGCGGCCGCTTTCCAGAGTGGCAATTGCTCGAACCGTTCGTACTTCATGCCGCGAACATCCGTTGTTGGGTCTCACGCAGTAGCTGGGCGGGGTTGTCCGCTTGTTTCAGGGCCTGCAGGCCTCCGCTGGCCCTGACCTCGGGCGTCTGGAAGATGTGGCGGTTTTCGAGGCCTTCGGTGCTGCCACGGGCGAACTGGCCGGTCAATGCCCGGACAGTCTCGGCCGTCTCGCTCGCCTGCGCGCCCAACCATTGCTGGTGCTTGTAGCAATGAGCGTCGGCCCACTCAACTCGTGTGCGTGGAGCCATGCTGCAGCCCAATTCGGCGAAGACGTCGTACAGGTCGCAGTCCTCCGCTCCGTCAACCATGCGTACTACCGTGGGCGAGTAGCCTGAGGCGACTAGCCGCTCGACCAGCGCGCCGTAGCTGGCCCGCATCGGCAATGCGCCGAAGCAGGTTCACTGCGATGAAGGTCATGCCCGAGCCGGTGGCCAGCAACAGCAGGGCCCGCTTTGGCTGGCCGGTCGCTGCACATCGCGCATCTTTTTCCAATACCGCCCGGATTGCCGCGTCCAGGTAATAACGGCGAGTTCCTTCGCCGCCCCTGAAGGGAATGAGTGGCGGCCCGGCAGCCGGAGAATCGCGCTTGAGGCGCATATGTTGCTCGAAGCGAGTTGGCAATTCGGGCGGGGTCGGAAACTCTCTCATCGGCCGCGGCGCGCGCATGATGCCGGTGAACCGGTCGTACGCGAAGAACATGTGCCCGTTGGAGGAGAACACGAAGGACACGTGCAGCCGCTTGGCGGCGGCGGGGGCCTTGCCCTACTCCATCCCGTGACCTCGAGGAAGGCCCTCTCGCCTGGCCTCGATTAGGGCCACGGCGAAGGGTGGGGCCTGGGGATTGACCTGGATGCGAAGCGTGTAGTCGGCCCGTCCGTTGGACCGCCGCTTCGCTCACCCGCCGAGCACGCGGTTGGCGCCGGCGGTCTCTTCGCGTTGCCTGAGGTCTTCGATCCAACTCCGGGCGCGAATCGCCGGCTCGATCAACTTAGCTCTGGTGTTGGATTCGCTAAGCACGCTCATGTTCGCTGCTTTGCCATTCCATTGGCTGAGAACCTCCGACCTTGGCTTATGATCTTCGAAGATAGGCAGGATACCGCCCCCCGGGGCGGGTCGCTCGTACGGCCCTCCTGGCCTATGCGGGGAGACGAAGCGCCGGTCCAGCACCCCATGGGCCTGAGGGTGAAAAGCCGAATCGGGGGAAAAGCGGGTCATCGATAGGTATTCGTTGACGCGGCAAGTCTGCGAAGCTACGCCGCCTGCTGTTCCAGACGCTGTACGCGCTGTACGCGGCATGCCGCCAACTGGCATTGACTGGGTCGGAGGCGGTCGTATAATCCCCGCCCTGTGAACGGGCTGGCAGGTTCCATGGTGGCGAGCGCCGGATTGGGGCTGAGTTTGCTGGCCGCGGTAGGCTTACCGCCCGGACTGCCGATCTGGCTTGACGTGGTCCGGAGTGCGGCAGTTGAGGCCTCGGGGCTCCGAAACGGGCCGTTTCACCAATCGTCGTCAGGGAAGACAGACGTAGCGGCAATGTGGCGGCTGCGGCGGTCCCTGATACCATTTCAACAGGGCAAAGAATTCATGCGAGCCGTAACGCTGCATCGGTCGGTGGCGTGGCTCCTGCCGCTAGCGCTGGCAGGCTGCCAGAGTGGAGGAATGGGGTGGGCAGGTTGGGGCTGGAACCGCACGCCGCCCTACAGCCGGGCTACCACAACCCCGCCCGCCAATGCCTATGCGGGCCCCCAGCTTCCCAGCACCCAAGCTACCCCGCAAACGTTGCAGGGCAACCCTTATTCCCAGGACCCAGCAACGGCGGGTACCGCTGCCACTCCTCAGGGCCCTTACCCTGGCGCGTATCCCGGGCAACCTACCAGCTTTGACGGTTCGAGCGCCTACGGCCAGGGCACCGCCCCGGCTTATCCCCCTGCCTCGAACACGCCCGGCGGCACTTCCTATAACAGCGCTGTGGGACCGCAACAGGGTTACTACGACAGCACCTATCATTCGCCCGCCCTCTCCAGCAACGGCTGGCAGGACAACCCGGCAAGACAAAACGGAGCGAGCCAGCAGCCGCCGGCCAATCCGTACCCAGCAGATCCCGGCGCCCGCCGTCCCTATGGCGGCACCGCGCTTGCCGGCGAAAACGCATATGCCGGTGCCTACGAGCCCCCGGCGGCCTACCGTACGGCAGACGCTCGGGCCGCGGTGCCCGGCACGTCACGGTACGACCTGGGCTCCCGCTACAACACCGGTTCTGCATACAGTGCGCCGACGGCATCCAGCGCGCCGGCGGGGCCGCCAACCTCCGCAACCTCCTCGCTCTCCTCCCCGAGCGCGTGGGACAATACGGCCGGTTCCTCCAACGCAGCACGCCCAGCCTCGCCCCGCAGGGGCACGGCCTGGGAAGACAGCACGCCAACTGCACGCGCTGGCTCGGCTCCGGCAACCTCGGATCAGGCACCGGACCTAGATGCCTTCCCGGAAGCGTTCGGCGAGCGCGATCCCATCGCCAGGACGGCAACTGCCCGGGCAGAGACCCTCTCAGAACCGTGGCAGCCGGGCAACAATGGCTATCAGCCCGGCGACAACGGCTACCAGCCCCCCGCCACGAATCGCTATCAGTCTCCTGCTACTGCCTATCAGACGCCGGGCAGGTCGGGCGATCCGCACTACCGCCCCGGCGGCACGGGAGATTACGAGCCATCGGGCATTGCCGGGCGAGGCGTGACAGCACGCCGGCCCGTGCGCATCAGCCCCGCGGAACTCGAGCAAGAGGGCAGGCGCCCTGAGTCGCCTTCGGCGAGCTACCCTCGGACATCAGCGGCAGAGGAGGATGGCCTGCCTGCGTCGGGCAGCTACCCGCGCAGGTAGCAAGCGCCACGCCGTATCGTCGATTCAGCCAAGCGTGCTGATCACGCCAGCCCGGCGCCCGGAACATAACGATCTGCACAGAAGGCGGCCCGCACCGGTCACGGCGATGGTGTTAGCCCCCGCGGAATTCTCCCGGCCGTAGCCGGTGCAGATGGCTGCTTCCCGCCGGCAATCGCAGCCGTGTCAGCCGTCGCGTGGCGTGCCGGGATGGCCTGGCCTCACTGCCGGCGCTGCGCTGCTCGGGTCGCCCTGCGGCGGCGGAGCGGGCCGAGCACCGCCGC